>JAKEER010000314.1 GCA_022616615.1 Acidobacteriota bacterium
GGCAAAACTCACTTGGCCATCGCCCTCGGTGTGCTGACGGCCGAACTCGGCCACCGCGTCTACTTCACCACCGCCATCGACATGGCCCGCCGCCTGGCCAAAGCGGGGGTTGTAAATCCGATGGGCTTGCGTCCGGCGGGCAGTGGCTGCATCAGTTGCCGGATGGCGTCGAAGACCACTTTGAATTGGGCATCGTACTTCTTCTCCATCTGTTCCAGCTGGCGGGCCAAGTCCTTGTGGGTGGCCAGCAGTTGCCGAAGTTTGACGAAGGCCCGCATGATAGCGATGTTGACCTGAATGGCCCGCTCACTGTTCAGAACGCTCGACAGCATGGCCATACCCTGTTCGGTGAAAGCATAGGGTGGATAGCGGCGTCCTCCCCGTTTTGAGGTCACAAAATGTGACCTCAAACTGGCCTCTTCCTCACCGGTGAGCTGAAACATGAAATCCGCTGGGAACCGCCCCGGGTTCCGCTTCACCGCTTGATTCAGCGCTTTGGTCTCCACCCCGTAAAGCGCAGCCAGATCGCTGTCGAGCATCACCTTGTGCCCCCGCACCAGCAGAATCTTGGCTTCAACGACTTCTTCAGGAATGCCGGCTCCCGGCCGTGCCAGCGAGGCGGTTTCCGTTTTCTTCATCGTTCGATTTAAGACGCTTTCTCCATCCTGCGGCGAGCCACGAAGGCCTCGATCATGCGCAGAATGGCTTTCTGGTCCTGGGCCGGCAAGGTTTCCACCATCTGCAGCTTCCTCTTCAGCCGCCCGTTTTTGGGGATGGACTCATTTTTGACGGTCACTGTTCCCATCAGTTCCTCTAGCGACACGTTCAAGGCTTCCGCAATCTTGCCCAGCAGATGGGTGGGCGGGTACTCGGTTTCCCGTTCGTAGTAGCAGACCACGCGCTGGCTAACGCCGATCCGTTCGGCTAGTTCGGTTTGCGTGAAGCCCTGCCGCACACGCAGATGCGCTAGGCGCTGTCCAAACGTGGCTAAGACGGCTTTTTTGGTGCTCATACCCAGCTCTTGAAAGACGGCAGCCCGGCGGCCGTTTTCCAGGAGTATAAGGGGAGAATGAACGGGCAAAAACATGAGACGGTTTTCCTTTTCCTCTGCCATCTAATACGAACTCGTATATCTTCCGTTTCAATTTGACAAGAGTGGAAAGAGCCGGAAGAGCCGGACGGGAGACACATTTTTCTTGACAAGGTTTTTCCAGCAAGCAGGCTCGGAGGCTGATCGACCAGCCCGAGATTGAGCGGGTGAAGCGAGCTAGGTGATTCAGTCGAAAGGAATCAAGCTGACCCGCAAGGGCAAGCAGTATGCGGAGTTGTGCCCGTTTCACGGCGAACTGGAATCAGCTTCGTCGCCCGCGATGCGCTGGAAGCCCCACAAAACGCTGATAACCGCTTTGATGATCATCAACTCTCCGGCAGGGCTTGGCCGGCCATAGACAGGAATCCGGCGCTTTCAACGCCACGCCACTTCCCGACCAACAGGTCGCGCTGGATGAGACAAGGTCGTTGACCCGGTGTTTGTGCTTGGGCAGCACCAGCGACAAATGCCAAGAGACTGAACGCAAAGAGAGGGACGATCCGAGAGCTGCTTTTTAGCGTCATTGTCATTGTTCTGACTGAAGGCAGAACCGTTCTCTTTGGTCTTCGAAGAGGGGCCTGCGCTAGCTTCGAATCGGTGACCACGAAGTGGTAAGGGGAATCTATGCGGCAGTTCGTGACCGCAACTGGGGAACCGTGACACCCTGCTTCTATGGCTTGCAGATCCACGCGGGCCCGACCGTTTCACCATCATGTTGAAGGTTTTATCACTTCAAGGATTTGATCTGCAGCCACGTTCGCCAATTTCTGCACCGCACCAGAGGGCCAGCGGATCTCCACCCAACTTGCGACTCGATCTTCACCCAAGCCGAAATGAACTCTCAGATCGCTCGCTGAAGCGTAACCAATGCTGTTGCTGACCCAGGAAATCTG
Organism: Acidobacteriota bacterium; assembly: GCA_022616615.1. Taxonomy (GTDB): domain Bacteria; phylum Acidobacteriota; class Terriglobia; order Versatilivoradales; family Versatilivoraceae; genus VFZK01. Next base: position 1,984 of record JAKEER010000314.1, read on the forward strand.
CCGGTGCGATGCTGACTCACAGACCACGCGAGCGCCAAGCCCCGAGCGGTTACTGGCCCTGCCCCTCAGCTTTAGCTGAAGCCAATGACGCCTCGGGCCTCGATTCATCAATAGCTCCAAACGATCATTCAACGCCGTCACGACAACATCAAGCCGGCCATCGTTATCGAAATCGGCAAAGGCAGCGCCGCGATGCAGTCGCCGTACCTGTAGGCCAGTGCCCGCTGTCGGCGATGCGTCGCTAAAACGTCCTTTCCCGACATTGCGAAAAATTCGATTGGGTTGAGGAGCATCGACATCCAAGCCCCCGTTGGCCGTGAAAAAGTCTCGATAGCCGTCATTATCCAGATCTACGAACCCGCAACTCCAGCCACTCCAGGGCTGACTTAAACCCAACAGTCCGCTTTCCGCGCTGAACTCTACGAATTGCTTCCCATCCCGGACCGGCGCGGGTACTGCGCAGTTCCTCCGCAACTGCCCGGAAACGCCGGAGGTAGAATTGGATCAAGGCTAGCCGCGCCTGTGAAGAAGCTCCCGACTGGGTCGCTGCGACGCGCAGCGCCTGGGCGGCCTGATCGAACTGCTGCAGCGCCGCGTGCGCCTCAGCCAGATAACCCAGGGCATCGGCATCTCTGGGGCGAACCTCAAGCGCCACGTGGAAGAATCCCAGCGACTCGGCCGGACTGCCCAATCGAAGAGTGTCGATGCCTAGCAAGAAATTCACTAAGTAGTCCCGGGGCCGGAGGACTCGGGCCTGCTCAAGCAGTGGGATGGAGCGGCGGTATTGTTGCTGACGATGGAACTCAAATGCGCGCTGTAGCAGCGCCACGAAACTATCAGCACGTTTAGAAGCTAACTGGAGCAGAGAGGCCAGAGAGAGGCCGGCAAGGAGGACAACCATCGCCACCAACCAGTAGAGCGATTCCTAGATGACAATACGATCGCTTTGGGTGGCGCACACATGGCGCAGTTTGCCATGTGTGCGGTTGCGGATCGCAGACATCGCAGAAGCGATGTCTGCGCCACCCGGACCCACCCCGACGCTTCGCGCCACCCCTCCCGAGAGGGGATTTTCTTGGGAGCTAGCTGGATTGAATGGTTAGCTCGTTCCTGGCCAGTGCTCTTCTTCACAATCAGACTCCGAGTCAAGAAGACCTCTACCAAACTGGGCCCCCTCAGTCCCATAAGTCACTGAGATGAACCGAGCCCTTGCTGACGCCTGGGCTACCGACTTGAGCCTCGGCCTGTTCAGTAGCCCGACCGTAAGGGAGGGCCGGAACTTTGGGGGACCCTGCTCTGCCAAAGCCGGAGGCTTGATTTTCGTGAATCCCGAAAAATCGGCCCCCGGCTTGGCTTTGCGTGGCAAGATCCTTGTGGAGATGGCGATGCTTTCCAGCCAAGCTCTCGCCGGTTCATCGAAAACAGGTGACCGCAGCCCTCTCTTTCTTACTCGAAGATCGGAACCGCGTCGCCTAACGAGGCGAGAGGCCTGTCCTTAGAACCATCGGCTTTATCAACGATCTTTGCCAGTTTGAAATAGTCCAGCAGGTCCTGACGTAGGAATCGATCAAGGATACGTTGCATGACTCTTGCAGCCAAGCTGGCATCTCCAGTCTGGAGCGCGCTCAAAATGAGCTGGTGCTGTCGAACTATCCGACTAAAGTTGACATCTGTAGATGGCCTTCGAACCAGGGCGCCAGCAAAAAGCGGAAGGCAAACGGCCTTCAGAGTTCTTTCCAGATAACGGTTGGGCTGTGACTCCCAGATTAAGACGTGAAACCTGAAGTCAGCGTCTACGTGGGCCCGGTAGTCATGGTTTTCGGCAGTCACTTCCATCTCCCGGAGGCAATCCTGAAGTCTCTCCAGCTTCTCCTGCTCCAGTAGAGGAGCTGCTAAGGCGCAGGCTAAAGGCTCTAGCTGGCGACGAACCTGATAGATCTGACGGAGATCCTGCTTCGTCAGATCCATCACAAAAGAGCCCCGGTTGGGATATTTGATTACGAAACCCAGGCCTTCCAATTCCTGTAAAGCTTCTCGAATACAAGCTTGGGACACGTTCAGCTCGGAAGCCAGTTTCATTTCGTGAAGTCGTTCGCCAGGCCTGAGCTGCCCGGTCATAATGGCCTTTTCTAGAAGTCGTGCCGCCTGGTGTCGCTTGGTCGTGGAAAGCTGTTTCACCTTAGCCATGGGGTCGTAGCTAGCCTCACAAGTTAACTATTTGAAATATTAACACCGTTGGACCATTCAGTGGTCTTTGAAAAAAACTTGACATGGACATATTATCGATATATAAGCACTAGTTATCGATTAACCAATTGAACTCGTGGAATAGAAGGACAGCTTGGGGCAGATAGAAGAGAAACCGAATCCGCGGTTCGTGTGGCGGAATTTAATCCGGAGGTTGCAATGAGGATTGCCATCATTGGTGCTGGAGCGATGGGACGCCTTTTCGGCGGTTACCTGGCTAGCGCTGGGAACGACGTGACTCTGATCGATGTCTGGCGCGAAGCAGTAGAAAGTATGGCAGCGAACGGGTTACGTATTGATGACAAGTGGGGAGGCTCGCAGACGGTTCGGGTGTCAGCTGAGACTGATCCAGCCAAGGTGGGACAGGTTGAGCTTGTCTTAGTGCTTGTGAAATGCATGCATACAGAAGCGGCCATCCGTAGCGCAGGACCCCTGCTGTCCTCACAGACAATGGTCTTGACGCTGCAAAACGGTTGGGGAAACGCCTCTCGGATAGCAGCGATTGTTGGAAAAGAACGCCTGCTCGCTGGCGTAACTTATCACAGTTCAACAGTGCTCGGCCTTGGCCACGTGCACCACACTGAGCCTGGAGCCACTTTTATTGGCGAGTTAGATGGGAAGATGAGTCAACGTCTGAAAAGAATCGGGGAGGTCTTCAACAGGGCGGGCATCGAAGTCACTTTGAGCGAGAATGTCATTAAAGAGATCTGGTCAAAATTATCATTGTGTGCCTGTACATTACCCACCTCGGCCCTGTTAGGATTTAATTCAGGTCAGCTCATTGAACATCAGGGGACATTGGAGTTGATGCGCAGCCTTCTGCACGAAGCTGTCGCCGTGGCTAAAATGCAAGGTGTCAACCTCGACGAGGAGAAGTACTGGGAGGACATGATTGGTTCGTTGAAGCGGTATCCGGGATCAAAGGCTTCCATGTTACAAGATATTGAGAAACGACGGCGCACCGAGATTGACGTCGTTAATGGCGCGATTGTTGAGGCTGGAAAGCGCCTGAACATCCCTACCCCTTACAATGAGGTCATGGTCTGGCTGGTCAAGTCTCTGGAAGAGACCTTCGAGTCCTGAAAGTGTGAAACGAGAGGAAGATTAAGGACCTCTTCCAACCTCCATTCTTCCGAAAACGGGTGTGGTGAGCCATCCCCCGAATCCAAACTCACAGGAGGTGACTTATGCGAGAGCTAACGTTCGCCGTCATCGGCGTGGGCTTCTGGGCGCAGTTCCAGATCTGCGCATGGAAGGAACTGCCCGGTGCGCGCCTTGTGGCGTTGTGCGACAGCGACTTCGCCAAGCTTCGCGCGGCGGCTGACCGCTTCGGTGTTCCCAAGGTATATGTTGACGCCGAGGAGATGCTCCGCAACGAGCCGCTCGACTTCGTGGACATTGCCGTAGGCCCTGAAGCCCACGAGGCGCTTGTCTTGCTAGCGGCAAGGCACCACAAGGCCGTCATCTGCCAAAAGCCGATGGCGTTCGACCTGGCCGCCTGTGAGCGCATGGTTGCCGCCTGTCGGGACGCCGCGATCGCGTTCCTATTCACGAAAACTTCCGCTGGCAGACGCCGATGCTTCGCGTGAAGTCCGTTCTCGACGGCAGCATTATCGGTCGCCCGTTCCGCGCCCACATTCAGTTCAGCCACGGCGACATCGCCTTGTTCGAATATCAGCCCTACCTCTTCACGCAGCCCCACTTCGCCCTGTACGACATGGGGCCTCACCTGCTCGACCTGCCTCGATTCTTCTTTGGCGAGCTGCGGACGCTCTACGCGCGCGAGTTTCACGTGGACCAGCGCTTTGCGGGCGAGGATATTGTATCGGTGATGCTTGGCTACGACCGACTGATCTGCCACTGTGAGCTCACCTGGCGAACAACCGACTACGAAGTGTTCGTGGAAGGGGAATCTGGGACGATCAAATGTTGTACCGACGGGAAACTTACGATCTCAACAGAAGCGGGCACTACAACCGACCTGCTCACGCCGCACCACTATGCCTGGAGCGATCCTCGATACGGCTTTGTTCACCCGAGTATTGTTGACACGAATGCCGCTCTACTTGCGGCTCTGCGGGGCGAAGCTGCGGCAGCAACCACCGGCGACGACAATCTCAAGACTATGAAACTCCTGTTCGCGGCGCTGAGATCCGCGGCCACCAACACGGTTCTTCAACTATGAACTCTCCCACGCGAGTTCTGCTCATAGCCGTGATGTTTCTGGCCGGAGAAAAAGATGAAAGCTTGGGTGAAACGCGGCAGCTCCCATTGTCCTCCAGGCACTCTGTCACTTGGCTGACGATCGTTCTCTTCGCCAAGCTCACGCTGAAGGCCTCTCCGCTCCAGTTGGCCTCCGAGAATGCGGATGGTTTCGAAGCGTTGGATGAAAACCTGTGCAGCAGTCGCGACATCAGCTGGCGAGAGCTTTCCTCGCCTTGTCGCCCTCATTAGCGAACCGATAAGCCTTCCCTATAAGAAAAGACAAGTTAACCTGGCTGAGTCTTTTCGTTGCTGCCGCCAACCCGCGCTGCTATCCAGCCTCCAAACTCAGAGAAGATCTCCCGCTCCAGCTTGGCTGGAGTCGCCACTCTGGCCCGCTTTCGAAAGAAAAGCACGAAAAAAGGCTTGACATTGAATAATTATCGATATATTAGTCGTTCTTATCGATTAAACCTCTGAAAAGCCCTGATCTGATCGGTGTCACACGGGGATAAACGAATGAAAGCAAGTCCGCTCTCACTGGTCTCGCCCGGTGACCAATTTAAGAAAAGGAGATGGAACCATGACATCCAAAAGGCCGCACCTTATTTCTATCCCAGCTTTGACCCTCGTGTTCGTGATCATGTGCCGAGGTACGTTCGCCCAGGTCACCAGTACGATTCAGGGCCAGATCACCGACCCATCGGGCGCCAGCATAGCTGGCAGCTCTGTGAAAGTAACTAATGAAGCTACCGGAATCTCCCGCACCGGCCAATCCGCGACAGACGGCTATTATCGAATACCGGATTTGCTGGCGGGCAGATACGAA
>JAKEER010000031.1 GCA_022616615.1 Acidobacteriota bacterium
AGCTGTGAAAAAATTGAAAGTTGACTCCTCCCGGCGAAAAGCGGGCGCAGGGGGACAGCGGTCCCACGCGCCCGCTCCAGCCAGGTGGAACGCGCGCTCCGCGCGCGTTGTCGGCTGTGGATTGGAAACCGATGCGGTTCAGAGTTGCCCCGATTCAATTTTTTCACGGCTCCAGGGAATAGGGGCGAGGGGGACCGAAAAGCTGCAGATATCTTCGCGTTGAGGCTGGAGAACCGCTCCACATGCGAGTGTCGCAGAGAGAAACGGGGAGAAGACATGAGATCCTCGCGATCTTCCTCTCACCAGGAGGGTGAACGAAAACGTGGTTGCAGCAGGGTCAAATGCTGGGACCCAACCTTTAGTGAAGCCCTGACTGCTGGCCGATCTCCCAAGAGGCTCTCCGCGTCTCAGCGCCTCTGCGGTGGCTTTCTTGTTGCGGTTTTTAGGATGACGCTCTTTGTGCTGTTCTCAGCTAATTTGTGGGCGCAACTCCCGGAAGGTCCGGGGCGCGAAGAGACCGAGAGACTCTGCAGGAGCTGCCACGAACTGGAGCGCTCCGTCTCGCGCCGGCAGGACCGGGATGGCTGGCAAGCCACTCTCAACAAGATGGTGGCTTTCGGCACAAAGGGGACGGACCAGGAGTTCGCTTTGATTCTCGACTACCTGACCAAGCACTTCCCGGCGGAGGAGGTTCCCCCGGTCAACGTGAACAAGGCCGCCGCCATCGAACTGGAGAGCAGGCTCTCCCTGCGGCGCTCTCAAGCCACCGCCATCATTGCCTACCGCACCAGGAACGGCAAGTTCAAGTCGATCGAGGATCTCAAGAAAGTGCCGGGTGTAGATGCGGAGAAGATCGAAGCCAAAAAAGACCGTATCGTATTTTGATTGCGCGGCTCTCACGGAACTCATGACGATCAAAGTGGCCGAACCCGCCAGCGGGTCCGTGGAAGTCAGGCAAATCATCCCAAAAACAGTAACAAGAAAGCCACCGCAGAGACGCAGAGACGCAGAGAGCTTCTTGGGGAGATCGGCCAGCAGTCAGGGCTTCAAATGGGGCTCCAGTTTTGACCACGGTGCAATCACGTTTTCGTTCAGCCTTGTGGTGAGGAAGAAATTGCGAGGAGGTCACGTGTTCTCCCCAGCGTCTCCGCGTCTCTGCGGTTATTTGAACTGCTGATTCTAGGATCATGATCTCGCGAAGCTGTCTTTTGCTGGCGCTTGTCGTGGTTGCGGTATCGCCCGGATGCGGGCGCCCCAGCCAGTCTTCCTATCTCGTTTATGTCACCAACGAAGCATCCGGTGACCTGACCGTCATCGACCCCAGCCAGCCCGAGGCCGTGGCGACCATTCCGCTTGGTAAGCGCCCTAGGGGCATCCACGCATCCGGCGACTTGCTTTACGTCGCCCTCAGCGGGTCGCCGTTTGCACCGCCTGGCGTTGACGAAAGCACACTGCCACCGCCAGACAAAAGTGCGGATGGTATTGGTGTGGTGGATTTCAGGCAGAACAAGTTGGTCAACAAGATCCACGCCGGCTCGGATCCGGAAGAGTTTGCGTTGAGCCACGACGGTAAGACACTATACGCCTCCAACGAGGACATCAGCGGCCTCAGTATTGTCGACCTGGCTAGCGGAAAGCTTGTCGCCACGTTGCCCGTCGGCGAGGAACCGGAAGGTGTCACGCTCAGCCCCGACGGCAAATTCGTTTATGTCACATGCGAGAATGACGGCACTGTAAGGGTGGTGGATACCTCCGCCGCCAAGGTCGTGAAGACAATAAAGGTTGGCCGCCGCCCAAGGTCGGTGGAATTTCTCCCGGATGGCTCGCGGGCATTCGTCACCAATGAAAACGACGGAACATTGACGGTCATCGACGCGGTACGGCAGGAGACCCTGCGTACCATTCCGCTGGGCGACGGCATGCGGCCTATGGGCATGGTGATTTGCAAGGACGGCTCGAATTTGTATGTCAGCACCGGGCGCAGCAAGAAAGTCCTTGTTCTGGACACTGCCGCCGAAAGAATCATTGCTTCATTCGAGGTAGGCCAGCGTCCCTGGGGGATCGCACTGTCGCCGGACGAATCACTGCTCTTCACCGCCAACGGACCGTCGAATGACGTCTCCGTGGTAGATGTGGCATCGCGGACGGTCATCCGGAAGGTCAAGGCCGGAGACCGGCCTTGGGGCGTGATCACGCTGCAGAAGTAGCAGCAAGAGGTCGGTGGGCGTTCGCAATTCGCTCGGTAGAGAAAGATAATGGATGAGTCGAAGCGGGAATCTGAAGCCGAGAAAGGGACTCCGAAGGCGCCCGACGATTACTTCCTCTTCATGGGCACTCGAATTCCTCTTGGCGCCAAGGGCGAGAAGCCCGCTTCAGCACCACCGGACGTGAATGCAGCGGTGCCAGAGTCGAGGCCAGCCACTCCAGCGGCCGGCACGCCTGAGACAGCAGCGGCGAGCGCTGCTTCAACAAGTGACGCTGGAGAAACGAAGGCTACATTTGATCTTGGCGCACTGGCGGGTACATCAAAGCCTGGAGTTTCCAGTCGGATATTTATGGTGGGTGCCGCAGTGCTGCTAGCCGCGGTAGCGGCCTTGATCGCGTGGCACCGATTTGGCTCGTTGGAAGCCCGAATTTTGAAAGCCGCAGCGGATGGACAATTGGTGTGGCCGCAGGGATCGTCCGCTTATGATGTTTACCAATCGCGCAAGGCAGACGGACTCAACCCTGCAACTAAGGACAAACTGAGAAGTGAGGTTTTGCCCAAACTTTCAAAAGAAGGGGATACCTTCTTGAAGAAGCTATATGAGGCTTCTAATCTCACAGAGTCTGAGATCACTCAGTTGATCCGAATCTATGAATGGGCGGCTGATTTGAATCCACGGGATACGTCGATTCTGGCCCGACGAGCCTATGCTACCGGTTATCGCGCCTCATCTAAGCAGGCCAATGCAGAGGCTGCGACTGCATTCCGAGAAGCGATCCAGAGTGATTCACAGTGGCCCTTACCGTTTCGCGATTTGGCAAAGCTCCATGCAAGATTGGGTGATCACGGCGCTGCGGAGTACTACTATCAACAGGTCGTTCAACTGGATCCCAGATGGGTGTTGCCGCGACTTGATCTTGCCAGTCTGTATTTGGAGCGAAACCGGCTCGCCGAGGCGGAAATCAACTATCGCCTCGCGGCAGAAACTGACCCGAGCCTGCCTGTGCCATGGTACTTCTTGGGGCAACTCTATCAACGCCAAAAGAGAAACATCGAAGCCATCGCTGCCTATCAGAAGGCCCTTCAGCTCGCCACCCAACGCCCCTCCTCCACTCCTCCCGCCGATGAAATTCGAGCTCTCATCGAAAAGCTCAAGCCATCTTGATTTCTGCCAGTCGCTGGACACGGAACGAGTATGCGTCGAAAGGTAAGTCCCCGGAGGGGACGAACACGAATAGCCCCGGGTGGCGCGCCACCCGGGGTAAATGTCGCCCAAGGGACCGACCCTGAAAGGGTCGAACAGGAGCGGTAACGTGAAGATTGCCGCTGGTTCAACCCTTTCAGGGTTGAATCTGACGCGTTCTCGCTACCGTGGGTTTCGCTCCGCGCTGCTGCGCTCAACCCACGGCTATTCATATTGGTCCCCTCCGGGGACAGACAGCAGAGATCTCTAACCTCTGTGTCCAGCACAAAGCTTGTGGGACACGCTCAGCCTTCCAAGAGGGGAGCCTTTCGCTCCTGCCCGGCAAGCTCCGAGACCAGCACATTAATTCTTCGACGTCCGTGAAGCGTTTGACTCTCCACTTCCCAACTGCGAAAACAGAAAGCTCAGCTCATCGGTCAGATCTTCGATTCGCTTGCTGACCGGTGCCGCGCTCCGGATATGGCCGGCCTTGGTGTCGTAGTGCAACAACACTGGCCGGTCTGAACCCGTTGCGGACTGCAGCAGCGCCGCCATCTTTCGGGCATGCAGGGGCGCGACGCGCGTGTCGGCGTCTCCGGTAATGAACAGCACAGCGGGGTATTTCGTCCCAGGCTGGACGCGGTGATAGGGGGAGTAAGCATGAATGGACTTGAATTGCTGAGCGTCTTCGGCGGAACCGTATTCAGGTATCCAGAACTTGGCGATCAGAAATTTGTGGTAACGCACCATGTCTAACAACGGATAGCTGCAGACGACGGCTTGAAACAAATCGGGTCGCTGCGTCAGAGCAGCTCCGACCAGCAGGCCACCATTGCTGCCGCCGGAGATGGCCAGTCGCGAAGGCCGGGTGTAGCGGTTTTTCAAGAGCCATTCAGCAGCGGCAATGAAGTCGTCGAAGACGTTCTGTTTCTTTTCGAGCATTCCTGCTTTATGCCACTTCTCTCCGAACTCGCCGCCACCTCTCAGGTTGGGCACGGCAAACACGCCGCCGCGCTCAACCCAAAGGGCCGCGCGCTGATCGAAAGCGGGCGTGAGACTTTGGGTGAAGCCGCCATACCCAGTGAGCAATGTTAGATGCGAACCGTCAAGTTTGATGCCCTTGCGATGCACGACGAACATGGGCACGCGGGTACGATCTTTGGATTCATACCAGACCTGTTTCACTTCAAACGAGTCACTTTGGATGGGAACGTTCAGGCGCGCCCAAACCTCTTGTTTGCCATCAGCCACTCCGTAGCGGTAAATAGTCGTCGGGACGTGAAATGAAGTGAACAGAAAAAACGCCTCGCCGCTTTCCCAGCGTCCGCTCACGCCGCTCACCGTTCCTAGTGAAGGAAATGCGATGTCGCGCACCGGCTTTCCGTCCGCGTTGAACACCTTCACCCTGGAGCGAACATTATGGAGGTAGTTCACAAAGATATTCCCGCCTGCCAGCGAAGCGCTTTCGATGGTTGCCTCAGTTTCCGGAATGATTTCACGCCATTGCTCCCGCTTGGGGTTCTTGAGTTCGATTTTCAAGATCTTCGAATTTGGCGCGTTCCAGTTCGTTTGGACAAAAAGGTGATCGCCGGCAATCTCTCCCAGGAAGCGCGCCTGAACGTCGGTTACCAAAGGCATCACAACAGCGCCGTTCCTCGTATCGAGCAGGTGAAGCTCGGTCTTGTCGGCGGCGGAGCCGTAAAAGACCGTCATCAAGAGATAGCGGCCGTCTTCAGATAGCCCGATGCCAATCCCTTTGTCGGCGCTGTACCCTTTCCCGAATAACTCGGCATCTGAAGCAAAGTCGGTACCCATCTTGTGGTAGTAGACGCGCGAGCCTTCCTGGCCATGGCGGCAGTAATAAAATCCACTCTTGTCCGGCTTCACTGCCACGCCGAAGTAGCGGGCGCGGGGAAGCTTGTCGGGTAGTTCTTGACGGGTCTCGACATTCAGCCAGCGGACTTCGGTTTGGTCTTCGCCACCGCGGCGCACGCTGAAGGCCAGCAGTGTTCCGTCCTGGGAAACGTCGGAAAGGCTCACACTGACGGTCTTGTCTGGGCTCATGGGATGCGGATCGACCAAAACTTCCTCGGCTCCGTTCCTTCCGTTCCGCAGATAAAGCACGGCGAGGTCTTGACTGGCCTGGCGTTTCGAGAAAAAGTAGCGTCCGTTGCGTTCAACGGGCATGCCCACGGCCTCAATTTTGAGGAGCTCGGTCAGCCGCAGCTTAAGCTTCTCACGTCCAGGCAATGCCCCCAGGATGGACTGCGTGTGACGGTTTTGGCTGTCGATCCATTCGCGCGTCTCTTTGCTCTCCTGATCCTCCAGCCAGCGATAGGGGTCGATGACTTGCACTCCATGAAGCGTTTCTTTCACGTTGTCGGTCCGGGTCATGGGTGGCCTCGGCAAGTCGCCGGCTGCGGCAGCCAGGTAGCTGAGGATAAGAAGCAAGAAGAGCGTGAGCTCAGTGGTTCCGGTGCATAAGGGTAGCCTAAAGCTGCCGCGGAGTTGGGTCAGCATGAAGAGTCTCCTTTCGGGTGCGCGGGCAAAAGAATAGCACAGGCGGGAATGATTCTCGTATGATGGGTCTCGACGACCACGAGAAGCAAGATGCAAACCTAGGCAAAGTGGGTTGTTCCGGGAACCCGCTGCCAGTAGGACCGTACGTGTCGGCCTTTTCTATTCAAGGGATCTGCCGATGTCACTTTGTGAGGATACCAATGCAAAACCTCTCGCGTCGCCAGTTTCTAGGGGCTGCTTGTGTTTTCACGCTGGCCCATCCCTTGAGCGCTCAAGATGCGCCCGAGCCCATCCTGGACCTGCATCAGCACACGCCTTACAACAAGCGGCCGCGCGAGCTTGTGCTGGTTCATCAGGAACAGCATCGGATTAAGACGACGGTGATTTTGCCCGGAGAAGGGTGGATGCTGAAGATCATCGGTGGAAACCGGGAATGCGCCGATTTTCAGGCTGCCCATTCAGATCGCTACGTGAAGTTTACCAGCGCCGATCCGGCCGAGTCGCGTGCGCTGGACGTGCTACGCGGCAACATCCAGCGGGGCGCCATTGGCATCGGAGAGATGAAGTACCACGTGGCGGTAGACTCTCCCGAGATGCACCGTGTCTACAAACTTGCCGAGGAAATGCAGGTCCCAGTGCTGCTGCATTTTGAGTACGAAATGTACAACACGGGCTTCGAGCGTTTCGACAAGGTGCTGAAGGCCTATCCGAAGGTCAACTTCATCGGCCATGCCCAGACGTGGTGGGGAAACGTGAGCGCAGATCTCAAACCGCTGGACCTTTATCCCAAGGGCCGGGTAAAGCCGGGCGGACTGACGGACCGCCTCTTGAGCGACTACGCCAACATCTATGCCGACCTGTCTGCCGGTTCGGGCTTGAACGCCATGACTCGAGACCCGGAGTTTTATCGCGGTTTCATTGAGCGGCACAGCCGCAAGCTGATCTGGGGCAGCGATTGCGATTGCAACGACGGAAAAGGCGCAGGAGTCCAGAGCGGCCGCTGTTTGGCGGAACAGTCGCTAGAGTTGCTCCGCAAGTTAACGCCCGACATGACGACCTATCGGCGGATTGTGTATGGAAATGGAGCCGGGCTGCTGAAGTTGAAATAGGGCCAGAGATGCCTTGGTGCGTCATTCCCGCGAAAGCGGGAAGGATTCCTGCGAAATCGGGAATCCAGCCCCCGGTCGATAGACCCTGGACTCCCGTCCCACGCTTTCGCGGGGGACAGGGAAGGTGTGAAAGAATTGAAATTTAACGAAAGAGTCGGCGCCCCCTCTCCCGGGAGGCTAGCGGAGCCGAATTTTCAATTTTTTCACAGCTTCAGGCTTTTCGCGGGAATGACGAGACCCCGCTCGAATGACGATTTGCCGTCCGGTTTAGTTCGGGCTCGTCCGGCCTGGGGACTTTCCACTCTGATTTGGAACTTTTTGAAACTTTATATTAGGTCCGTGCGTTTAAGAGACCAACAAGGAGGAATTTCTATGAAGAAAGCTTTCAGTGTGTTGGCCCTGGCGCTCTTGGTCGGAAGTTTTAGCTCCCCGGTGGCTGCCCAGAAGAAGGAGCCCTGGTTCCATTTGGAAGTAAAGGAAAACAAAACCGAACCCGAGTATGTGAAGGTGAACCTGCCGCTGGGCATGGTGGATGTGGCCCTGAACGCCGTCAAAGACAAGAAGTTCAACAAAGGCCGCTTTAAGCTGCACTCTGACGAAATCGCTGTCGCCGATATGAAGAAGATCTGGAACGAGCTCAAGAAGACTGGAAACGCCGAGTTTGTGACAGTGGAAAAGAAGAACGAGACGGTGCGGGTCGCCAAAGACGGCAACTATGTGGTGGTCAAGGTCACCGAGAATAAGAAGCCCAAGGTTGATTTGCGGGTTCCAGTCGGCGTCGTGGATGCCTTGCTGGCGAGCCCGGGTGACGAACTCGACATCAAAGCTGCCCTATTGGCCATGCAGAGGCAAAACGCGGGCGAGATTCTGACGGTAAATGACAATGACAAACAGGTGCGCGTTTGGATTGATTAAGATTAGGAACGAACCGATTGCCCGATTCAATACACTAAAGAAGAAGCCCTAATGACGAAGGAATGACGAACGACAAAGCCCGAGGGATGGTTCATTCGGACTTCGTCATTCTTTAGTCGTTCGGGTTTAGACGTTCGTCATTTCTCTTGAATGTTTCCGAAGAGCCGCTCCCTGCGGGGCAAGTGAGGCTTTATGACAGTCAAGACGGCCTTTAAGTATATCTTCATCGGGCTGCTGACTTGTTTTCTCCTTCTGGTAGGCTACGTCGTCCAGGCGGGCATCGCCATCGTCCATGTGAAAACACCCGATACCCGCCTGTGGGTTCCCGTGCCGGTTGCTTTAGGGCATATTGCGGGAAACCTGATTGATATGCCCCTGAAGATGGAGAAGGACTTTCAAGAAGTCTGGCAGTATCGTGAGGCGGCGGCTGACATCTTGCAACAGTTGCCCGGGCTCCCGGACGCAGATTTCGTGGAAGTTCGCAGCGGTCGGGAACAGGTGCGCATCTTCAAGCGGGACGATTTCCTCTTCGTTCAGGTGGAGGCTCCAAAGGAGAAGGTCAACATCCGGCTGCCGATTCATACCGTCGAACGCCTGGTGGAGGTCTTGAGTGACCCCCACGCCTCGGTGGGAGCTCTCTTAGCGTGTCTGGAATGGCAGTCTGCAGGAGATCTGGTTCACGTCAAGACAGAAAACGAAGAGATCCGAATCTCGCTATGGTAGATCTTCCATGCGTGTCGGCTCGCCGTGACAGGGCTCAAGACGTGCGGACCAAACCCCCTTCGTTTTCCACCTTTAGGCATTTCTATTCGCCAGAAGCTGTACTGACCCTGCTAACCCTTGATACATCTCCCGTTCTGACAAGGTTGCCCTTACCACGGACGGTTTACAGAGCGTGAAGTGCCTCTTGATTTCCAACCGTGGGAAGGAGTCGCAGTCGCCTTTGTCTCATCCGGGACCTGCTGACGGCCTTGAACCCGCCTTCCTGGATCGCATCTCGCTCGTAGGACGACGGGTTTTTGAATGAGTTTGTGTTCCACCTCCAGGAATTTTCGGTTGCTGACCCACTCCCGAGCGCACTATCATTAATAATATGGATCGATGCTTGAGACTGAAGATCACAGCCAGGAGCGCCTGATGATCACGATTGAAGTAGACCCAAAGACAGCCCAGATCCTGCAGGCTCTGCGGGAAAGAGCCACCGCTCAGGGCACGACGCTGGATGCTCTCTTGCAGTCACTTGTCCAGAATGACGGCGCGCGACCACTGTCAGTGCCGATTAGCCTTGCCGAGATCGATCGAATCTTAGACGAGCTTGCCGCTGGCTCTGAGAACGTCGCGCCGCTTCCCTCGACTTTTTCTCGTGAAGACATCTACTCTGACCACGACTAGATGAACATTCTTATTGATACTGGCGTGCTCCTGCGGCTCACCATTCCGCGTGATCCCGGACATGCCGATGCCCGGCAAGCGATCAGAATTCTCAAAGCCGGCGGTGACAAACTCATCGCGACCACTCAAAACGCGGCCGAGTTTTGGAACGTTTGCACGCGCCCGGCGGCTGCACGAGGCGGTTACGGCCTCTCAATTGATGAGACGGCAAGAAAATTGCGGCTCATTGAGCGATTGATCGAGATCAAGCCCGACTCCCTGCCCGCCTTTCAGGAGTGGAAGCGTATTGTGATCACCCATTCTGTGCAAGGTGCTCAGGTTCACGATGCCCGGCTCGTGGCCGCAATGACTGCTTTCGGGATCACACACGTGTTGACTTTCAATTGCGATGACCTCAGAAGATTTCCGGGAATCACGGTCCTTTCTCCGGTGGATGTGAAATAAAGGATCGATCCTACCTTTTCCGTACCGGCTACCAATCGTTCCTCAAGTTGAAAAACTTCAGCAAGTCCAGGTCGTCTGCTCCTGCCTAGCGGTTCACCCTCACAAGCGAATGAAAGAGATCCTGGGCCGGGCATTGATCTGGCTTTAGCCTGCCTGTAGCTGATAAACTTCCCACCTAAATTCATGCCGGGTTAGAAGGTGGCATGCCTATCCTTCGGCGGCTGAGGGCCGTTAGCC
>JAKEER010000315.1 GCA_022616615.1 Acidobacteriota bacterium
GCCCGCTGCTTTGAGCAGGGTTGCGTCAAAGTCGCGTAAGTCGTTGAGTCGAGGTAGAGCCCTTGCTGACGCGCGGGCTACTGACTTGAGTCTCGGACCTGTTCAGTAGCCCGACCGTAAGGGAGGGCTCGCGACTTTGACGGAACCCCGCTGCTTTGAGGCTGACTCTTGACTTTTGACGGAGCCTTGACCCAATGAGAACCACAGGGGATAACTGAGGAGACCACCCATGCCTGACATCGTCTTGGTCACAGGCGGCTCCGGCTTCATCGGCAGTCACGTGTGCCTCATGTTGCTGGAGCGCGGTCATAGGATCATCAACTTTGATATGTTCCCGCGCCGAGGGCACAAGTAGCCTGCGGCGAGACCTTGGAGGAACCCCCTCCGATTCGTACGGGCTGGAACATGCAAATGGAGTATTTCGTACTCTTTAGCCATCGACTCTCCTGCAATGCTTAATACGACTAACACCTCTCCTTCAACAACAATCCTGGCTCGCGTGGGTTAGCTTCTCATCCATTCGCCCCAACCGCGCAAGATATGCTCCCGCATGGCTCGCTGTGCTCCCTCCACATTTTTCTGACAGATCTGCTCAACGATGACTTGGTGGCCACGAGGACCTTTCTCATATTCCCAAACGATTTCTTTAGAAACAAATCCTTCAGGATCTGAGGAGAAGGAAAACAGGTAATCGCGATACGCGCGATCTATGTAGAAAGGCCCCCAAAGTTCATTCAGGAACTTCTCCAGCCGCTTACTTCTCGAGAAGCGCACGACAGCTCTATGTAGCTCCAGGTCCGCCTCGTTGTATTCTTTAAATCGCAGGTTCTCGTTCAAGAGGGCGTTCGCTTTGCCGCGAAGATCATCCTTATCTGTCTCGGTAAGGTTCTTAATGGCCAGTTCTATAGCATGACACTCCAACGTAACTCTTAGCGATATTATTTCTGCCATGTCATCGCGAGCCAATTTGATAACAGATCTTCCCCTGTAGTGATCATTCTCGATCAGACCCTCAGTTTCCAGGCGATGAAAAGCTTCTCTGATCAGGTTTCGGCTAACGCCCAGTCGGCGTGCCAAATCCTCTTCGACCAGTCGTTCGCCTGGCGGGTAGTCGCCTCCAGTAATGGCATCTCGGAGAGTCTTGGTAACTCTCATAGCCAACGGTTCTCGCTCCACTTTCCGATCACGACTGACTGACATTCTGACAATCCAGCCTTTTGTATCCAATCCGTAAATGTATCATTATCGATTGGTTCCTTGGCAGAAGAATTTTTTGAAAGAAGTTCTTGACAGAGTCGTCCGATAACAGTATACAATCGGCGACATTGTATTCACTTCTAGTTCCTAAGATAATAACTGGCTGCGGAGGTAATTTCAATGAGAAGACCTCTCCTTTTCCAAGTCAACCCGGGGAAGCAAGAAGATAGTAAACAGGCGCCTCTCGTGTGGCTATTCCTGACTGTGCTCACCGCCTGGCTCTTCCACTCAAGCCCCTTAATGGCCCAAATTACGGGAGGATCGATTGTTGGGGTCGTCACTGACCCAAGTGGGGCCGTGCTCGTGAGCGCTAAAGTTCAGGCCAAGAATGTCGGCACCAACGTCGTGACAGAGATCAATACTAACGAGTCTGGCCTCTACGAGTTTCCTTTGCTATTACCCGGTACTTACGTCTTAACCGTCGAGCAGGCGGGATTTCAACGGGCCACTACTGGAGAAATTGTATTGCACGCGGGAAGAAAACCCAGAATAGACTTCGAGATGAAGGTTGGGGAAGTAACGCAGACCCTCGAGGTAGTAGGTTCCGCTCCTCTAGTAAATGCGACTACCACGGAACTTGGGGTGGTGATTGATTCCCAAAAAGTAAGAGATTTGCCATTGAATGGCCGCACGTTCACGCAGCTTCTGTCCCTTCAGGCCGGCTATAACACTGGAGGCACCTCCTCTCGGGGAGGCGTAGAGCTAAATGGTCTGTCTGCGCTGGGAAACAATTGGCTCATGGACGGTGTCGACATTTCCTTTGGCGAGAACAACGGCGTGGGCATTGGGGCCATCGGTGGTAGCGGTGCAGTTATCAACACTGTCAGCATTGATGCGCTGGAAGAGTTCAAGACAAGCAGCGGAGCTTTTTCGGCCGAGCATGGACGAGCCAGCGGCGGAGTCATCAATCTCACTACTAAGTCGGGAACCAACAATTTCCATGGAACCTTGTTCGAATTTTTGCGCAACGACAAACTCGATGCCAATAGCTTCTTTTCTAACCGTTCAGGGTTGAAAAAGCCCCCATTGCGTCACAACCAGTTCGGTGGCAACTTGGGGGGACCCATTTTGCGCGACAAATTGTTTTTTTTCTTTAACTATGAAGGAAGCAGGATTCGCAGAGCACAGCAGATAACCGGTAACGTACCGACACCTTTGTTACTAAGTAGTATTATAAACCCGAGGCTGGTGGAGCACTTGAGTCAACTTCCTAAAGACTTTGAACCAACATCAAACCCATTGATCGGATTTCATCGTCGCAACGATGGGAGTCAAGTAAGAGAAGATACGACCCTCTCCCGAATTGATGCCTATTTGGGGAAACACCGGCTAGGGTTTCGTCTGTCGTGGAATGATCAAGAAGTTAGCGTTCCAGCGTTGCGGAAGGATGTCCGTCGAATTTTTCCAATTCCTTTGAGAAATTACACGATTTCCGACCAGTGGATCATTACATCGACAATATCCAACGAGTTCAGATTTGGTTACAACAGTTACCCTATTGCTCGCCATCTGACCGCGGTCGATTCCAGTAAGAATCAACAAGTCTTAGGTCAACCTCTGATCTTAGACACAACAGCGGTGGTCGCACCAGGACTGAGTTACACCGGCCACTTTGATCTGCTGGAGGCAAAGTCTCCCAGCTACTCGTTGATCGACAATCTAGTGTGGATTCGCGGTGCTCATACCATAAAGACGGGGTTCGAGTTCCGTAATGTCGACAGCATTCGCAACCAAGTACACGACATCAGGTATTACTATAACGGCCTGAACGACCTGATTGCAGACAACAGTTATGCATATATGATCTCAATCGGAAACCCAGGCAGAGGATACAACTTCTGGACCAATTCTGGATACATCCAGGACGACTGGAAAGTAAATCGGCGGATACAGCTTAGTCTCGGGTTGCGTTATGAGTACTACACACCTTTCAGCGGACCCTTTGGCTTAGCCACGCGAGACCCGTTTGGCGCCCGCACAAAAGCGGGTGATCCCATCTGGAGTGCCGACAAGAACAATTTCGCGCCTCGATTAGGGCTCGTCATTGACCTAACTGGCAAGGGAAAAACTATCTTGCGCTCCGGTGGCGCAATATCCTACGGGCCACCGCAGCCCTATTGGTATTGGGACGCACCGTTTGTCGCTCCCAATTTGTCAGCTTTCCCAGTAGTCAATTCTGTGGATTTCCCCGCTAGCCTTAGACCAATTGTTTATCCTGCTCTGACTTATTCTTTTGTAAAAGACGCGATAGCCGATCCGTCCAAAGTACCTGCAGGCTTAGCGACAGGCTACAATTTGCCGGATCCTGAGCGAAGGGATGAATATTCAATGCAATGGAATCTGAGTATTCAGCACGCCCTGACGGAAAATTTGGCTGTGCAGGCATCCTACGTCGGGAATCGAACATTGAACCTTTTTGCCGGTCGTTTGACTAACCCCATCGACCCGGTAACGCGAACGAGACCGCACGCTGAAATTGGTCCAGTATGGCTGTTAGAGAGCGCAGGCAGACTTTGGAACCATGGACTTCAAGTCTCTGTTAACAAACGACTGAGCAGAGGCCTGAGCTTCGACGGCTTCTATACCTGGTCAAAGGCACTGCAATTCTATAATGCTGACGGAACAGGATATCTCGACACAAACACCCAAGATTTTGCCAACTTAGCTGGCTCAATGGGTCCCAAACTTGGTGAGGTTCGCCATCGGTTAACATTTGTCCATTCCTATGCGATTCCTACTCCTTCCTTTGCGCAGCAGTCGGGCATCGCCCGATCGTTGTTAGCAGGTTGGAATCTTCAAGGAATCATAGGGGCCAGAAGCGGATTGCCAGTCAATGTCCTTCTTGGCCGGGATGTTGTTGGAATTGGCAGGGCTGACGGCCAACGGCCAAACGCAGTACCCGGTATCTCGTCACGAGTCGAAACATCGGACCCGCTGCTTTGGCTAAATCGCGCTGCTTTTGATGCAGCTACGCCGACCCAAGAAAGACGCTTCGGGAACCTCGGGTACAATACGGCCAGGGGGCCATCGGCATTCACCTGGGACGCGTCAATCCATAAGTCTTTTCAAATACGAGAATCCCAACAACTTATCTTCCGCTTTGAAATGTTCAACTGGATGAACCACCCAGTCTTTGGAAGCCCAGCTAGTAGTTTGCCCGACCCCAATTTTGGGCGTATCACCAGTGCAGGCGACGGCCGGAATATCCAATTTGGATTAAAGTACACGTTCTGATCATCACGGACGGGAGCACAAAGGTGAGACATCCTATGAACTGGCTTCTCTTTTATGGTGTTGTTTTATTCATGCGTGGGACACCTGCTTACGGCGAAGCCAAGCAAGGTCAAGTTGCTCTAGAACAACAAACCATCTTTCGTTCCGGAGAATCCAGTTATAACTGCTTCCGGATTCCAGCTCTTGTGGTTTCCGGTAAAGGGGTGATCCTTGCGTTTGCGGAAGCTAGGATGACCAACTGCGGAGATGATGCCAATATCGACCTCGTTTTTAAACGAAGCTTGGACAACGGAAAGACTTGGGGCCCTTTGCAGCTTCTGCAAGATGATGGCGCCAAATCAGTAAATCAGCCAACACCAGTTCTTGATCGGCAGACCGGTATCGTCTGGCTAGTCTTCTGCAAAAACAACCAAACCGTATTTGTCATGAAGACCCAGGACGATGGTGTCACCTGGAGTGATCCTGTGGAGATCACCCGTCAAGTAGTTGATCCCACGTGGAAGTATATTGGTGCCGGACCTGGCCACGCCATTCAATTAAAGAATGGTCGCCTGCTGATTCCGGCGTGGGGAGACACAAGTCCCGGAGAGGCAAGCTGGCCACGTCCGAAGTGGGGCAAGATCTCATTCTCATTCGCATTTTTCAGCGATGATCATGGTCTTACCTGGAAACGAGGGAGACCGATGTATGAGAACCTGTCGGATGAATGTATGGCTGTGGAGGCAACAGACGGGCGGGTTTACATGGCATTGCGCAGCCTGAGACATGTGAAGAAAAAGCGTGCTTATGCCTGGAGTGATGACGGGGGATATTCGTGGTCAAAGATTCAGCATGACGACACTTTACCAGATCCCCACTGCCAGGGAAGCATCGTGCGGTTCACAAGTAAGGGCAAAGAGGCCAAGAATCGAATACTGTTTGCGAACCCTGCTAGTGAGATAGATCGAGTTCGCATGACCGTTCGAATGAGCGAGGATGATGGCAAGACCTGGCCAGTATCTAAGGTCTTGTACGAGGGCTTGTCAGCTTACTCAGATCTTGCCATTGCTGCCGACCAGACGATTTTGTGCTTGTATGAAGCTGATGACTACACGCACCTTCGGCTCGCTCGTTTTAGTTCGGAGTGGCTCACTGGCCTTGTTGACCGACCCTGATTCTTGGCTCTTTCAAGAAGTATTTCATTTTTATTTATTGGAGGAAATAAGCCATTGAGGAAAGCCAATTCCTTTAGTATGCAAGCGACGCGAGCCCGTCTGACAGGTTGCTACGTGACTGTGCCAACCATGTTTCGCGATGACGACCTTGAACTGGATCTCGCAAGTATTCGACGTCATGTTCGCTTTCTGATTGAAGGAGGAATTCGCGAAGGGACCGGAGTGTTGTTGGCCGGTGGAGCAGCCGGAGATTTCTCGACGATGACCTATGACGAGCGCTTGCAGGTTGCAGAAGCAATCATTGAGGAGGCGGATGGCCGGGTTCCCATCACCGTGGGTGCGCAGACGACCAGCACCCGGGAACTGGTGAAACTTGTTTGCGCCGCGCAGAAAATGGGGGCAGATTTTGTTCAGGTGTCAGCTCCTTACTATTTTGCTCACAGCCAGGAAGATATCTATGAGTATGTGCTGGCAGCTGCAGAAGCCACTGACATCGGCATCATTCTCTACAACACGTTCTGGACGAGTTCCAGTGTCGAGCAGGAGATGGTGGAGCGTCTGGCCATGCAGGCAAATATCGTCGGGTTGAAGTGGTCGGTCGCGGACACTGGATTCGGCCAATTTGACCAAGCGGTTTCTTGTTTTTCTGAGCGATTTTCTATCATCGATAACCAGCTCCGTTTTATTACGAGTCATATGCTAGGGGCTCGGGCGATCGAGGTTCATGTTTGCAACTACTGGCCAGAGTGGGGGGTTCGCATGTTGGAACTGTTAGAGAACCGCCAGTACACCGACGCGCAGAAGGAGCTAGTACGAGTGGCCCTGCCCTTCTACGTACTGTGGCTGGAGATGGAAAAATATACCAGTGGAGACGGTTACCTGGACAAGCTTTGCATGGAGCTGGTTGGTCTAGGCTCGAGCCGTTGCCGGCCTCCGACACGAGATGTGCGAGACCAATTTCGTGAGAAGGCGCGTCGTATGCTTCAAGCTTGTGGCGTTCCTAGTCTTGCTCCCGTCGGCAGGTAACATATCGAAGAGAGTCGCACTCTTAGTGAAGAGGAACCCTGGGCTCGTGAGAGCTTGGGAACATTCAATCTGTCTTCGGACTCGACATACGCATTCTAGTTTGGTAGTGCTCAGCGCATCTGGATGCCAACGGTTTTTCGAGCCTAGCCATTACGCTGTCGGCTGCCTCAATTCCAATTTTTCTCGGCCGGTGGTCAGTCATGCTGATCTGTTGGTTTCCCCTCCGATTGCCCCAGCATCAACATTTTCCCGCCGTTTTTGAAGAGGGGTCACGATTCAACCCTGGAGGATTCGCTGTACACGCTGGAGTATTGAATCCAGGTTCCCGGCATCGATCATGTTCGAACGGTCTTGATTTTACGGAGACCAATTCGAGGAATGGTTCCATTGGTTGATGGCCGGAAAAACTCCACCGTCTATCCTCAGCGGTTCCCCTTGAAGCTTCCCAGACGTATCGAGCGCGCTCAGTTTCACAACATCACTCAGGGTCTGGTGGGCCGTGGTTATCCGGCGGAGAGCATCCAGATAAGCACTGACAAGTCATCCTGACTCCATTTCCGGTTGAATGCATCGCAAGCAGTGAGAGGTTTTGGCTGAGCTCGATTAGGAAAGATCAAATCAGTTTGCCATGGTAGGGAGACAGTTTGAGTTGTTCCGGGAGACAGCGGGCTCTAGGGCATTTTTTCGGGGAGCTCCTCGCGGCGGCAGCGACGTTGACGCGCTGCGGCAAAAGGCGGCAGATAAGTGCCTGCGAAACCGGTGACGTTGGCAGCAACATGAATAGCCTGACGACAGCGATACCATTGACTGCGCCGACACCGAAGGACAGCACAAAGTGGACACTGGTTGCCTTGTTGTCTACCGGCCTCGCCATCGATTATCTGGCTCGCCTGGCGATCTACTCGGTCTTCCCTCTTCTGCAAGAGGATCTGATAGCGAGCGATTTCGTGCTGGGTCTCGTCGCTTCGTCATTTCCTTGGACGTACGGCGGCTTATCACCCGTTGCAGGATATCTGGGGGATAGATTTTCGAGACGGACAGTCGTTATTGTGAGCGTGATCGCTTGGAGTTTTGCCTCAATCCTATGCGGATTTGCAAACGTCTCGTGGCAGATTGTTACGATGCGAGTGATCCTTGCGATGGCCCAGGTTTGCTACATGCCAACGGCAAACGCTTATCTCGCCGATTTTCACGGCACCGATACGCAAGCAAAGGCGGTGGGTTTGTACCAAGCAGGCGGGTACTTCGGCACTTTTCTTGCTGGCCTGCCGGCCGCATACGTTGCGACACACCTGAGCTGGAGAATCATGCTTGTGTTGTGCGGAGTGCTGGGTTTGATCGTAGCTTTTGTCATGTGGAAGCGACTTCCAGTTTCCAAGACACCATCGGCTCATGGTGGAGTGAAGCAGGCAGGCTTGCTGCAAGAGAGCGTGATACTACTTCGCAAGCCGTCGATAGTTGTCATCATTGTCACGTTCTCTTTGATGTCCGTGATTTTCTGGGTGCTCTCCACCTACTTACCCCTGTTCATTTTTCAACGGTACCAAGTCAGTATTGAATCAGCAGCTTTTCAAGCAACATTCTACATGCAAGCCTCGACGATCGTTCTAATGCCCTTACTTGGAGCACTCTGGGATGCCTGCGCAAAAAAAAGGGAGCGTAATCGATTCATAGCTTGTGCGATCGTGTGTGTGCTTGGCATTCCCGCTCTGATCGGCATTGGCGTGGCAACGCATCCAGCCATTCTCATCACTAGCTTGATTCTGCTTGGACTAGTGATGGCGGGAATGGATACAAGTTGGCTTCCGATGTTATGCACATTTACGGTTTCAACGCAGAGGGCTTTTGCGTATGGGCTGCTAAACGCATTTGGAACGGTTGCCGGTGGATGTGCAGCAATGATTACGGCTCTGGTCATGAAGAAATTTGGGCTGGGGCTCGTTATGGCGTCATTGAGCGCTCTTTTTGGAGTGATCACGGGGCTATTACTGCTAGTAGGATTTGGATTTCTAAAGCGAGATCGGGTTGAGTTGGAATCCTAAACTCGCAATGTGCAAATGTTTTCTTTGCGCCTGCGCTAAAGGAATTGCGGCTACTTCGGACTTTCAATTCGAACTGGAACCTGCAAGGGTGTCTGAAAGAAGCGAAAGGATTATCAGGCGGCGCGCCAGACCGTCGCGAGTCAGGATCGTTCAACAGGACAACCTCCGGTTTTTTGCGGCTGCAACTCGCTGCCTGGAAGGAAGGCTACCGGAGAGTATCTCCGGGTCGGGAGCCCGCAGGTGTCGTAGGTCAGATTGCTCCCTGGAACTATTCCCCTAAGCGCCTGTGAAGAAATAAAGTGCGCAGAAGTTCCCCTCCTTGGTTAAGGAGGGGATGCCGTGGCCGACAGCCACGGCGGGGGTGGTTCGTCGTTGCGGCC
>JAKEER010000316.1 GCA_022616615.1 Acidobacteriota bacterium
GGCCAGACTTGCACTGGCTAGAGACCTACAAGGTCAGGCGTACCCAACCACGGGCGTGAGCCCGTGGGCAAAGCTTCCACTACGGAGCGGGGACTGGGCAGCTCCTCCAACCACTGGCTTACACCAGCGGTTGGCTAAAGGCTCTGATTCTGACTTTGACGGAACCCTGGCCGCGGACTATTGCACCCTGTACGGAATCCCTTGTTCTGATATGATGAGCATCATGCAGATGAACTCAAGCCGAGGCGCCCTATCAGGTCTGCGAAACGAGCATCGGAACGCAGGCTGTCTAACTTGGGTTCCACTCTGAGAAAGATTAAGTCACAATTTCGGTCCTCGCAGGTCTTGTCGAGCCATTGGAACGCCTGATCCTTTTCTCCGAGGCCGATGTAAATGATTGCGATTTCGTAGGGTACGACATAACGTCGCTTGGATAATTCCTTCAACTCCTCCAATACTCTCTGCGCCTCGCTTCTCTTGCCAGACCGAGCGAGGGCATAACCGATCTCAGCCAGCATTCTTGAGTTACCTTCTGAGAGGGACATCGACTTTCGAAACTCTGCGATAGCTTCCTCCAACAGCCCGTCTTGCTCATAAACCCATCCCAGGAACCAGTGCGCCGAGGCGAAGTTCGGGTCAATTTCGAGCGTATCCTGAAGCTGGGCCATCGCTCGGTCATACTGCCGCTGCATGTACAACACCCATCCCACATCGCGGTTGATGAAGAGCGAGAGCGGATCCAGTTGCTGCGCTCGCTGGATCTCTGCCATGGCTTCGTCATGCCGTCCCATCGCTGTCAAGTACTCGGCATACCAACTGTGGGCCACTGCATACGTCGGGTTAAGCGCTATGGACTTCTGATACTCCTCCTCGGCTCCCTGCCAATCCCAATCGTAATCCGCTCTAACCAGCCCCAGCGACGCATGCGCCTCAGCCAGTTGATCATCCATCTCGATCGCCTTCGCCGCCGCTGCTCTTGCCTTCGGGAAAACCTCTTTAGGAGCAACTCCATGGTAATAACTCAGTAAGTTGTAGCAGTCCGCCAGACCCGCAAAAGCCAGTGCGTATCCAGGATCTGCCTCAATGGCTTTCTCGAAGCACTCGATAGCTTTCTTGAATCCCTCTTCTGACCTTTTGTTCCAGAAATAGCGACCTCGAAGATAAGCCTGATAGGCTTCGGTGCTCTCGGTGTACCTTTTGGTCAGTTGCCTTTTCTCCTCGGCAGTCAACTGTAGGGTCAGTGCCCGCGCTACCTGCTCGGAAACGGAATCTTGGACTGCAAAGATGTTTAGAAAATTCTCCTCCATCTTTCCAGCCCACAGCACAGAATCCTCCGGTACGGTCACGAGTTGGACGGTCACTCGAATGCTCTCGCCCACTTTCTGAATTCTACCGTCTAGGACTAAGTCCACTCCCAGTTCACGACCGACAGTCCGCAGGTCGTGTCCGGGATTGGTGTACTTGAGAACAGCACTGGTCGGTCGAACCCTAACCCCCCGAACGTGACTCAGCTTGGTGATTATCGCGTCAGCCATTCCCATGCCTAAGTATGGGTCGCTGGCTTCTGCAGCAATTGGCTTAAATGGCAGCACGGCGATAGCTTTAAGCGCTTTCACTGTGTACTCGGGCTTCGACTGACTCCACATCACAATGTCGGATGCCGTACCCTCGTCCCAAATCTCCCGTACACTGCCGACAAACCGATAGCCCCGTCTCGGTACCGTCACTATAAAACGATGCTCGTTCGGGTTTTCCTCCAGAGTCTTCCTTAGCAAGAAAATATACTGGGTCAGATTAGACTCCTCGACAAAGCTCGATGGCCAAAGTGCCTTCATCAGTTCGTCTTTCCGGAGCACTCGCCCATTGTTCTGGACAAGTAAAAGCAGTGTATCGATCGCCTTTGGGGGTATGGACACGGGAATCGCATCACGCCACAGAAGACCGCTGACGGCGTCCAGGGAAAAACGTCCGAACTTGTACAGGTGATTCGCCCGTTTCCGCATGGCCGCCTTAACAGAGAATTGAGGAATTATTAATGCTTTCTTAAAGACATTATTCCTGCGGCGGTGCGAGAGTCAAGCACGATTCTAAGCCGGTTGCGAGCCCCCGCGAGACCCCGTCGGTGGCGGGATCCGGTTCGGGCTCGGAGAAGCCTGAGTATTACTCGGTTAACTTCATTCAGGGTGGCGCAGACATCGCGCCTTTTGCGATGTCTGCGAATCGCACCGCACACATGGCAAACACCGCCATGTGTGCGCCACCCGGCGAAACTCTGCCTTTTGACTTTGAACTTTTGGTTGACCTTGACGACCAGGTGGTCTATGGAGCTGAAGATCCCGACAAAGGAGGGGGAATAGTCATGTCTAAAGTGCGAAGTCAGATTCTCTTCCGAACACTTATGTTCCCGGCGGCTGTGGTGCGGATGGCGGTTGCGTGTATTCTCATCGGTGCGAGCTGCACCGCTTTCGGTCAGGCACTCACGTCCTTATCCGGGACGGTCTCTGACGCAAGCGGCGCTGTGGCCCCGGGTGTCACCATCCTCGTGGAGGACTCCGGCAGGGGCATCAGTAGAACCACGGTCTCCGACGAGACGGGACGATACAGCTTCGCGCAGATCCTGCCAGGAAAGTACCGCCTGACCACGAAGGCGGCCGGATTTGCCGACGTGGTGGTGGAAAACCTGGAATTGCAGGTCAACTCGCCCGCAACGGTCAACGTTTCGCTGCGGGTCAAAGAAGTAACCGAGACGGTGACGGTCAGCGCCGAGGCGATCCAGGTGAATACTACGGATGCCTCCCTGGGCAATGCCATTGGGACCAAGGAAATCCTCCAGGTGCCGCTCTACCTGCGCAACGTGGTGGGGCTGCTGGCCTTTCAGCCGGGCGTGACATCGTTCAACGACAACAGGAGCGACGAGCGCAATGGCTCGGTGAACGGTGGCAGGGCCGACCAAGCCAATGTGACTCTCGACGGCATCGATGTGAACGATCATCACGAGCGCCGGGCCTTCACTTCCGTCATTCGGCTTAGCCTGGATTCGGTCAGCGAATTCCGGACCACGACCTCCAATGCGGGCGCCGACCAGGGCCGCAGCTCCGGCGCCGAGATCGCTCTGGTCACCAAGAGCGGCACCAACGACATCCACGGTTCGGTCTACGACTTCCATCGCAACACGGTCACTTCGGCGAATTCATTTTTCAATAACAAGTCCGGCGTTCGACGCCCTGCGCTTCTAGTGGACGTTTTCGGCGCGGCGGTGGGCGGCCCTATCCGTAAGAACCGGCTCTACTATTTTCTGAACTACGAGGGCCGCCGCGATCGGAGTGCTGCTGGGGCCTTGCGAACCGTGCCCTCGGCCGACTTGCGCCAGGGAATCGTTCAGTACCGAACAACGGCCGGTACCGTCGCGCGTCTGACTCCCGACGATCTCAAGACCAGAGTCGATCCGGCCGGGATTGGAGTCAGCGCCCCCTTTCAGGAGTACATGAAGTCCTATCCGCTGCCCAACGACTTCACCGTGGGCGACGGGCTGAACGTCCAAGGCTTCCGTTTCACGGCGCCGCAAAAGTCCAGGTATAACCTCTACACCGCGCGGTTCGATTACGCCCTGGACTCCGGCGGCCGCCACAATCTGTTTTGGCGCGGGAATCTTCAGAACGAAAACACGATCGGCGTGCCCCAGTTTCCGGGTGATGATCCGGCATCGGTGTCGCTGGACAATACCAAGGGCTTCGCGGCGGGCTGGAACGCCGTCTGGCGGCCCAACCTGATCACCACCACCCGCTTTGGCCTCACCCGCGCGGGATTCGAGACCACTGGCGTACAGACTCGAAACTTTATCACTCCCCGGGCCTGGGACAGCAGGTTTGCGACCACACGGGGTACCTCGCGCATCATCCCTTCCTACCACTGGATCCAAGACCTGACCTGGAATCGAGGGCAACATGAGTTGCGGTTTGGGGGCACGGCGCGCCGGATTCGAAACCGTTCGCTGAGCTACGCCAATTCGTTTCACAGGGTCGATATGTGGCAGGGCTGGCTGCGAGGTTCGGGGTCCGAGTATGACGCCAATCTGCCCGATCTGGACCGCAATTTCAATTCCGCCTACCGGGCGGCGGCGGGCAACGCTCTGGGAGTGATCACGGAGGGAGCCGCTTCTTACAACTATGACCTGCAGGGCAACGTGATCCCGGTCGGCACGCCGCTGGCCCGCACGTTCGGCAACGAAGAATATGAGCTCTACGGTCAAGACACATGGAAGGTGGGCCGCTCGCTGACCATCTCGATGGGTCTTCGCTACCTGCTGGCGCCGCCGGTGCGCGAAACCAACGGATTACAGGTGTCGACCAATCAGCGAATAAGCGAGTGGGCTGGCGCCCGGTACTGGCTCGGCCTGCAGGGACGCTCGCAGGCCGAAGTTCCACCCATCGTGTATGTCCCAGCCAGTGATCCCAGCGGAGGGCCGCTCTATCGCTACCACAAGAAGAACTTGGCGCCGCGCTTTTCCCTCGCCTGGAGCCCGTCCTCGGACCGGGGCTGGGTAAGCGGGCTGACCGGAGGCCCGGGAAAAACCTCCATCCGGGCTGGATTTGGCATGTTTTACGACCAGTTGGGCCACCCCATTATGAGCAGCTCCCCCTCGTTCGGGTTGTCCTCGGGTATCAGGAACCCAGCGGGAACTCTGACCTCATTGACCGCGCCGAGATTCACCGGCCCCTTCGATATACCCGCGCAGTTGATCCGGCCGGCTCCCAAGGGAGGCCTTCCCCAGGAAGCGCCGCGCAACCAATCCAGCACGGGTAACGTCGACCGGCAGATGCGAAACCCCTACAGCATGAACATGAATTTGAGTGTGGGGCGCGAGTTCGGCAACGGCCTGTTCATTCAGGCCTCCTATGTGGGCAGGCTAGCGCGCAGTTCCATGTTCGGCCGTGATCTCGGGCTCCATACCGATCTGAAAGATCCCGCGAGCGGAGTGACCTACTACCAGGCGGCCGCCCAGATGCTGGATCTCTGGCGCCGTAACGTGCCGGTTGCCCAGGTTGGTCCCGCCCCTTATTGGGAGAATCTGTGGCCTGGCGCCGCCAGAAGCGGGTTGACGGCCACTCAGTCCATTTACAATGTGTTCCGCGCCTACAACGTCGACACCAGCGCCGTCACCTACGACATCGACATCAATTGCGCTCCGTCGTGCAGCCGGTTCGGGCCTTTCGCCATGTTCAACGAGCAGATTGTCTCTTATGGTGGCTTGACTTCCGATGGCCGCGGGAACTACCACGCCATGCAATGGACGGTGCGCAAGAAGCTGGGCAACGATCTGCGGTTTGATTTCAACTACACCTGGTCCAAGTCCATCGACCTGAACAGCAACGCTGACCGGCCGGTCAGTGGCGCCGGCCACCGGAACCTGGCGCAGAACTGGAACCCAGGAGACAGGAGGGGACTGTCGGAATACGATGTTACCCATGCGGCCAACGCGTTTGCGATTTGGGAAATGCCCGTCGGGAGAGGCAAGCGGTTCCTCAGCGGAGCCCCGGGCTTGGTTCAGGCGATCCTCGGAGGGTGGCAGTTGAGCGGAAGCTGGTTCCAGTCCACCGGGCTGGTGGCCGGAGTAAACAACGGGAACGCTTGGCCCACCAGTTGGGGACCCTCTCCGTACGCCACTCAGATCAGCCGCCCCGTTCAGAAGACCACCAAGAACGCACCGGCGATCGTCGGAGCCGGCGGCCCGAACATCTTTCCGAACCCAGCTGTGGGACGTCAGTCCTTCGAGTTCACGCTCCCGGGTATATCCGGGAGCCGGAATACCCTCCGTGGTGACGGGATCTTCATGATCAACACCGGCGTGGGGAAGCGATACGTCATGCCATACAACGAACGGCACTCCGTTCAATTCCGGTGGGAGACGTTCAACTTGACGAATGCCGTCCGGTTCGATCCCCGGTCGCTCAGTCTGTCGCTGACGTCCGTCGGTAGTTTCGGAAAGTACACCAACACGCTGACCAGCCCGCGGCAAATGCAGTTTGGTCTGCGGTACGAGTTCTAGAAGGCTCGCAGAACATGGTGACGAAACTCTTCGTCCGCCAAGACACTCAATCGACCTCGGTTCCCCTCTCCTCAACGCGGGAAGAGGATGAAGGCTTGAGAAGCCTTCATGGAGTGAGGGGGCGAGCAGACCACTGATTGATTTGCAAGGCTCCGAACCCTTCGTCCAGCGCTAGGTCTCGGGTGCTGATTCACCCACTAGAATCTCCCTCACCCGCGTTGGGCGAGGGGAGCCAGTTCCAGCCTGCGACCCAATGGACATGGACACACGGGAGTAGTCACGATCATCATTCGCTACCCACGAAGCTCAAAACTTCAACCAAATTCCGAGAACTCCCTCTCCCGTTTGTGGGGAGAGGGTGGCCGAAGCGACGGCGGTCGCGGAGGCCGGGTGAGGGGGCAGGAGCCAACGGAGCCGCGTCCCTTGGCGGTCTGAGGTTGATCGCTACGATTTGCAATGTTCAATAAATATCGTTGCGGCGAGTCCCGTCCGCCGGTAAGGAGAAGTCCTGGCATGAGAGGTGCAATCCGGGTCTTGACCGCCGTAGCGGTATTCGCGGCGACATGTGATTTTAGCTGGGCGAGCTACGGGATCTACGTCGGCAAAAATCTGACGGCCGACGGAAGTGTATTTCATGGCCGGGCTGGTGGCCCGTGGCTGGACCCCAAGGGGTGGAGTGCCGGTCGAGCTGGCCGTGAGTCCCGAATGCTTCGTCGACGAACTACGCCGGCGAGGATTCGAGTTGCAGGTGACAGACCGCGCGTGTGCCTAGGCTGCGGCCGTCCCGGTCGGTTGATCACTGTTCAGAGAGGGGACTTGCCATGAGGATCTGGCTTTTGTTGCTCATCGCACTCGTGACAAGGGTCTCCCCAATCCAGTCCCTAGCCCAGCAATCGCCACCGTCGCCACTGGTGAGCCACCCAGATACCGGCCTCGAGTTTATCAACACGAGCTTCGAGAATGCCTCGCCGCTCCACTGGGAGATCGATACGGAGGGAGCCGTTCAGATTTTTTTGGTGTATGACCAGGAACGATCATCGCCCAATCGTGCCAACGGGCACTGGCATTTCCAGCTTGAAGGGAAGCCCGGCGCCAAGCTCACCCTCGTGCTGAACAACCTGGGCAACGTCTGGAACCGGAAAAAGGGGTTCCCATTGTCCGACAAGCCCATCTCCTTCGTTTCGGCCAACGGGCGGGACTGGCAGGCAATCCAAGGCAGGCCGCTTCCCGGAAACCGGGTGCAGTTCACCGTCGAGATGCAAGGCTCGAGATTGTACGTGGCCCGCTTGGAGCCGTACCGGCTCTCGGACCTCGACAAGCTCCTCGACACCATCCGGCAGCACCGGCTGGTGCAGCTCACCCGGATCGGCCAGACGGTCGAGGGGCGCGAGCTGGAGATCATTCGCGTCGGAAGCGCCGAGGCGCCGTACCGCATCTTCCTCCGGGCCCGGGCTCACGCGTGGGAACCGGGAGGGAACTGGGTGGTCCAGGGCCTGATCAGGCGTTTGCTCAGGGACGATGAAACGGTGCAGCGCTACCTGGCACGTTACTGTGTCTATATCATGGCGATGGCCAACAAAGACGGTGTGGCCCGCGGCCGAACGCGCTTCAACCTGCTGGGCAAGGACCTCAACCGGAACTGGGACCAGCCCGCCGATCCCCAAATGGCGCCGGAAAACCACGCACTGGAAACCTGGCTCGAAACGATGATCAAGCAAGGACGGGGCCTCCATCTGGCCATTGACTTTCATAATGACAATTCTGGCCAGATACACTTCAGCCGGCCAGCGGAAGGCGACTTGGAGCGTTACCTGGCGCGGATGCGGGTCCTCGAGGACTTGCTGCGCAAGCACACCTGGTTCACGGAGGGCAGCACGAGGGAAACGCTCCGCAACACCGGCGAGATCAGCGAGGGCCTGCCAGTGCGTTACGGGATCGACGCCCTCGTGCACGAACTAAACGCCGACTGGATCGCGGGGCTGAAGGACTACCCCTTCGGAAGGAATTGGGAGCTGTATGGCGAGCAACTGTGCCGTGTGTTTTATGAGTACTTCAACGCGATTAAGCCATAAGCCGGTCGCGGGCGGCTTCCCGGTTTACCTTTTGCTGGGGCGGGGGCGCCAACCGCGCGGGGCCTTCAAAAAGGGAATTCAACGGCGCTTGTCGAGCGGCGCGACTACGTAGTTGAGTGCAAGAAGAGAGAAACCGATGTCCGCAGAGAAGAAGAGGGAGTATCAGGGGGCAGGGACGGGCACACGCGCCGTCTGGGCCGGGGAGGAAGGGCCTCTTTGGCAGCGAGCCACGCAGGTCCCCGTGGTGCTGAGCGTGGGGTACGGCTACCACGACGTGGAGGAATGGTACGGCGTCGCGACGGGCCAGCGGCCTGGCCACATCTACAGCCGCAACACGAACCCTACGGTCGCCGTTTTCGAGGAAAAGGTGCGTCTCCTCGAGGGGGCCGAGGCGGCAACCAGCTTCCCCAGCGGGATGGCCGCGATCAGCAACACGCTCCATACCTTGCTGGCTCCCGGCGACCGCGTAGTCTCGGTGAAGGACACCTACGGCGGCACCACCAAGTTGTTCCTCGAGTTCCTCCCCCGACTCAAGGTCAGGGTCACCCTTTGCGAGACCACCGACTCCGAGGAGATTGAGGGCGAGGTGGCCAAGGGGTGCTCGCTGCTCTACCTGGAGACTCCCACAAACCCCACGCTGAAGGTGGTGGACATCGTGCGGTTGGCGAGGGCCGCGCATCAGGTCGGAGCTACCGTCGTGGTGGACAGCACAATCGCCACCCCGGTCAACCAAAACCCGCTGAGCCTCGGGGCTGATCTCGTGGTCCACAGCGCCACGAAGTTCCTGGGGGGCCACGCGGACGCTCTCGGTGGGGTGGTCTGTGGGCCCCCGGAGCTGATCGAGCGCATCTTTCATTATCGGGAGATCAACGGGGCCGCGCTCGAGCCCATGTCAGCCTATCTTCTCTTGCGCGGGCTGAAGACTCTGCATCTGCGCATCCGACAGCAGAACGAAAACGCGCTGCAGGTCGCGCGTTTCCTGCAGACGCACCCGCTTGTCGAGACGGTCTACTACCCCGGCTTGGAGACCCACGCCCAGCACGAACTGGCCAAGCGACAGATGCGCGCTTTCGGCGGCATGCTGAGCTTTGCCCTCAAGGGAGGCTTCGAGACCGCGTGCATTTTTCTGCCCAAGCTCAAGTACGCCCACCGGGCAGCCAATCTGGGCGCGGTGGAGACCACCATCGCCGTACCACGCACCAGCAGCCACGTCGAGTGCACGCTGGAGGAACGCAGGGCCATGGGTATCCCCGAGGGGCTGGTCCGCTACTCCGCCGGCATCGAGGAGGGGACAGACCTAATCGCCGATTTGCAGCAAGCATTGGAGGCCACGCTGTCGGCCGCGGGGTGAGAGGGACGCGCCGGGCGGCAGAGGCGCGAGTTGTAGCGCAGACCCGTTGTTTGGGTCTGCGGGTTTCGACATTGCAGCGCCGAAATTGTGACGGCTGGCTGTTCTCACAAGAAAATCCCCTCTCGGGAGCGGTGGCTGGCGCGGCGACAGCGGTCGCGCAGCCAGGCGGGGTGGGTCGTCGCTCGAAGCCGCCACCCACCCAGGGCCTGACGGCCCTTTCCCCTCCCAAGGGGATTTGGCTGCCACGAGAGCGACCCTGCCAGTGACTAGCACCGGCATTGCTTCGGTCATCCGGCTGGCAGAAGGGACGGGAGGAGAGTAACCCAGCTCCTGCATGGCCCGCACGATGCGCTCGCGCAACTCCGGGTGAATTCCAGGATAATCATGTAGCACGCGCGAAACGCTGGACAGGCTGGCGTTGGCTCTGCGTGCCACCTGCTGCATCGTTACTTTTCCTTTGGGCTTCCTGGACTTACGTGTTGCCACAGCTCTCCTTCCACGGCCTGATCGAAACGTGTTCTAACTAGTTTCTGTCGCGAAATGCCGAAACCCGCTTCCACAGAGCGGCTCTGCCGCCCGATGTGCGGAAAGGCTGTGCCTTTCCGCAGTAGCCGGAATCTCTTCTTTAGACTTCTCCGTTCGCCTGAAGCCGCGCCCCAGGCGCGGCTTCAGGCGAACGGAGAGTTGAACTGAAGGTGGCATACCCACGGAAAGGCAGAGCCTTTCCGCGCACATCAAGCGGCAAAGCCGCATTGAGACTCGCGTTCCGAGTTTTGCGACAGAAACTAACTAGCGCTGAGTGCAGAATTGACATCGACATCGGCCTTGATCCGCGCATGGGCTAGCAGGCAGACTCCGCTTTTCAGGTCTGTGACTTTGCCGTTCAGGTCCTGCGGGCTCGTTCCGTTAAGCCGCAGACCCTCTTGAAATGCAGGAGGTACGCTACAAGAGATCGGGTCGAACTGAACTTGCGGCAGGCGATATTTTCAGACTTTTCAATATTTTTCAAGGGACCCAAAACGCTCGGTCGCTAAGCTTCAATCTCCTTTCTCTTAAGCACTCCCAATTCTGGGCGCAAAGGCAGGTTCCCCAGCGCCAGGTTTAGTCGGTCTCTAAACGCTGCAATCGTCAAGATTCCTAGCCATCGAAGGGTCTCTACTCGGCGCAGGAGTGGCGAGTCTCAGCCAAATAATCAATCGTTTTCAAGCAGATGGAGTTTCGGCGAGCGGCACCATGGCTTCGGCCACCAGTTCCGCTATGTCCTTGTCCTGAACGTTGGCCTTCCTTGACACCAGACCGTCTTCCATCATGGTCATGCAGAACGGACAGGCA
>JAKEER010000317.1 GCA_022616615.1 Acidobacteriota bacterium
CCCATAAAAATTGAATTCGCGCCTGCGATAAAACAGAGCGCTTGAGTTTCGTCCGACAGCGAAAGCCGGCCCGCGCTCAAACGCACCATCGAGGCTGGCATCAGTATGCGTGCGGTGGCAATCATTCTCGTCATTTCCAGCGGATCGATCTCTGGCTGATCCTCCAAAGGCGTTCCATCGATTCTGACCAGCAGGTTGATCGGCACGCTTTCGGGATGGGGGCGTTGCGTCGCCAGCTGTTCCAAAAGCCGGTAGCGGTCCAGACGATCTTCACCCAATCCAATGATCCCTCCGCAACATACGGAAATTCCCGCGGTTCGGACATGGGCCAGAGTCTCCAGCCGGTCCTGATAAGTGCGAGTGGTAATAATCTCGCCGTAAAACTCGGGAGAAGTGTCCAGGTTGTGATTGTAAGCGGTGAGTCCGGCGGCAGCCAGCGCCTGGGCTTGATCGCTGGTCAACATGCCAAGCGTGCAGCAGGCTTCCATTCCTAAGGCTCGAACCCCACGGACCATTTCCAGCACCTGATCAAATTCCGCTCCGGCAGGCGCACAGCGCCAAGCCGCTCCCATGCAAAAGCGGGTTGCTCCTTGCTCCCGTGCCTGCGCGGCCGCAGCAAGCGTCTCGGGTACTCCCAACAAAGGAACCTTCTGCAGACCCGTGGCATAATGAGCAGACTGAGGGCAATACGCGCAATCTTCAGGGCAGCCTCCCGTCTTGATGCTCAAGAGAGAGCATCCTTGAACCTCGTTCGGCGCATGATGTTTCCGATGAACGCTTTGGGCGTGGAATAGCAGTTCCGGGATTGGGAGCTCGTAGATCGCTTCGATCTCGGCCAGTGTCCAGTCGGTACGGATCTCTGAGTTGCCAAAAGAAATCATTGGAAGCTTAGGAGTGGAAGTTATGCTGTGGAGCCGACGATCGGACTTGAACCGATGACCTGTCGATTACGAATCGACTGCTCTACCAACTGAGCTACGTCGGCCCGGGAATCAGGGAGTGCAGTCTTCAAAAAAAAGTGCTCACCAGATTGGTGAGCACGCTCAAAGAGAGGATCGAAAAACACGCCAATGTTTCATCGCTAAGCCGGGGTGAATATATGAAATCGATCCCAAGCTTGTCAAGAGATTCGGCAGTCACGGCAGTCACCGCCGCCGATCCCAGTCACTGAAGCCCAGCGGGAAAGGCGCTTCGAAAGCGCCCGATTGAACGTCGCCGTTGGTTCGATCGGATTAAGATTCTTTGCGCCTGCTTGACCTGGGCTGGGCGGGTCTCTTTCCTGGTACGGCCAGAGTTGCCTTTCTAGCTGCTCTCGACGAAATCCCGCATGTCCGTCCATCCTCAGCAGGACAAACAAAGATGCATTGGGCTACCTCGAACGCAACGTAGGTCGGAGTGCTGCTACCGCGAAGGCGGAGTTTCAAAGGACCTTGGAAGGGGACCTTCTCAAGGAGCGTGAGGCTCTGCGCGGGCACCAGCGACTCCTTGTTCAGATAAGTAAGCAGTTCGGGATCCGCGTTGATCACTTTCCGGATTGTGAAGCTGCCTGCGCCGGCCTCCGCCAGAGAAATGTCGTTTTCCGACTCGCGGAAGCCGCGAGCATCCGGAATCACCTCGCCGTGCGGGTCTTTGGACGGATGATTCATCAAGGCGTCAATGCGTTCGACGAAAAAATCAGACACTGCGTGCTCCAGCCGCTCTGCTTCATCATGCACCTGTTCCCACCCGTAGCCCATGATCCGATGCAGGAATAACTCAATGAGGCGATGGCGCCGGAGGATCTTCAGCGCAATGGCGCGTCCACGGGGTGTCAGCGCAGCGCCATAGTAGGGTGTGTACTCCAGTAGCCCGGCCGACTGCAGCTTCCTCAACATGTCAGTCACCGTGCCATCAGACACGTCAAGGCGGCGAGCGACGTTCGAGGTGCTGGCCTTCTCTTTCATGTCTTCGAGCTTCAGAACAGCTTTTAGGTAGTCTTCGGCAGTACTGGTCACCGCGCTCTTTCTCATAAACCCTCGAAGCCCGCCCCGGAGTGATTCCCGTGATTCCAAGCCCTGACAAACGCCTCCCCGCGGCTTCATTCTAGCGAGTTCCCGCCAGAAATGTCTCTTGACAAATGTTTTGAGTTATCAAAATATTTGTTTCGATATTTATAAACTATGAGATGCTTGCTGCCTGGAGGTCATATGCGCACTACCGTTGTCCGCACCTGTGGGATTTACTGGGTTGTCTTCATCACTTGCCTGTTTCAGCCAGGCTTCTTGAGAGCGGCCACCACTGAGGAGCGCCTATCGGCCCTGGAGCAAAGGTTATCCCGGTTGGAGCGCAATCTGGAGCTTCTCCTGCAAAAGGTTTCGAGCGAGGCTTCGGTTGAAAGCAAAGCCGTGGAAGAAATGAAGGACGCAACCAAGCCGGTGACAAGCGATCTGAAAGCCCTCCAGGCAGCTGCACCCGGCGTCCCGCAGGACCGGGCTGGGCAGGCGCCGGTTCAAGATCCGACGATAGCCACGTTAGCCTCTACGCCAGCCGTCGATGCTGCCTCTGAGATCCAGAATATGCCGTATGCCGGTTACATGGAGACTCACTTGAATCACGATGGCTTGAATCCCACGTCCTTTGATTTCCACCGATTCGTACTTCTCTTTGGGCATGGATTTGGAGACCGTATTCGCTTTTGGTCCGAGCTCGAGTTTGAGCATGCGTTTGTGGAAGGAAGAGAAGAAAGCGGAGAAATCGCGCTGGAACAGGCCTATCTCGATTTTCTGATCCATCCGAAGTTCAATTTTCGCGCGGGGATGCTGCTGTCACCGGTAGGCATCATTAACGAGCGTCACGAACCGCCGAGTTTCAATGGTGTGGAACGCCCCTTTGTGGATACCTTTATCGTTCCTTCGACCTGGTTTGGTTCCGGCGGCGGCTTCGTGGGCGATCTGGGAAAGGGCTTCGCCTACAAAGCCTACTTGATGACTTCGCTGGATGCCGCGGGCTTTTCAGCCGAAGAAGGGTTTCGCGGCGGCCGGCAGAATGGTTTCTTCGAAAACGCGCAACACATGGCGCCGGTGGGAAGGTTAGAATATCGTGGCGTTCCAGGGCTCAATCTGGGGACCAGTTTCTGGACGGGCCGAACCGGATTCAATCTCCCCGATATTAACGGTCAAGCTCGAATCTTCGAGTTCGACGGCCGCTATCGCAAAGGCCGCTTAGACTGGCGAGGTCAGTTTGCAACCAACCATCTGGACAATGCGGCTGAGATCAACCGCGCGTTGCAGCGGCAAACGGGAGTCAATCCGAATATCGCCCGTGCGATGCGCGGATTCTATGCGGAAGGCGCAGGCCACCTGTTTCCCACCAAGTTCAGACATGACTTGGTGGCATTCTATCGTTACGAGAACTTTGACACCCAGTATCGTATGCCCGCGGGGTTCCTGCCGTTGAAGCAATTCGATCGCTCCGCACATATTGTCGGGCTCACTTATTACCCGTACCCGGATGTCGCGTTGAAGTTTGACTACAATTTCATGCGAAATGCCAGCGAGGTGGTTCGAGTACCCAACCGTTGGAATTTTGGGGTGGGTTGGTGGTTCTGACCGGCTTGTTTTTGGAATCGTTCTCATGCTCGTCGTCGTACTCGGCCCTTCATTTCGAGGAAGAGAACGGGTACGACGACGAATACGAACAAATCGGGGTCAAAGGCGAAGCCATTGCCCTAAGCAGGACGAGTCAGAATCAAAATGGACTACGGAGAACACTGGGGACAAGCTAACCGCGAATGGACGCAAATGAACGCGAATTCTGAGGAAAGTTGACTATGGGTTGAATCGTTGTCAACTGTCTGTCCATACGCGTTTCCAGACGTGTCGAAACATTCTCTGAGCAAAGACGAAATCCATTCCACTGCTGAGGGTCTTAGGAGATCAATCATGCTGTTTCGCTTCAAAACGAAGAGTCAGGAGCTAGCGCTGGTGCTAACCGTCTGTTGGGTGTTGGTGCCTTTCAGCTTGAGCCAGGAAGAGCAGACGTCCAAGTCCAGCGAAAAGGATGAAAAGGGACGCAAGGTGCAGAGAGTAAATGTGGTGGCTGAGCGCTTCAACTTCACGCCGTCGCAGATCAAAGTGAAGCAAGGAACGTTACTGGAGATCACACTCACCAGCGACGACACGTTTCATGGTTTCCGCGTTCCGTCGATGCAGATCAACCAAGTTATCCCGGCGCGAGGCCGGGGCAGCGTCAAGGTGGTTTTCGACGCCAAGGAAAAAGGAACCTATTCGTTTGAGTGCTCCCGGCCGTGCGGCGCCGGTCATACCATGATGCGGGGCGTGATCGTGGTCGAGTGATTTCTCGCCAAAAGGGGGCGAAGAGCCATGTTAAGCAGAATTTGTTTCTCTTTGGTGCT
Source organism: Acidobacteriota bacterium (assembly GCA_022616615.1). Classification (GTDB taxonomy): domain Bacteria; phylum Acidobacteriota; class Terriglobia; order Versatilivoradales; family Versatilivoraceae; genus VFZK01. The sequence goes on from JAKEER010000317.1 coordinate 4,394, forward strand.
GCTCGCTGTAGGACTCTCTGGGTTTCAGATCTTGCAAGTCAAGAGGGCTGTCTCACAGCAGGAACAGATTGTCACCGGCACAGAGTTCGGAGACCCGCTTCCAGCGATCACCGCGAAAGACTTCGAATTGTTTCGCCTGGGCTTGGAGGATTTTACTGAAGTGGAGAATCCGGACGAAGGGCTGGGGCCGGTCTTCAACGGCCGCTCTTGTGCCGAGTGCCATAGTGTGCCTCGAATCGGCGGTTCCAGCACGATCACTGAAGTGCGAGGCGGCATTCGCAAAGACGACGGTTCTTTTGAAGAATATGCTGGTGGCTCGGTGATGCAGATGTTTTCGATCCCGCCGCATGAGACTCAAATCACCATTCCACCAGAAATAAACGTGATTGCCAGACGGAAATCGCTGGCATTGTTCGGGAACGGTTTGGTCGAAGCCGTTCCCGACGCCGTGTTCATGGCTATGGAAGATCCCGACGACCATGACGCCGATGGGATCAGCGGGCGAGCCCACCGCGTTCAAGACAAGGCGTCCGACAGGACCAGGATTGGCCGGTTCGGCTGGAAGGCCCAGCAGGCCACGCTGCTGGCGTTTGGGGCTGAGGCCTATCGGGATGAGATGGGAATCACCAACGATCTCTTTCCGGCGGAAGCCTGCCCTGGCGGCGACTGTGAGAAGATTAATTTCTTCAACCCCGTTCCTGGGTTGCAGGACGCTCGAGACCTAACCACGGGTCTCAGGGGCATCGACAACTTTGAAAACTTCATGAAACTACTCGGACCACCGCCACGTGGCCCCATCAGCGAAGAAGTTCTGGAGGGAGAGAAGCTGTTTCATTCTGCCGGCTGTGTTGCCTGCCACATTCCCTCGCTTGTTACCGGTGCTAGTCCAGTCAAAGCGCTTAACTTCAAACGCTTCTTTCCATACAGCGACTTTCTACTGCACGACGTCGGGACTGCCGATGGCATCGGCCAAGGCGACGCCAGGCCCGAAGAAATTCGAACACCTCCGCTGTGGGGTGTTCGTCTGCGCGCCCCCTTTTTGCACGATGGAAGAGCTTCGACGCTGCAAGAAGCTATTGAGCTACACGCGAGCGAAGCCCTGAAGAGTCGAGGCGCTTACGAAAAACTGTCACCTGAGGAGCAGAAAGCTGTTGTGGCGTTCTTAAGGTCGCTCTGACTCTCAAATGCGAGAAAGACACTCTGTTCAGAGCTGAGCAAAACGGAATCAATGCCTCGGAGTGGAACGTAGCACGGCTGAGCCAATTTCGATCCCAGTATGATTTCAATCGAACAGCACAAGGCCTGGCGGGCAATAGCAGTTTCTGTCGTGAAATACAGCGCAGCTTACGCCAGCGGTATCAGTAGCCCGACCGTAAGAGAGGGCATCCCGCAAGGCACAACGCCCTCCCTTACGGTCGGGCTACTGATGGCTTTCGCGTCACGCGTGAGGAACACTCGTTCTAAACTGGCGCTGCTTCTCATAGATTCGGAGCTGGCAGTGTTGAACACATCTACATCGATGCAAACATGGGACTCTACGGGAAGTACTTTCTGCCTCGACTCATCGACCTCACGATGAGGAATAAGGAAGCGACAGGCCTCCGCGCCGTCTGGATACCGCAAGCCTGCGGTGACGTACTGGAAGTCGGAATCGGCTCCGGACTGAACCTGCCGTTCTATCCGCCGAAGGTTCGCCGAGTTTACGGTGTCGAGCCGTCGTCCGAACTTGAAGCCATGGCTCGCAAGAGAACGAAGCAATTATCATTTCCAGTCGAATTCCTTTCGCAGTCCGCCGAAGAGCCGTTGCGCATCGACGCCGCTAGTATCGACACAGTCGTTATGACATGGACACTCTGCTCTATCCCCGACGCTCCAAAGGCACTTGCGCAGATTCGGCGAGTTCTAAAACCTGGCGGCTGTGTCATTTTCGTTGAGCATGGTCGGGCTCCAGAATCTGGTGTCGCGGCTTGGCAGGACCGCCTCACGCCGATCTGGAAACGTATTGGCGGAGGATGTCACCTCAATCGGAAAATCGATGACCTTATTTCGAGTGCAGGGTTTCGGGTTGTCGAGCTCGAGGCTGATTACTTGCCGGGTCCACGTCCGATGACCTACACGTACCGGGGAATCGCAGAGCTTTGAGGCGCACGATTCTTTTTTTCGCAGCTCCCCGCTCGTTCGTAACTTTCGTTGCAGGATGGCTGTCCTGCCTGATTTTGACGCAACCTTGAGCGCCCATCGTTGCTCTTGACAGAATCAGTTGGCAGCCAGATGATTCGCTATCAAACAAATCTTGTAACCCAGCGGATCGGTTTGGCGTCTGATTGATCTAAATGACCTCATTATGAAAGGAGCGCGCTATGAAGCGAATCTGCACTCTCAGTGTGTTGGCTCTCTTGGTGCTTGGCTTGTTCACGCAGGCACAGGCGGGCAAATTGACGGCCGACATGAAGCAAGGCAAGCCGGCATTTCAATCGATGGGCCCGCTAGCCTTCGGGCCAGAAGGCATTCTCTTCGTTGCCGACACTAAAGGGGCGGCCATTGTCGCCATTGCCACCGGCGACGCCACGCCGGTTTCAGGCGCGAAATTGCTGAAGGTCGAAGGAATCAACCAGAAGATTGCTGGCCTGCTCGGAACCAGCGCTGACCAGGTGCTGATCGAAGATATGGTAGTGAATCCGATCTCGCGCAATGCTTATCTGGCTGTTTCCCGCGGGCGGGGCCCGGATGCAGTTCCGGTGCTGGTTCGAGTGAAAGCGGACAGCCAGCCCGAAGTCGTCTCGCTGGATAAAGTGAAGTTCTCCCGGGCCGAGTTGCCCGATGCGCCGGTGGATGGCGTCGTCGGGCAGGGCAACCGGCAAAGCAACCCACGGCGTGAATCGATTACCGACATTGGATTTTTGCAAGACCGCGTCTTGATTGCAGGCCTCTCGAACGAGGAATTTTCTTCAACGCTTCGTGCCATTCCATTTCCTTTCAAGACCGTGGCCAATGGCACCAGCGTCGAGATCTATCACGGAGCCCACGGGCGCTTTGAGACCCGTTCGCCCGTGCGGACCTTCGTTCCTTTCAGCGTTGGCAAGCAACCGCATCTTCTGGCGGCTTACACTTGCACACCGCTGGTGCAGTTTCCCATTGATGAATTGAAGCCCGGCGCCAAGATCATGGGGAAGACGGTTGCCGAACTGGGAAACCGCAACCGGCCCCTTGACATGATTGTTTATCAGAAGGGCGGCAAAGACTATCTCCTGCTGGCCAATAGCAGCCGGGGGATCATGAAGATCAGTACAGACCAGATTGAAAACGTCGAGAAGATAGCAGCGCCCGTTCCGGATGGCGGCAAGAAAGGACTGCCGTACGAGACGATTGAGAGCTGGACGGGAATCGATCAGTTGGATCGCCTCGACCCGCAGTACGCCGTGGTCGTGCGGCGCGGGGAAGGTGGTTCGCTGAATCTCGAATCGTTGCCTCTGCCGTGACCCTAATCCAAAGCACGCGCGGGTGGACGGCGGCTCTGCTTGCTCTAGCCGCCGTCAGCTGGCTCGGAACCTTGCCGTTCGCCGGATCGTTTGGCGTTCGGCTTGCCTTTCTATCCGGCAGCGCGGCTGATCCATCAAATAGCAGTTCTCGCGCTGCGCAGCCAAACTCATATTCTCTCCGCTGGGTGACCAGCCCGGCGGATGCCCGCAGAGCGACGGTGGAAGTCTCCGAACTCGCTGCCACCACGCTTCAGGCCTTGCAACAGTCCAACTGGAAGTTAGCGCAGTGGAACAACCTGCTATCGGTTTACGCAGAACAAGGAAATTCGGCGGCAAGCGCAGGTGTGCCACCGATGCTTGGCACTTATCGCATCCAGGCTCGCCTGCTCTGCTTCGAACCCCAGTTCCCTCTGGAGCCTGAGATTACCTACCGTGCGGTTTTTCGTCCAAGCCAGCTCCCCACGGGGCGCGGCTCCAAAGATGCTCCCATCGTAACAGTCTTCAAACTCCCGCCTAGCCGGCGAGGTCCAGCTACCGTTGTCCAGCACATCTTCCCCAGCGCGCAGAGTCTTCCCGAAAACTTACTGAAATTTTATATCCACTTCTCTGCGCCGATGAGTCGCGGGCGAATCTACGAGCACATCCATCTTCGAGACGATACCGGAAAAAAAATCGAGTTGCCTTTCCTGGAGATCGACGAAGAGCTGTGGGACCCGGCGATGACCCGGCTCACGTTGTTCTTCGACCCCGGAAGGACAAAACGCGGGGTGTTGCCGCTTGAAGAAGTAGGGCCGGCATTGGAAGAGGGAAAGCGCTACACGCTCGTAATCGATCAACAGTGGCGAGATGGCGCTGGGAATCCGCTTCAGGAAAGCTTCCAGAAGCTTTTCAGCATCGGGCCGCCCGATCGCGATCCACCCGATCCTTCTCGCTGGAAAGTTCAACCACCGCCGTCGGGCACACGCGCGGCGTTGGCGGTTACCTTTCCAGAACCCATGGACCATGCGCTGGCGCAACGCGTAATTCAAGTGACTGGCGACTTGGGTGAACCTGTCAAAGGGGAGGTTGCGTTGAGTGATCAGGAACGGCACTGGGCCTTCACCCCAAGCAATCCATGGCGTCGAGGAACTCACCAGCTTGTCATCCCAACGACGTTGGAAGACTTGGCGGGAAACAATATTGGCAAGCCGTTTGAAGTCGATCTGTTTGAAGGTGTCCACCGACGGCTCGCGACGCCGACCGTTAAGTTGTCTTTCGAGATTCGATAGGGATGGATGCCAACTGGCTTAATCGCTTATCCGCTGAACTTGCCGAACGACTGCAGACAATTCTAGACAACCCCGAAGGTTAATGACGCCGCTCCACGCTCAGTCGAAGCGGCGTTTGTTGGATTCATTCTCTCGTCGCCAGTAAGGCGAGCGTGACCCAACCTGTGGTGGACAGTCGCTGAGCATAGCTATCACCGCCGGCTGGCCGCGTGGTTGCGGGCCAGCCTCCATCAGAGTCCTGCTGAGCGGCCAGGAAATTGCGCCCCCGGCGAATCCGGTTGCTAACGCCCCCCTGCGATCGTGTCTCGGCCAGCGCCAGGAGTACCATCGCGGTGTCGAAGGGTTCTGGCGGAGAATCCGCATAAGGCCCCCAGCCGCCGTCACGAGTCTGCGCGCGCAAGATTGTTTTCAGGTATTCCTCTTGCCGGATCCGAACGGCCTGACCGGAATCACCTGCTGAAGCAAGCAGCAACACCGCTGCGGCAGAGACTGAATTCGCCGGCGCCTGGCGCAGCCAGCGCTCGGCTCTCTGCAACGCGTCCACAGTTTCAGGCGCGGTCGCTGCTTTCAGCACTCGGCTGGCCAGAGTAGTTGCCAAGGTCGTGCCGTAGGTGGCTGGCGAACCTAGGGTGGCTCCGGTGTCAACCGGCCAGGCGCCATCGGAGCTCTGATCGTTTGCGACTTTCCGCGCAGCAGCTTGAAGGGGCCTGGTGTCCGTCAAGTGTCCCGCCTCCAACGCTGCCTGCAAAGCCGCGGCAAATTGAATATTAGCAAGCCGCTTGTCGCTAAATCTGGGGTCGCCCTTATTCTCGTCCCAGCGATGTGGCTGTGCGAGCCAGGCCGTTGTCTCTGCCAAGACATTTGCCGGAATGCGATATCCCTTTCGGTGTGCTGCGTAGAGCGCTCGTGCCGCGTCACCATTGTTATGGCAGGAGAAACAACGGTTGTTTCTCGACCAGGCTGGAACCTCGCGCTTTAGAAACTCAACGGCGCTGGCTTCTGCGTGCCTGCCTGGGTCAGTGGTTCGGCTGTCGGTAAGGAACTGCGTAGAAGCCAGGGTGATGAGAATGCAACTCGATGCCGCTGTGTTTTTAAGCATGTTCTGAAACCTGAAAAATCGAGGCGGCAGGATCGATGAAAATCTGTTTAGAGTCCAGCGTTCAGGGCCGCCCGTCAGGCAACAAGCTGAAGGTTGGACTCTGAACTCGTCGTCGGGTCGGGTCGTTGAGCGAATTCACAGGCATGTCGGTGTCTGGTGGCTGAGCCGCACTGTCAAGATCGAGAGCCTGATTATCGTTCACGACCCTTCGTTCTACAACCAGCAGTATGATATGAAAAGTAAAGCGGATTCCACCTTGACAAGTGTTTCCGCGTTCATTCATAAGTCTGAAGCCTAGGCAGTACAGCTTCTGCCATACTGCGTTCTGGTACAGGGTTTTTCGCCGAGGACGAACACGAGGACGATTTTCAAGGGAGTTTTTCATGCCGCTCGGTGGCGCCACCTTTGATGAGAAGTCTAAGATTTGTCCCCTTATAAGTCCTGATAAGGGGGACGCCGCGTCTTTTGCGGCAGGGGGTGGACTCTGGGGTGGACCCCCGGTGAACCGACGTCAGCGCTACGGTGATGGCTTCTTAAGCCTTCACCCCCTCCCAAGCCTCCCAAGAGGGGATTTTCAGAGGAGATCAGAATGAGTGGTAAGAATGGGCCCGAGATCACCCGGCTGGGCAGCATGCGCGACGTGCAGCGCTTCCAAGAACATCTGCAGTCGTTGCAGTTGTCCATTCCGTGCGATCGGGAACTAGTGCACGGGGAAGAGTCGCCGCTAGCTCGCCCATTGCTGCGCGGCGGCCTGAAGATTGGCAACCGCATCGCCATTCATCCCATGGAAGGTTGGGACGGCACGGCCGATGGCAATCCCAGCGACAGTACAATTCGACGCTGGCAGCGGTTTGGCCGCAGCGGCGCAAAGCTGATCTGGGGCGGGGAAGCGGTCGCCGTGCGCAACGAAGGGCGCGCCAATCCGAATCAGTTGGTGATGGCCGAGCACACCCTCAAAGGACTGGCCCGGCTGAGGGAGGTACTAATCGAAGAGCACCGGCAGACGACGGGCTCGGACGAGGGTTTGCTTGTAGGCTTGCAGCTCACCCATTCGGGGCGTTACAGCCGCCCCAGACAACGACTCGAACCACGCATCCTTTATCGGCATCCGATCCTGGACAAGCGCCTCGGACTGCCACCGGACTATCCTGTGTTGAGTGACGAGGAAGTTGCCGGCATCATCGAGGATTTTCACAGGGCTGGCCGCATGGCACAAGAGCTGGGTTTCGACTTTGTCGACGTCAAGCATTGCCACGGCTACCTGGGACATGAGTTCCTGAGCGCCCATACGCGGGAAGGGAGATACGGCGGCAGTTTTGCGAATCGAACCCGCTTCCTGCGGGAGGTGACTGCTGGAATACGGTCGGCAGCTCCGGGTTTGTTGATCGGGGTGCGGCTTTCAGCGTTTGATATGGTGCCGTTCCGTCCGGATCCCGATCGATCCTCACCTGGAAAACTGGGGCCGGGCGTTCCCGAACCCCATGAGCAGTGCATCCCGTACCGCTGGGGATTTGGCGTCAATCCGCAAGATCCGACGCAGGCTGACCTGGCGGAGCCGGTGCGCTTCTTGTCGTTGCTGGAGGAGTTGGATATTCGGCTGGTGAATCTGACGGCCGGCAGTCCTTACTATAATCCGCATATCCAACGCCCGGCGCTATATCCACCGTCGGATGGATATCAGCCTCCAGAAGACCCGCTGGCGGGCGTGGCGCGGCAGATGGAGATGGTTCGCGAGCTCAAGCAGCGGTTCCCGGAGCTGATGGTCGTGGGGAGTGCCTACACCTATCTGCAAGATTTTCTACCACACGTCGCGCAAGCAGCGCTGCGCGAGGGACGGGTGGATTCGGTTGGGCTGGGGCGAATGGTGTTGAGCTACCCGGCGGTGTTGTGGGATGTCATCGCAGGACAGACAATCCAGCACAAGCTGGTCTGCCGGACCTTTAGCGACTGCACTACCGCGCCGCGGAACGGATTGCCTTCAGGATGCTATCCGCTGGACAGCTATTACAAGGCATCTGAAGCGGCTGAGCAACTAAAGGCGGTGAAGGCCAAGAGGCGGGCGTAAGCCGGCAGCTGCTTTCGAAGACCGTTTGAACCTGGCAGGAGCTCTCCGAGCAGCGACCGATTTCTGGGAGCGCGGAGGTCCCTGTCCGCGCCTGACGAAGTAAGGATCACCTTTTGCCTTCGGGAGAATGATCCGGAAGCGGTGTTCTATTGAAAGACAACGTGCCGCTGTCTCGTGCGACGGCTCCAGTTGCGGCGCGAGATCGACCTGACTTAGCCGGCGCGAAAGCGAACGCGAATTTGACGATTGTAGTCACCTCAGGATTTTGCTAAATTCTCTTCGCTATCATACCGGCTGGCCAATCGTTCACGTCCTCGGTGCCTTGTCGAACAGACGTTTCGATGTCCGCGACAAGACTGAATTCGGGAGTCCCCAGCAGTGTTCTCTGGCGCTATGGTGTAATTGGTTAACACGCCGCCCTCTCAAGGCGGAGAGTACGGGTTCGATCCCCGTTAGCGCTACCATCATTTCAAGCCACTTAGTGCAACCTCGGATTTTTCGTCTCTCGGGCTGGCGTTCGAAAACAGCCTGGCCCATGTTGCCCAGGCGGAGGCGGAAGCACTCAAAGAGTTCGATGCCGCCGTCGCTCGCATAGAAGCGTTCGGCACGAGCGTTGCTGACAATGCCATCAAGGACTCAGGCAAAGTGGCAACTTCCTCAAAGGTTGTCGTCAAAAGGCGGCGGGTGGTCGAACCTGCCAAGCTAGTCAAGACGACCTATCTGGAAAGAGGACGTAGCTGGCTTTCTCGATGATCTACGGCAGGAACTTGAGGCGGGCATCAACAACCACGAACGCATCCAGATCCGCTGAACGCTAACCACGGATAACAACTTGACCACGGATTGCACGGATAACATCGATAAAAGCGAGTAAGGCGAGATCGGGTGGACTGTTTCTTCGGGGATGCCTCTCTTCGGGACTTGCAAGGCGCTTTTGTCAGATTGCGGGAAAGCCACCTAAGGGCATTGCAGGGGGATAAAACGGTTGAATGAGTTTTTCTTCCTCGGGTTCTAACTGTGTTATCCGTGTCATCCGTGGTCGAGTGAATTCAATGATTGTCGATGAGTTGATCCACAAGGAATTGAGCGAGTCGATCATTGGAGCCGCCATGACAGCCCTGAATGCCCTTAAGCCCGGACTGGATGAAGAGATCTATGAACGGGGCCTGGCCATCGAACTTCAAAAGAGGAGCCACCGAGTCGAGCAGCAAAGGCAGTTTCCAGTGCGCTATGAGGGTCAACTGATCGGAACACTTACGCCAGACTTGATCGTTGATAGTCTAGTGATTGTAGATATCAAGGTCGTAACAGCGTTTCATGAAACGCACAGTGCTCAAATGTTGGGGTACTTAAGCATTACTGGCCTCCGCTTGGCGTTATTGCTGAACTTCAAGAACGCAAAACTGGAGTGGAAGAGAATCGTGCGGTGAAAGCTGTTGAACCACGGATTACACGGATGGCACGGATAATGCGGATTTCTATCGGTGTTATCCGTGTGATCCGTGGTTCAATAACCCATGGTTCTATGGCTTGTAAGGAAGGAGAAACACCCATGTCTTCGAACGTCACGTTACAGGAAGCAACGCTCACTTGCCGGAGCTGATTGCTAAACTCGCTCCGGGTGAGGAAGTCCTCATTCTTCAGAATGACCGGCCCATAGCGAAGCTCGTCGGCGAGCCCGCAGCGAGCCGCCAACCTCGGCAGCCGGGCAGCGCCAAGGGCAAATTGACGATCCTGGCCGACGACGAAGCTCATCTCCATGACTTCAAAGAGTACCTGCCATGAGGCTATTGCTCGATACCCACTCATTCTCATGGTTCCTCCTGAATGATCCACAATTGAGTGAAATTGCGAAAACCTTGATTGCCGATGCCAATAACGACATCAAAGTCAGTCCGGCCAGCACAGGAGATTGCCATCAAGATCAGTCTCGGCAAATACACGTTGACCGAGCCCTACGAAGTTTTTATGGAGCGGGGGATTGCGGCAAACCGGTTTCGGCTGTTGTCGCTTGAGATCAAGCACACCACGGTGTTGACCTCTCTCCCTTTTCATCACAGGGACCCCTTCGACAGATTGCTGGTGGCCCAGGCCATTGCCCGCGCGTCAGCACCGGCTGGGTTCATCGCAATGACGTACGGGACTTTGACGGGGCCCTGCCCACCGACCTGAGTGGGCGACTCGTTTGCAATGCGAGTTTCTTGGTTGGCAGCGTGGTGAGGCCTCAAAAGAATTGCCGGTCGTTTGAGCATGGAGAAGCTAGAGCGAAGAACGCCACCGAGAATCCATGTCTACCTGGCGTTCGCAAGCCTTCATCAAGATTCTTTATCGACTTCATCAAAATAATCAATTTGTGATCTGTCACGGTTTTCCTTACAGTCCCGCCAGTACCAAGTGGTACCGACTAATCTAAGCCGATTGAACCTGTCCTGTCAGCCGGCTCTGCTTTAACCTTTCCAAGGACCAAGGCGTCCTGGAGGAGTCAACGTGTTGACTGCCCTGGGGGCCTTTTCTTTTGCCGTTCTGGTGCCTGCTCGTCCACCCCTTGACTTTCAATTGGAGGTCCCATGAGACACCGCAGCGTTTTGCTGTTGATCTGGGTCTGGGTATGCGGCTCGAACGTGGAACAAGGCTTCTCGCAACAGTCGCAGGCAGGAAAGTATTTCTTGGTGATGGGCTCTACGGCGTGAACAGCGCCTTGATCGTTCGCGTGGCCAACGGCTCCGCAGGCCGATTCGTCGGACAAGAGTTGGATGCACAGGCCGTTTGAAACGCTAGCAAGGCGATGCAGATTGCCGGTGGATATGCGTATCTCTTTCCGGGAACCTTCCTGAAAAATACGACACCTGGCAGTGCTTATGGGTTTCCGTTTGTGTCGGTCAACTATTGTTTTGATCGGGCTGGAGTCGTTGCGCCACTGCGAACAATTCCCCCTTAAAAAGGGGGGGCGCGGAGGGCGAGGGGTTGCCGGTGATGGACTTGCGATCCTCTCAGGACAACCCCCTGAAGGCTCCGCGACCGCGTGAAATCTTCTCAAGATTTCACCTTCGCCTTCTTTCCCCTTTGATAAGGGGGATTCGGGAGAAAATATGTCAACCACACGAAGAAAGTTTCTTCAACAGACCGCCACATCTAGTGCCGCCGGACTTCTGGCTGGCCTTCCCAAAGGTTGGGTTGGCAGCGTTTACGCCAATGGCGGACCTGAGGTCTCTCAGGTCCGGTTCGGAATTATCGCCCTCACCGACTGTGCCTCGATCGTGATGGCTCATGAGCTGGGGCTTTTCAAGAAGTACGGAATTCAATCTGTCATCGCCAAGGAAGCCTCCTGGGCCGTGATTCGCGACAAGCTCAGCCTGGGCGAAAACCAGGCGACGCACATGCTGTTCGGCATGCCTTTCGCCTCAACCATGGGACTGGCCGGTTCACCCGTGAAACCGATGGTCATTCCTTGGCTGCTCAATCGCAACGGGCAGGCGATTACGCTTACCAATAAACTGAAACCGGCAAGGACGGCGGGGCAAGTGAAGCCGATGGTCGAACAAGCGAAAGCGTCTGGCAAGCCGATGACGTTTGCGATGACTTTTCCGCCGGGCACTCATGCCATGTGGCTGCGCTACTGGCTGGCCTCGGGTGGCATTCATCCCGACAAAGACATCAGTCTAATCACGATCCCTCCTCCACAGATGGTGGCCAACATGAAAGTGGGTAAGATGGACGGCTTTTGCGTCGGAGAGCCCTGGAACCAGCGCGCCATCACGGATGGCATCGGTTACACCGCGGTTACCACGCAGCAGATCTGGCGCGATCATCCGGAAAAAGTCTGTGCCTTTACGGAAGAGTTTGCACTTCGGAATCCGCGCACTGTGAAAGCCATCCTCAAGGCATTGCATGAATCCAGCGTGTGGATCGACAAGCTGGAGAACCGTCCGCATGTCGCTGAAGTAGTCTCACAAGCCAGTTACATCAATTGTCCCAAGGAAGTCATTCTGTCTCGGTTGCAGGGCAAATATGACTACGGCGACGGCAGAAGCGAGCAGGATCCTTGGTACATGACGTTTTCGTCGCGCGAATGCAATGCGCCACGCAGGTCTTTCGGACTTTGGTGGTTGAGCCAGTTTCGCCGATGGGGCATGGTGAAAGGGACTCCCGACTATCAAGGCATTGTCAAAAAAGTCCTCCGCACGGATCTCTATCTGGAGGCGATGAAAGAGATCGGAGTCACTTCTAAAGGGCAAGACATGCAAAAGGAGAAGTTTTTTGATGGCGTGGTTTTTGATCCCGCCGACCCCGAGAAGTATGCACGGAGTTTTGCCGTGAATAGCCTAGCGCAGTGATCTCAATCGCCGGGTGCTTGTGCGTCCACGTAAGTCCCCGGAAGGGACCCATATGAATAGCCCCGGGCGTCGCGTCACGCCGCGGCACCCGGGGTAAATGTCACCGAAGGCACCGACTCTGAAAGGGTCGAACTGCAATGGTCACGCGAAGATTACCGAGACTGGGTTCAACCCTTTCGGGGTTGGATGTGAAACGTTCTCCTACCGTGGGTTTCGCTCCGCGCTGCTTCGCGCTGCTGCGCTCACCCACGGCTATCCAGATTGGATCCCCTCCGGGGACAGCTGAGACAAAGCCTCCGGTGTTTAGCAAGAAACTTGTAGGACAGGTTCAGTGGATATAGGGGTCAAACGGACTCAGATTCAGCCCAACGGTGCATTTCAGCGGCACCCTGCGAAGCTACCAATAGGAGGCCGATTCCATGTCGACACAGCGCATCATCAATTTCTTTCTACCCTGCTTGGGGCTCCTGATGGTGGGTGTCCTCTGGTGGTTGGCCAGCGTTTATGTCTCCAAGGACTTGCCTTCACCCTGGAAGTCTTGGGAAGAAAGCAAATTGTATGTTTTGAAGCCTTTTGAAAAGAGGGGGGAAACTGACCAGGGAATTGGCTTGTTGGCGCTTTACAGTCTGGAGAGAGTTGCGAAAGGGTTCATGCTCGGGATCGGGTTGGCGACGCCCCTCGGGTTTCTCATTGGTCTCTCGAAGAGTTTTCATCGCATGCTGGATCCGGTGATTCAGATCCTGCGCCCGATCTCTCCGCTTGCCTGGCTGCCGCTCGGCCTGGTGCTCTTTCAAAGCTCGGAACCGGCCGCGTTGTTTGCCATTGCCCTCTGTTCCATGTGGCCAACCGTGCTGAACACGATGGCTGGAGTGCGCTCCATTCCTCAGGACTACTGGAACGTGGCCAAGGTCTTGAGGCTTTCGAAAGCAAAAACCTTCATCAAGATTCTTCTGCCAGCCACGTTGCCGCACATCTTTACGGGCTATCGGTTAAGTCTCGGAATTGCCTGGCTGGTGATCGTCGCCAGCGAAATGCTGACGGGCACACCGGGTATCGGTGGCTTTCTCTGGCAGGAATACAACAGCTTGATCTATGCGCATATCTTGCTTTGCATCCTTGCTATCGGCGTGGTGGGTTTTGTGCTCGATCGGATGATGGGTTTTGTGGAAGCACGGTTGAGATCGGTTTAGTCGGCAGTGAAGGCTGGCCAAGACGAGAGCGCGTCTGGCAACTCCGATTTTGAACGGGAAGAACCCGGAAGGGGCCCATGCCGCAGGCAACGCCACGAAGGATGAAACAGGTTCCTTTGCTGCCAACGAAGTTCAAATTCCGGTCAAATTTGGAGCGACCCCCTCTCCCGTTTGTGGGGAGAGGGTGGCCGAAGGCAGGGTGAGGGGTCGGTGTACAGCGGAGACGCAACCTCGGCGGTATGAGGTCGCTCGCTAAAGCTTGTCATTCCCGCGAACGTGGGAATCCAGACGGTTGCGGCTGTCAACAGGGGACCTGGATTCCAGCTCGCGCTGCGCTTGGCCGGAATGACGAAGACGACGAGGACGATTTCATCGGAACAGCGACAGGAGTGAACGTGGCTTTCATTGAACTGAGAAACGTCGCCAAGACTTTTCAGTCGGGAAAAGTTAGTCGTGCGGTTCTGGAGAACATCAATCTATTTGTTGAGGAAGGAGAGTTTGTTTCGATCGTCGGCTACACCGGCTCTGGAAAGTCCACACTGCTCAGTATCGCAACTGGATTGCTGGCTCCTGACCGTGGCCACGTAAGACTAGCCGGTGATCCCGTCTCCAAGTTCTCCTCCGAGGCTTCCATTGTTTTTCAGAACTACTCACTTTTACCTTGGTTCTCGGCACTGGAAAATGTGCGTCTAGCAGTGGAAGGCACGTTTCCCGCCTGGTCGCGCCCGCGCCAGCAGGAACAAGCGGTGCGTTATCTGGAAATGGCCGGATTGGGCAAAGCGCTGCAGAAACGGCCCGGTCAGCTTTCGGGCGGCATGCGTCAGCGCGTCGCCATCGCAAGAGCTTTTGCCGTCGAGCCCGCCGTCCTGTTCTTAGACGAACCGTTTGGCGCACTGGACGCGCTCACGCGCGCCAACCTTCAGCAGGAACTAGCCCGGCTTTGTGGCGAAGCAGGAAGACCGGTGACCATCTTGATGATCACAAATAATGTGGACGAGGCCATTCTGCTTTCCAACCGGATTGTGCCATTGACTCGCGGGCCACGCGCCACACTGGGCGCTCCAGTGGAAGTGCCGCTTAAGAGGCCAAGGAGCGCCGCGCAGCTACTGCACGACGAAGCAGCCGTACGGATTCGTTCGCGTATCGTCGAGTGCCTGACCGGAGTCGTCACAACGACTTCAGAGGCGAAAATGGCGGCTCCCGAACTGAGTCAATCATACGCGACCGTTACTTCCGTTGTCACAGAAGGTGAATCATGATTCATCCATTAGAAATCAGCGCGCTGAGTAAGAACTTCGAGACAAGCTCCGGCATCTATCCGGCAGTGAAAGATTTCAACGTCAGCATCGAGAATGGTGAGTTCGTATCCATCGTCGGGCACTCTGGCTGCGGCAAGTCAACCGTCTTATCCATCGTTGCCGGATTACAGAAAGCAACGCTGGGTGGCGTATGCATCGACGGTAGGGAAGTGCGGGAGCCCGGAAGGGACCGCGGCGTTGTGTTCCAATCGCCTTCCTTGCTCCCTTGGCTGAGTGCTTTGGAGAATGTGGCTTTGGCTGCAGGCCAGGCATTCCCAAGTCTTTCCACCAACCGGCAGAAGGAACACGCGCACCAATATCTGGCGCTGGTGGGAGTAGACGAATTCTGGAACCAGAAACCCGGTGAACTGTCTCTAGGTACCCAGCAACGTGTTGCCATCGCCAGGGCCCTGGTTCTGGAGCCTCGGTTTCTGTTGTTGGATGAGCCTTTCGGCATGCTCGATTCGCTCACCCGTTTCGAGTTGCAGGATGTCTTGCTGCAGGTGTGGGAAAAGAACCGCAAGATCGTGGTCATGGTCACGCATGACGTTGACGAGGCGCTTTATCTCTCGGATCGAATCCTGCTAATGACGGACGGCCCTGAGGCGACCCTGGGGGAAGTGTTGAAGGTCCCGTTTGCCAGGCCGCGCCAGAGAAATGCGGTATTGGAGCATCCGACCTACTACCGCTGCCGCAGCCAGGTGATTGATTTTCTGGAGCATCACGCGCACCAAGCCGGACAGCGGGTAGCATGAGCGCGACTCAAGTTGAAGGACCGGAGTGTGAGTTATGGATTCGAGCATGGCTCCGTCAAAGTCAAGCGGCAGACAGGCGAGCAAGTCCCCCTTTACAAAGGGGGCAAAGGCCGCAGGCATTGGGGTTGTCCTGGCAGGTATGTAAACCGCAGGCGCGACAACCCCCGCGCGGTTTCTGCGAAACCGCTGTTCCCCCTTTGTTAAGGGGACTTTGACATGGCCCTGGGATTCGAGGAGCGATTTCCCATGGTCCGAGAGAGCGACCGATCGACATCAGCAGATGCGCGACGGTCTCTCAAATCCGTGCATATCCGGAAGGATCTAATGCGGCAATTTCTTAAATCGCTCGATCCAATCGGAACTATCGCCGGGAGTGTAGCGATGCTGATTTTCTCGGTCGGCATTCTGGCCGGCTCACGGAGTCTGCGTGACTACGACCCGGCGTTGCTCACTTACACATTTGGCACTCTCTTCGCAGCCTTTGCGGTCGCTTACCGCTATGCCGTCTGGCTTCAGCGGCCCGCCACTAAGGTGTACTGGCGACGCGGCTGGAGCCTGATGTTCCAGCGCGGCAAAGTGCTGCGGAACCTGGCATTGCTAGCGCGCGGCGCCGGTTCGAACTTGGTTGCCCAGGAGTTTATTCGGAAGCGGAGCCAGATCCGCTGGTTCGCCCATTTCTGTTTTGCCTGGGGATGCCTGCTGGCAGCCGCCGTGACGTTTCCCCTCGTCTTCGGCTGGGTTCATTTTGAAACCCATGTCGATGACCCTCTCATCTACCGGCTGTTCTTGTTTGGCACCGCGGTAGATGAGTTTCACGTCGCCTCGATCAAGCGTTATGTGATGTTCAACCTGTTGAATTTGTCGGCCGCCATGGTCATCGTAGGCGTGTCTCTGGCGCTGCGACGGCGGCTCAAGGAGGCGGGCCCGATTGCGCGGCAGCAATTTGGCAACGATCTGGTGCCATTACTCCTCCTGCTGGCGATCGCGGTAACAGGCCTGATGCTGACCTTTAGCATGCACGTTTTGCACGGCTATGGTTACAGCGCCATCTCACTAATCCATGCACTGACCGTTGTGGCGACTTTGCTCTACCTGCCCTTTGGGAAGTTCTTCCATATCTTTCAACGTCCCGCCCAACTCAGCGTCGCCATTTACAAGAAGGCTAATGAGGAGATGCCAGCGGCGATATGCCGCGTTTGCAAGGAAGGCTTTGCTGGTGCGATGCACGTGGAGGATCTCATAGGAGTGTTGGCAGACGTGGGTTTGGACTGGCAGATGGAAACTGGTCACTATTCTGAGATTTGCCCGCGCTGCCGGCGGAGACTCATTGGGTTCTCGCAAGGGCGTTTAGTCGCAAGAAGCCGGGCCGCCAGATTGGTAGAAATGGCGAGAAGCGAAAAGGTAGCATCGGAGCCAGATCGCCCGGTTGAGCTGGATATGACGTCGTTTGTGGCTTACACCGCGATGACGGAGAACTGAGAGAATGGCACAGCTTCCACAAACGATCTCTGAACTGATCGACCTGCACGGTCCGCATCTAAATGACTTGCCACCGGGAGGCTGGACTTCCGGGGAGGAGCCCGACCGTTTGGTGAAGACCCACTGCTGCTTCTGCGGTGTGCAGTGTGGCATTCAGCTCAAGGTCAAAGACAACCAAGTCGTCGGCTTTGAGCCGTGGGAAGACTTTCCAGTCAATCACGGAATGCTGTGCCCAAAGGGCGTGACGCGTTATTTGCAGGGAAGCCATCCGGATCGCCTGCTGTCACCAATGGTGCGCACTGCCAACGGCTTTCGCGAGACGAGCTGGGCGGAGGCGATTGATCGTGTTGTCGAGAACATCCAACGCATTCAAAGCAAGCACGGCAAAGACGCCTTGGCGGTGCTGTCAGGCGCGTCGCTCACGAATGAGAAGGCCTACCTGATGGGAAAGTTTGCCCGCGTCGCCCTGGGGACGCGTCACATTGACTACAACGGCCGTCTCTGCATGGTCGCTGCCGGAGCTGCGAACAAGATGGCTTTTGGCATCGATCGGGGAGCCAATCCCTGGAGCGATATTCCTTTGGCCAAGTGTCTGATCTTGACCGGGACGAATGTGGGTGAGTGTTTTCCGATTCTGACCGACTACATCTGGAAGGCTCGGGACAACGGCGCGCGAATTATCGTGATCGACCCACGGATGACGCCCATCGCACGCACCGCCGACCTTTTTGTGCCGATTCGACCAGGGCGCGACAGCGCGCTGATGAATGGGCTGCTGCATGTATGCATTGAACGCGGTTGGGTGGACGCAGAGTTCGTCGAGCAGCACACCTGCGGATTTGAGGCTGTCAGTCAAACGGTGGCAGCTTACACGCCGGCCCGGGTGGGCGAGATCTGTGGCATTCCGGCCCGGGCGGTGCTGCAGGCTGCCGAGTGGTGGGCGTCGGCCGACACTGGGATGTTGCTGCATGCCCGCGGCATTGAACACCACAGCAAGGGCACGGAGAACTGCCTTTCCTGTATCAACCTCGTTCTGGCTACTGGAAAAATCGGAAAGCCGGGCTGTGGATACTCAACCCTTACGGGTCAGGGCAATGGCCAGGGCGGACGCGAGCATGGCCAGCGTTGCAACCAACTTCCAGGCGCTCGCGATATTGAGAATCCACAGGATCGACAAGTCGTCGCCGAACACTGGAAGATTGACGAATCCGAGTTGCCCCACACCGGCATAGCTTCGACGGAGATGATGGCGGCGATTCATCGCGGAGAGATTCGAGGCCTGCTATCGATCTGCTTCAATCCGCTGGTATCTCTTCCAGACGCCGAGCACACCCGCTCTGCCCTCGACAAGCTGGAGTTCTTTGGCGTCATCGATTTCTTCCTGTCAGAAACCGCACGTCATGCGGATGTCGTTCTGGCAGGTTCTTTGCACGAAGAAGACGAAGGCACGGTGACGACTGCCGAGGGTCGGGTGGTACGCATCCAGCGCGCTGTCGAGCCACCTGGAAACGCCCGAGCCGACTGGGAGATTGTCTGCGATCTGGCTCGCCGGTTTGTCCCGTTTGAGCAGTTCCCCTATGCAGGCGTAGAAGACATCTTCCGTGAGTTGTGTCATGTCTCCAGTGGAGCCGTTTGCGACTATGCAGGCATGACGTACCACAAAATCGAGAGCAACTACGGCGTCTTCTGGCCATGCCCATCGCCGAACCATCCTGGAACGCCACGGTTGTATGAAGGCGGAAAGTTCTATCACTGGGATGGCCGGGCCCGCTTCAACGCGGTGGAGTATCGGCCTCCGGTCGAGGATACGGACGCCGAATATCCTGTCATTTTGACCACAGGCCGAGTGGTGTCGCAATTTCTGAGCGGCACGCAGACACGACGGATTGGGCCGCTCGTGAAGCAGTATCCGGAGCCCTTGGTGGAATTACATCCGGACTTGGCGAGCCGGCGCGGGATTGGAAGCGGAGACGCAGTTCGCGTTTGGAGCCGCCGCGGAGAGGTGATGTTGCGCTGCCAAGTGGTGAAAACCATTCGGCCTGACACGATCTTTATTCCGTATCACTGGGCAGATGAAAGGTCGGCAAACCGTTTGACGAACAACGCGCTCGATCCGATATCGAAGATTCCTGAGTTCAAGGTCTGTGCGGTGCAGATTGCGAAGGCGTAGCGAGGCCCCCATCACTTTGGCAAAGGGGAGCTGTGAAAAACTTCAACGGTAGGGACGCGCTGCCGCGCGTCCGCAACCGGAAAAACGAGCGGACGCGGAGCACCGCGTCCCTACCGGATCAGATCCGTATGCCCCATGGAATTTTTCTCACCTCCCGTTTGTTAAGGTCAAAGACGCAAGCCGGAGAGGAAAACAGCCATGGATGAAGATGACACCTTCTACGATGTGGAAGGGCCTGAAAGAGAAGACGAGGAAGAAGACGACGACTGGGGCGCGTGGACGCTCGACAACGAGACGTCGGTGTAGGGTGCGCTGCTTTCCAAGCGCACCCAGATGGGTTGCAATTCAATGATCAATCCACCAATGGAATTCTTTATTGACCCTTCGCGCTGCATCGGCTGCCAGGCGTGCTACCACGCCTGCGCCGAATGCGAGACTCATCGCGGCATTTCCATGATTCATCTGGAATATGTGGATCGGGCAGAGTCCCCACAGACAGTTCCGGTAGTGTGCATGCATTGCGAAGAGCCGGCCTGCGCCAAGGTTTGTCCCGCGGACGCAATCAAGAAGACTGCTGATGGCGTTGTCCAGTCGGCACTCAAGCCTCGTTGCATCGGATGTTCGAACTGTGTCCTGGCCTGTCCATTCGGAGTACCGCGCTACCTGGTGGATTTCGACCAGATGATGAAGTGCGACATGTGTTACGACCGGACTTCTGCAGGGAAAAAGCCGATGTGCGCAACCGTGTGCCCAAGTGGCGCACTGGCCTACGGTCCCAGCGCCGAGATCGAGCGGCAAAGAAACACGGTTGCGAGCAACACGTTTGTTTTTGGTCCGCAAGTCGTTCGGACCAAAGTTCAGATGATGCTTCCGGCGGAAGAAAGCGAGTTGGAGCTGGATGTGGCCGCGTTCATGAAGTGAGGGTGGGAGCCGCTCTCCGAGCGGCGCCAGAGATTGGACATTTTTGCTCCCCTCCTCGGCTGAGGAGGGGCGGGCGCTGGCACGGGACGGCGGTCCCACGCCAGCGCCGGGGTGGTGCGAGCGGCCGCTGCAGAGGCCCCGAGTTGAACGTTTCGAGTCAAGAGAGTGAATACTCGAAACGAAACGCCTAACGAATGGTTTCGGGGCATCCCTCAGACCACCCCCGTGCCGCTGCACGGCACCTCCCCTCCTGATCTCAGGAGGGGAGCCCGAAAAATATCCAATCTGACCAAGTCGCCGCTGGGACAGCGGCTCCCACCCTCGTTCTTGATCTTCAAGGAAGCCGGCCTTGGGGCCGGCGGCGCTACCAGGGATGAGAAGGTAGGGTGGGCTGTCCTCAGCCCGCCGTCGGAGTAAAGATACCGACAGTGGCGCGGTGAGCGCGCCGCGACCTACCTTTCAGTTTTGAAAGGACCTATCTATGTCTGACTCGCCCGCCTGGAAAGAAGACTTCCCGATTGCCTGGACCGACGATCACTTTGTGACACGGCGTGAATTTACCAAGTCGCTGGTGCTCGTGTCTTGTGCGTCCTTTGTGGCGAATGCGAGTGTGGCAACGCTTGAAGCATTCCAGGAGGCGCCTAAGGTAGTTTTCCCGGCGGTGCGAGTGGCAACTGCTGGCGAGTTGCCCGTAGGTGGAAGTCGGGTCTTCCATTATCCGGGTCCGAACGAGGTTTGCCTGCTGGTCCGAATCGGCAGCGAGCGCTATGTTGCTTACAGCCAGAAGTGCACGCATCTGGGCTGTCCGGTGCACTATCAGGCTGAGGTGCGGAAGCTTTATTGTCCTTGCCATGAAGGTTTCTTCAACGTTGACGACGGGCGCGTTCTGGCAGGACCCCCGCCGAGACCGTTGGCTCAGATCCGGCTCGAGAAGAGAGGAGAGGAACTATGGGCTATTGGGAAGACCGGGTAGGTAGGTCGACGCTTCAGGCTCATCGCTCGCAACAGATGGCGTTGATCTATACCGTGATGATTTGCGTCTTCATTATCCTTTTTCTGCAGTTTCTCATGTTGACGGTCGCGCTGGAGAGTTACTTGGGAGGGCAGGGAGGAGTGATTCTGCCAACTGCAGTGACTTCGGGAATCTGCTGCGCGCTCGCGTGCAAGCTGATCGGGTACGTGCTCACGCAGCGATAAAAGTGGCAGAGGTAGGGCGGGCTGTCCTCAGCCGGCCGCAGTGCGGATGACCACGGCGATGCGGTGAACGGTCGATGAAAAACTCTCGTCCTCATCGTCGTTCTCGTCCTCGGTTTTTAGGGAAGGTACAAGCCGGGCACGAGGACGAGCGCGACGACGATTTTCAGAGGAGTTTTTCATGCCGCTCGGCAGCGCCACGTTTGATGAAAATATTCCCCCTTAACAAAGGTGGCGGCGCGAAGCGCCAGGGGGTTGTCAGGTCGGCCTTCCCAAACCGGTCACAACGACCGCCTGAAGGCTTCGCCTTCTTTCCCCCTTGGTTAAGGGGGATTTTGGGAGAAAATCAAGATGTCTGCCAAACAACGCTTGATCGTGATTGGGAACGGCATGGCCGGAGCGCGTCTTGTCGAAGACCTACTGGCCCGCGGAGGCGGCGACAAGTATGAAATCGTCATGTTCGGCGATGAGCCCTATGGCAACTACAATCGTATCCTGCTTTCTGGCGTCTTGTCTGGAACGCATGATCCAAAAGAAATCTTCATCAATCCACTGAGCTGGTATTTAGAGAAGGGAATTCGCCTGCATTCGGATGTGCGTGTGTCGGCGATCGACCGCGAACGCTGCCAGGTGCTGGGTGGCGACACAATTACAGAACCTTACGATCAGTTGGTGATTGCAACTGGGAGCCGGCCTTTCGTTCCGCCCATAGAGGGGCTCAGGTTGGACTCGGGCCGGTTCAAAGAGGGAGTTTTTCTGTTTCGTACGCTGCAAGACTGTGACGGCATCATCAAGTTTGCAGGCCGATGCCGGAAGGCTGTTGTCATTGGTGGCGGACTTCTGGGTCTGGAAGCGGCCCGAGGTTTGTTAAACCTTGGAGTAGAAACCCATGTCGTGCATCTCATGAGTCATCTCATGGAGGTACAACTCGATGGCCCCGCAGGAGCCGTACTGAAGAATACTTTGGAACATCTGGGAGTGCAGGTGCACCTTGAGAAACTAACAACTGCGATTCTCGGCAACGATGAAGTCAAAGGATTACAGTTCAAGGATGGAACGACGCTGGATTGCGACATGGTTGTCATTTCGGCAGGCATCCGTGCCAACAGCGAGCTCGCTCAAGCGGCCGGACTGAAGGTGGAACGCGGAATTGTAGTGAACGACTTTCTGAATTGTCCGGATGATCCGAAGATTTTTGCCGTGGGCGAGTGCGCCCAGCACCGGGGACAGGTCTACGGACTTGTGGCCCCGCTCTGGGAACAAACCGCAGTCTTGGCAGACCGATTGAGCGGGCGTAACCCTCAGGCGGTTTATTCCGGCTCGAAAGTTTCAACCAAGCTCAAGGTCATGGGCGTCGAGTTGGCCGTGATGGGCGACAAGCAACCGCGCGAGCGTGAAGATGAGGAAGTGAGTTACGTCGAACGGTCTCGCGGTATTTACAAGAAGCTCATCATCCGCAACGGCCAGTTAGCGGGGGCGATTCTGTTGGGAGATTCGTTGCGCGCTGCCTCGCTGCACCAATACTTCGATCAAGGCTCTGAACTGCCCGAGAATCGAGCTGAATTACTCTTCCCCATGACTGGCGAAGCCAAGCCGCTCACCATGGCGTATGTCCCGGATTCCGCGCAGATCTGCAATTGCAATGGCGTTTCGAAGGGAAGGCTGGTGCAGGCAATTCAATCCGGCTGCTGTCGCAGCCTAAAGTCTCTATGCGACGCGACGCGGGCCGGGACTGGCTGCGGTTCTTGCAAGCCGCAGGTCCAGGCGATTCTAGAGATGGCGTCGGACGGCCTGATGGTGGAAGATCCTTCGGCGCATTATTACGTCCCGGGAATCCCGTTGGCGAAGCCAGCACTGATTCAAGCCATCAAAGAGCAAGGTTTGCGAAGTGTTTCCGCCGTTTTTGAAGCTTTGGCTGGAGGCAGGGAAGATGCTGGCAGCAAGGTCGGATTGGCTTCTCTGCTCAAGACCGTTTGGGGCAAGGATTATGACGACGAACGGGATGCGCGTTTTATTAATGATCGCGTTCATGCCAACGTTCAGAAAGACCGGACGTTTAGCGTTATTCCCAGGATCTACGGCGGCGTGACCAGCGCAGCGGAGCTGCGGCGTATTGCGGATGTTGCAGAGAAGTACAGCGTCCCGATGGTCAAGATTACAGGTGGCCAGCGAATTGATCTCTTAGGCATCTCCAAGGAAAACCTTCCGAAGGTCTGGCAAGACCTTGGGATGCCGTCAGGACATGCGTACACCAAAGCGTTTCGAACGTGCAAAACGTGCGTCGGCACTGAGTTCTGTCGATATGGAGTTGGTGATAGCACGACATTGGGTATCCAGATCGAGAAACGCTTTCAGGGGATTGAGTCGCCCCACAAGATGAAACTTGCAGCAGCCGGCTGCCCGCGCAATTGTTCCGAGGCCACGACCAAGGATCTTGGTGCGGTGGCGATTGAGGGCGGTAGGTGGGAGATCTACATCGGTGGAGCGGCCGGATCGCGAGTTCGCAAAGGGGACATTCTTTGCGTTGTCGACACCCACCAAGAGGTGTTGAAGTTTATAGGCCGTTTCATGCAGTACTATCGGGAAAACGGCAAGTACCTGGAGCGGACCTACGACTTCGTGGAGCGCATCGGCATTGAGAGATTGCGCCGGCTTCTGGTGGATGACTCCGAGGGAATCTGTCCACGGCTGGATGAAGAAATCCAGGCGGCTGTTGATGCGTACGCGGATCCCTGGCAGGAGGCGGTCCATCAAGCGCATCCCACCCAGTTTCTGGACGCGCTGGCTCCCGTGAAGCATTAGTATTACTTTGCTAGGTTTTGCAGCCGAGGTCTGGGTGGCGCACACATGGCGCAGTTTGCCATGTCTGCGCCACCCAATTGTGACTTAACAGAGCAATGCTAGAGGCAGCCAGCAGTG
Source organism: Acidobacteriota bacterium (assembly GCA_022616615.1). Classification (GTDB taxonomy): domain Bacteria; phylum Acidobacteriota; class Terriglobia; order Versatilivoradales; family Versatilivoraceae; genus VFZK01. The sequence goes on from JAKEER010000317.1 coordinate 28,565, forward strand.
TTCTTTTCCACATCTTCCTTTCGGAGGTGTTGACCGTTGTCCTACAAAGCGAGCGAAAATGTGACCTATTCTCTCGGCCCGGCTTCCCAGATTCCTGTCGGCGAAGGGAAGGCTTTTCAGGTCGGAGAGCTGCAGGTAGCGGTTTTTCGCTCACGCGATGGGAGACTCTTCTCTACTCAAGCGTTCTGTCCACACAAGCATGGGCTGCTGGCTGATGGCATCATCGGCGCCGGCAGGGTGATTTGCCCGCTTCATTCCTATAAGTTTGATCTGGAAACGGGAAAGCCGGTCGGAAACGACTGCAAGGCTTTGCAGACGTACCGAGTAGAACTGTCTGAAAATGGCAACCTACAGCTCCATCTGGAAATCGTGGAAGGATATTAGTCCGAGCAGTGGTTAGAAGACACGACGCTCCTGACGACCCAGCCTCGGAACTCTATCTCAGAACGCTTTACCCATTGGATGGACGTCAGTGAGTGCTGCGGCATGAATAAAGCGATGTTGCCTGGATCGAAAGCGGCTCCAGCAGCCGTTGGCTTTCGAGTGAAATCAGGGTGGGCGGCTGCTGTATTGCTGTCGGGTCCGGCACTAGACCCAAGAGTCCTCGACTGCCGCTCTGTAGATCTTTCGGATCCTCACTTCCCAGAATCCAGGCAGCCTTACCATGCCCGGATGGGAACGTTGGAAGAGGATAGCTTGAAGATTAGCGAGCGGAGGAAAATCGTGCAGCGCGTCGCCAAACACTCGATAGCTGACCTGCTCAGGGAGTACGCAGCCGTTGGTTACCAGGTGCAGGGAGCAGCCCTCGTGGTTGGCAGTCAGATCGATCCAGCCTTGATCAAGAATCCGCACATCCGCGCTCACGCGCTGGAGGGACGGCTATTCAAAACAGTCCTAGAACAAGCACCCCATACCCACGATCTCTCGTGTCTGATCGTCACCGAACGCAACGCCTACCTGGAGGCCTCGGCCATTTTAGGGCGGCCGGAAGAGGATTTGCGGCGGGCCCTCTCGGCGCTTGGGCGTTCGTTGGGTGGGCCGTGGCGCGTTGATCAAAAGATGGCAGCGCTAGCGGCCTGGATGGCCTTGAGATGAGTCTCCCAAGGATGTGTGGTGTGAGAGTCTTACACCGATCAGCCCAACGTAGCCCTGGGGAATGCGCCGCTTGCGTTAACGAATGACCAATGACGAAGCTCTAATGACGAAACAATGACGAACCTCTGCATCATTCGGATTTTGGATTTCTTTCGTCATTCGTGCTTAGTCATTAGTCATTCCGCTACACATGCCGTCTCGTTCTGGCTTGTGCAAATTAGGTATGACAGACTGCCTGGCCGGCGTGAGGCGGTTATGCCTTCTTGCGATACTCCTTTAGAAAACCCACAAACATCACTTTGTGCGCCTCTTCGGAGGATAGCAACCGGATGCACAGATCCTGCGTTACATAATCCTGCCCTTCGCAGAGGCGAATGATCTTATTGTATTGGTTGATTGCATCATCCTCGGCTTGGATGACGCCCTCGATGACGCTGGTAACATCGGTCGTGTCTTGCGGCGGCTGCAGAGATTTCTGGCCGAATTCCAAGGCAAGCGAGCCAGGAACGAATCCACTCAGTTGCTTCATTCTCTCGCCAAGTTGCCGGGCATGCATCAGTTCCTCGGGGATGTCGGCGGCCAGCGCTTTCTTGATCTCCTCGGCACGCACGCCATCCAGGTTGATCGAAATTGCCAAGTAATTTGTGACGGTTTCCAGCTCCATCCGGTAGGATTTCTGAAGTTCCTCGATAATCGTGTTCTGGCTGGCCTTCGGCATGAAATAGCTCCTTTAGGGATTGAGATTCCAAGCGATAACAATTCAAGCAAGTCGCGCCACTGGACTGCGGCTGCTGCATAGAGAGCGGCGTGATTCTATCGGTTGAGCGGATAGAACACAATCTGAAGATGAGGCCTGGAACTTGTGAGGACCAGCGCCGGGCTTCCGATGGCCGGTCGGCATTGCGCGCATTAATCCCATCCAGGCTTACATGGATGCCGATCCGGCAACAGTCATTTCTGTGCTGCGCGAGATGAAGAAGGCTGGAAAAGGTGTGATTGGAATGAAGATTATGGGGCAGGGAAAGCTGTCGCACGACCCCAATCGCGCAATCGAACATGCAGCGAAGCTCGACTGCCTCGATAGCTTCACCACCGGCTTCACTAATTCTAAGCAACTCGATGAGGTTGTGAATAAGCTCCCGCTTCTGTCGGTGGCTTAAGGCGGAGAAGAAAAGGAGACTTCATGTGGAAGTTTGGCAGCAAAGTCTACCGGCTAGTATTACTCTGTTAAGTCTTGATCGCGTGGCGCATACATCGGGCTTTAACGACATAAGCGCCGCATGGGCAAGATGTCCATGCCACGTGGCACGGACGTCCCGCCCGTGAAGATTGGCTTCACGACTTAACAAAGTAATACTAGCTGCCCAACTTTTTGGTTAAATGGCGGGGCCGGGTTACCAACTGGGTTGGTTCCTTTCGGGCCTCGAACATCTTGACTTCACCTGCGGTGCTGGGTGGCGTGGCCTCGTCAGGCAGATCTCTCTCAACGGTTCGCCCAAGATAGAAGGCGAACCACTTGCCGCCCTTGGTGCAAATTTTGTCGATGCCTTCAAGGTTGGCTTCCACTTTCTTCTCAAAGTCCTGCAACGACCGGGTCAACAATTCCACGACAGCTTGTTCCACGTACTGGGACTTCAGCGCCGGGTCGTAGGCGCTTTTGAGATCTGCTACTGCCTGGCGTATGCTTGTCGTGAATTTGCCGCCCAATCGCATCAGATCCTCACAACCCTGCATAAATTTCTGAACGTCCTCTTCGCTGAGCTTTTTGTTCTGCATCGCGCTCTCCTTCATGCATTACGAAGCGTTCTGCGCGTTTCCCCTGAACGGCCCGGCCTGTTCCGCGCCAGTGGGTGGGCGAAGCTGCCGGCCCAGGGCGGTTCCAAAGCAGAATGCATACCACTGGCCGCCTTCCGTGCAGATCTTGTTGATGCCGTCCAGGTTGTTCCTGACCTCTCGCTCGAGTTCAGAAAAAGACTGTGCCAGCATTTCGGCCACCGCCCTTTCCAGAAAGTGAGTCTTGAGAAGAGTGTCAAACTGGAGTTTGAATCCTTCCAGTGCAGTCTCAATATTCCCGCTGAAGGACTCTCCCATCCGCATCAACTCCTCGCTGGCCTTCAAGAATCGGTCGAGGGACTCCTGTTTTGGGGGGATGCCGCTCATTACTCTCTCCAGGTAGACAACAGTAAGAGAGATGATAACTCAAGTCAGACGCATCCTATAGGGGAAAATTCCGATTGCGGCTGGGCAGGGAGCAGGGCTGCAAGTGAAGAAAGCAGCAGATCCGATCGAGGAATTAGGCAAATTGCTTGAGGGGAGCGAGCAGTTCCATCCCAACCAGATGTTCCTGGCTGTTTCCGGTTTGGCGGGCCCAGACCACGCGGCCACTAACCTTCTCCTGGCCTTCAAACTCAAGCGACACTGTGCTGTCCTTGTGGAGTTGCCGGGAAAGGATCAGGCAGGCGCCGAGCCGGCTGAGGTTCTTCGTCATAGTGATCTCTTCGAAGCTATCGTTGTTGAGGTCGTGCCCGCGCAGGGTCGTCATGATCTGCACGTTGTATCGCTTGGCATCGCGCTTCCGCTGCTCCACGGCGACGCGGTAAGCATCGTAGATGGCAATGCCCCAAATCACCGGCGGGACCATCGCCAGAAGCACAACCATCAAGGCGCCAATGTGAAGAGCTGGACTCAATAGAAGCAGAAAGAACAGAGCGGTAGAAAAGCTGAAAAGGGTGATGAGCATCATGCCTTTGAAGAGTTCCCCGTTGGACAGCTGCCCAAGCCCGGGGAATGCGGCTGACAACCTGGCAGCTCTCCTCCCAGCTTGAGAGTGATAGTTCGAGCCGTCTCCCATCGTTTCACCTCACACCAGAATGCACTTTCGCGCATTGTATCGGCTTCAGTGGATGATCGCTTGAATGCTTTTTTGACAGGGGCCCCGTGCCTTGCCCACCGCACCGACGGACGCCAGTGGATCGCGGATGCGTCTTTCAGGGATCATCCTGCCGCCTGAAGTGCGCCAGCTCCCACGCCGGAAGGGCGAAAGCCTCAGACCGGTGCCTGTGGAACAGGAATAGAGCTGCCAAGAGATAAAGTCCGATCGCCAGGGTCAAGGCTTGATTGAATCCAAGGTTGACCGCAATCACCATGGTCAGGATCGATCCGAGAACGGAAGCTGAGCCATTGATGCCCCATGCCCAGGGAATTAGTGGCGGCGATACTCGCTGCAGCCATTGAATGCCAAGCGGCATGGGCATTCCCATGACAAAGCCCAGGGGCGCAAGAAATGCGATAACCAGCAATGCTTTCAACGGAGTAGTGAGTCCTACAAAACGGTAGAGGAAGAACGGCAGGAGGGGAAGATAGGCCAATACTAGGGCTGCGACGAGTAGGCAGACAGCGGAGATGCTCCGCCGCAACCGGTCTTTTGGCAACCGACCTGAGAAGAGGCTTCCCAGTCCGCTGAAAAGCAATGTGGCGAAAAGGACGACACTCAGAGCGTAGACAGGACGCCCCAGGAACAGGATAAACTTTTGTACCAGAGTCATTTCGATAAGTATGAACCCCAGGCCAAGACAAACGAAGTATCCCAGTTCAGAGCTTCCCCGTCTTTCGCTGAGGGCTTTCTTCCGGAACCCGTAGAGCGGAACGAGAATGAAGAGAAGGACTAGAACCAAGGCAGCCAGAAAAACGAGAAACAGCACCAACAAGCCGACATTGGTCTTCTTGGATTCCCAGGACAGAAATAGGGAACTCCAAACCTGTCGGAGCCTGACCGTGTGAAAAAAGAACGGGCTGTTATCGCGCGGCGGTGACACATCATAAGGGTAGCTGTCATAGAAAGGTCGCGGGTTAGCTGCCGTAATCAACTTTGTGAAAGGGTTATCAGGCCGGGTGAGTGGCGTGTACAGCATCTCAAACGCGTTAGCTTGGCTGATGGCTTCGATTCTTTGCACTTCTTCGTCGGTAAAACCTGATTTCTTGAAGAGGAAATTGCACTCAACGGCCTCGCGCTGGCGGCTTTCGCGCACAATAATCATCGAACGCTCCGGGCCCGACAGGCCGAGCTCTTGCATAGCCGCGCGCGTCAGAGAGACAAGCCGCAAGTCCTGCTGGGGCGGCTCGAGGTTCCAACGGGTAAAGGTGAGAATTCCGTCGTCCTTGAGCTTTGAGAAATAGTCCTTGAACGCCTCCACCGTATAGAGGTTGTTCTCGGTCAGCGCAAAAGCTCCCGCCGCCGTAGCGGCCCAGGTGTCGACCAGCGTCGCCTGGATGATGTCATAAGACTGGGCAGCACGGCGGATGAAGCTGCGTCCTTCGTCGACGTGGATCTGCACTTCCGGTCTAAAATACAAGCCCCCGGTAAAGTCCTTGAATTGCTCTCGCATCACGTCGTTGACAGTGATGGGGTTGACCTCCACTCCCGTGATTTCCCGGTTGCCGAACGTGAGCGCCGTGAGAACGTCAATGCCACCGCCCGGTCCCACAATCAGGGTTTGGGCGGATGGCTTTATGTGGTAGGCCAGGGAAGACACACGGGCCTGCAGGAACCGCCACGATGCGATGTTCCCATCAAAGTCTGGCAACAGGGTGCCGGCATCGCCGTCCATGATGATCCAGGTATTCTTGCGGTCACGATTCACCTGAACGACCGTAATCCGCGAAGACGAATCCCACTTCGAAAAAAGTGCCTCGCCTTCATTCCGCCCTTTGACATACTGAATCTTAAGCCACGGATTGCCGGGGGAGAGGATAAGGAATGCGGTGATGGGCCCCACAAGGAACAGGGGAATCCAGAGCCAGCTTCTTGAGCCGCCTGAGGGCAAGAGAAGCCAGCAAACAGCCGCTGCCAAACTCGCGATGGAAAGCATGGCCTGCGGACCACCTAGTACGTTTAGCAGCGGAATCACGAGCAGACAGCCGCAGGCCGCGCCAGCGAGGTCGAAGGAATAAAGGCGGCTCACGTTTTCTGCCAGATGAGTCATGGCCAGGGAAAGGCACAAGCCGCCAAGAAAAAAAGGAACTGCCGGAATGCTGTAGAGCAGAAGGATCCGTCCAAGCTGGCGCAAGGTGAAGTCGAATTGAAAGTCCAGCCTGAGGATTAGGGCCAAAGTCAACGGAATGGATGCTGCAAAAAGCCAGCAGGCCAGGAAGAGTTGTCTTTCAAGCCGGTCTCGCCGGAAGAAATTTGGAAACAGATAGACGTAAACCCCGCTCGCGCCCGATCCCAAAAGGGCCAGTGAAATGACCATAAAGGCATAATGGTAATAGAGCTTTACAGAGAAGATGCGGGTCAGAACCAGCTCCAGCATTAGGATGGACGCGCTGATCACGAAAACCGCGAAGCAGACCCGGCGGCCGGGAAGAGACTGAGGGAGATTCATTTGTGATCGTCTGAGGTGTCCTTAAAAGGTACGGTGTGCCACCGAAGCGCGCAGGATTCTAGCAATTTCACCCACGGCACACACGACTAAAACACGACCTAAGTAAGAGAACGTTATCTTGCCTGATGAGAATGGACCAGTGCTGAGCGTGCTCTCGAAAGCCAGAGCCCCGGCCGAGGATGGCTTGATTGAGCCGTCGCACCCAAAGAATGGCCCATCCGCCCTTGACTGTTTGAAACTGTCTTCAGGCACTCGCTGCGTTCCCGTTGCACCCCACACAAGGATCGTAGGGATAATTTTGTTGACGCCTCCAAGTAGCGCCTCTAGAATCAAGCCGCTTCCAAGAGATCAATTCCCATCCTCTCATGCCAGGAAACCTTCAGTGGCGTGCTGCGGGAAATCCCTCACAAGTCGAGGTCATTCGGACTCATGATACAGCGTTCAGCGGTACGTCCATCGCGGGCCCGTTACTGGGTGATCGTGTTCGCGGTAACACTTTCGGTCATCACCTACATCGACCGAGTGTGCATTTCGCAGGCTGCTCCCGAGATCTCCAGAGATCTGGGCTTGTCCAAGGTCGAGATGGGTTACGCCTTTTCGGCCTTTGCTCTGGCTTATGCGCTCTTCGAGATTCCAGGTGGATGGTGGGGCGACAAAATTGGCGCGCGCAAGGTACTGATGCGTGTTGTGATCTGTTGGTCGTTCTTCACTGCGGCGACCGGCTGGGCCTGGAATCTCTTGTCGCTGGTGTTCACGCGCTTTTGGTTTGGCGCTGGCGAAGCAGGATGTTTTCCCAACCTGACGAAAGCCTTTACCACTTGGCTGCCACAAGACGAACGCGTGAAGGCGCAAGGCATCATGTGGATGAGCGCTCGTTGGGGCGGGGCATTCACGCCCATGCTGGTCGTCCTAGTTTTCCATTTCATGTCGTGGCGCTATGCCTTCGGTCTTTTTGGCGCGTTGGGAGTCGTATGGGCCGTGTTTTTTTATCGCTGGTTTCGTGATGATCCTCGTCAGCACAAAAGCGTGAACGAGGGCGAACTGGCGCTGCTCAAGGGTACCGAGCACCTGGTTTCGGGCCACGGCGATGTCCCGTGGAAAAAACTGGTGACTTCTCGAACGGTGTGGCTATTGTGGATTCAGTACTTTCTGCTGGCCTATCCCTGGTATTTTTACATCACGTGGCTGCCCACCTATCTGCAGGAATTCCGGCGCCAGGACCAGGCGAGGAGCGCACTGCTGGCTGGAATTCCTCTGCTGTTTGGCGGCTTTGGCTCGCTGTTCTGTGGTTTTCTTTCTTCATACCTGACGGGTTTGACCGGAAGCGTTCGAAAAACCAGACGTCTGATGGGGACGCTGGGGTTCTTGTGCGCTTCCATACTGCTCACGCTTTCCGTCAACATCCCCGATGTGACAATTGCCATGCTGGTGATGGGTCTGGCGAGCTTCGCCAACGACCTCGTGATGCCCGGCAGTTGGGGCGCTTGCATGGACATCGGCGGCAAGTATGCTGGCACACTTTCTGGCTCGATGAACATGATGGGCAACCTGGCGGGGTTCGTCGCACCCGTCGTTACCGGCTACATCCTCCAATCCACCAATCAAAACTGGAACATCAACCTGTACGTGATGGCAGGAGTCTATTTTCTTGGAGTGCTCACCTGGCCGTTCATCGATCCGGTGACACCGCTCGAGGAGTCTTCCCTGGGCAAGGTTCATCCCTGACGGCTAGTTCCAGATACGAAGAACTTTGGCCGGTCCGTAGGGCGCGAGGGCATTCAGCGCACGCTTGAAGGCATCTTTGTCACGTTTCCGGATTGGCGGACGGATATTCTCGAAATCGTAGCGCATGAAGACGTCGTGGTCGTGCGATGCAAAGCTAGTGGCACTCATCGTGGAATCGGGAAGCGCCCTGTGAACGGTGGCATGCTGGTCGGTGTAGAGCCGACGGGCAAGCGTGCCAAAGGAGCTCGCGACCAGGGTGCCAGAGTCTTCGGGTGCGTACGTGATCTATCGAAATGGTGAAGGCAATACAAGCGAGGTCATCCTTTGACATCGGAGAAAGTGGCCCTCGGCCGAACTCCAGGCCCCATGGGCTGCGAGGGAGACTTGCGACCACGGTTTCCCATTCAGCTTCCGAAAAGATCGCCCGTGACATAAGAAACGGCAAAATCCTCTGCGAACTAAGTGTCATATGATTTGAGACTGAATCGAAGTCCCTTGCTAAGGAACTTCAAGACGCGCTCATCACCTTGTTTCGCCGAGAGTGCGGATTGCAACCAGTCTACAACGCAAGGCGGGAAGCGCATCTGAGACCTGATGCGTACGTGCAAGCGTTTGTTCAGGTGAAGAAGAAGATCGGCTGCTTCGCACCGAGATAGCGCGGCGGCCTAACGAATAGGAGTCTTTGCGACGGCTCGCGAGCGAACTGTGACATCAGTGGGAACGCCGAACTCCCGCGAGCGGTCGCAAAGACTTTGTTGGGCTAAACTGCTGGGCCGGTCCGTCGGTCTGTACCGACTCTATGGGGATTGTATCCGATCCACTTGTCGGTCAAAGACTTGCAGGAGGTTACCTGGCGGGAAAAGGAGATTAAAAGTTCCATATTCACCGCTCATGGTACCCAGCGACCCCGGTGGAATCAAGCAATTTCTCTCCCGGCTGGCCTCCTACCGCGACAGCGGTTTAGTCCAAC
>JAKEER010000318.1 GCA_022616615.1 Acidobacteriota bacterium
ATTTCCGAGACTGAAGGAGATTCGGAAGTTTTGTATTACCTGGGCAGGCTCGATTTGCTGGAGGAGAACTTTGTGGGAGCAATTTCCAGGCTGGAAAAAGCGAACGTGGCTCCGCCTTTTAAAGACGCTCCGTTCTACCTCGGTTCCGCATACCTGAAAGCTGCAAAGCTTGAGGCTGCGGAAAAGTGGCTAAGAAAGGCGGCCGAACTGGACCCCAAGGACTTTCGAGTCCCTGAGCGGCTCGCCCGCGTTCACCTGCGGGCTGGAAACCGGGCTCACGCAGAGCAGCAATTCGCTCTGTCAGCATCGCTCAGGCAGCAGCATAACGACACCGCGCGGCAAGGCATCGATTGTGTTCAAGCTCTCAAATCTCAGCCGTTGGACGAAGCCAAAAAAACCTGCCGCCAGCTGTTCGATCGCACTGATCCCGACAAACTCCTCACTTTGGGCATGATCTACGGGCAGCATGAAATCCCCGGGGAAGCCATCGAACCCTTCGATCAGGCCGCCCGTCTGGATCCAGAGTCCTTTGCAGCGCACCACAACCTAGGCCTTACCTATTACCGCTTGAAGCGCTACCGCGAAGCCCTGGGCCCGCTGAGAAATGCAGTGGCGCTGAGACCTGACTTTTATGGCTCGAATGCTTTGCTCGGCGCTGTTCTCTACGCTATGAAAGAGGATGAAGAGGCTTACCGCGTCTTGCAGCACGCCCACGGCCTGAATCCTCAAGATGCTGACACTACCCGAATCCTCTTTCAGACGACCATGGCTCAAGCGCAGAAGAGCTTCACGCAGAAAAACTACCGGGAGTGTTTGAAGTTTCTCCGGCAGGCGGCACAGCTTCAGCCCTCCAATGCCACTGTCCATTTTCGGCTTTCCGACCTTTATGCCTTACTGGGAGAGAAGAAATTGGCAGCACAGGAAAAGCAGAAAGGCGATGAGTTAGCGAAGTCGCGAAACTGATCAATCTTAACTGCCGCTGTGAGCCTCCAGTTTTCTTTCTGGGTGCGCGGTAGATCCCGCCAAAAGCAGCTTCCGGATTAAACTGGCGGCCTATCCGGCTGCCAAGGGTGGCGTGGCAGCTCTGACTTGCTTCGTCGCAACCCAGTATAGCGGCCCAGGCATTCGTGCCAATGTCAATTGTCCGGGGACAATCGAGACTGAATCGACCAAGGAGTTCTTTCAAGCGAGACCGGAAGAAAGAGAGAAGTATCTGAAGAAGCCAGTTCCATTGAAAAGACGGGCAGCCAAACGACATTGCTCACTGGCCCTGTATTTGGCTTCGCCTGAGTCTGACTTCGTGACCGGCGCAGTCTTTGTCGTAGATGGAGGACTAACGGCGGGAGTTCACACCGAGGGTGAGGGCAACGACACGCGTTCGTTCACGGAAAGATTCACTGCTGACTCATCGTTTGCAGAAACAAGGTTCTCAACTGTTCCGTTTCTCGATTCATCTTCTCGTTTTTGAGCCGGCTGAACTCTTCGTTGGCTTTCTTGGCTTCCTCCTTCCGCCCTGATCGGCCATAGGCCAGCGACAGATGATACCAAGCCTCAGAAAAGGAAGGATCCAACCGCACAGCCTTCTCCAATGCCGGTATTGCCAGCTCAATCTTGCCCTGAGCCCGGTAAACCTTGGCTTCTCCCAGATAACATAACGTGCAGTTCGGAATCGAATGGCTCGCAATCGCCAGCTCGCTGAGAATTTCCTGATAGTTCGTCGACTGAAGTTTCAAGAGCACCGCCGCATGGAGATAGCGCAAGTAAGGGTGTGATTGCGCAGCAGAAAGTGCCTTCACCACCGTGCTTCTGGCTTCTTCAAATTGCCCATCGTGGTACAGGGTGAAGGCCAGTAGCAACTGAGCCGGCCCAAACGTTGGATCCAGCTTCACCAATCTTTGCGAAGACTGAAGGGACTGAGACGGTTGTCCACCTAGAAGCTGTGCCAGCGAGAGACCGAGCAGTAGGTAGGCGGACTGGGGGTGATGGCTGACGCCCCTGACTCAACACGTCAATCGCCCCGGCCTGATTTCGCTTTTTCACTCTCAGCAAACCAAGATCCAGCGCATAGTTCTCCTCCCGCGGGTTCGCCACGAAGGCGGCCGACAGTTCTTGCTCCGCCTCGTCCACCCGATCCGTTGCCAGCAGAATTTTTCCCTTCATGTAGGAGCGCGCGGAACGCTGACGGCTGGAGGTTTGCGGCGCCTTCTCCAATGCGGCCAAGGCCTCCTCATGCCTCTGGAGTGCCAGATAGGCCAGAGCCAGGTTGTAGTGAGCCTCGAAAAATGCCGGGAAGTCACTCGTGCAGCGCGCAAAGGCGCGGGCGGCTTCCAGGTAGAATTCCCGCTGGGCGAAACCCATTCCGGCGCGCATGAGCGTGTCCGAATCAATACGAGGCATTTCCAGAAGCTGGACCAGGGCCCGTCTCGCCGGCTCAGGCTTTCCTTCAGAGAGAGACTGCTCGATAACATGACCGCCCGTTCGATTCGGACTTTGTACGCAGGTTTCATAACCACAGGCTGGGCTGCCTCCATTGGTATCTCCGGGTTTCCAGGCCACAAAAAACTGAAGACGATGAAAAAGCCAATCTTGCGTGTGTTGCCAGTTTGCATGACGAGAGTCCTCAGGCACCGCGATTACGAGGGGTTGCCGGGCGTTTAGGGTTTGGACGGTGGGTACGTGTTAGCTTATCGTAGGCAGCAGAGAGCAAACTGCAGGCGATGAACTTGATGACGCCGCGCTTGCTCAGGAAAGGCGGGAAGATCGGCCCTTCTCACCGCCTCTGCTCGTTTTCAAGCAGTTAACCTCACCAATGAAACTTCATGCCGAACTGCATGGACCGCGGGTCGGTTTGAACGTCCGTGATCTGGCCAAAGGAACAGCCCGTTCGGCGCACTGTATTCGTTTCCCCATTCGGGCCGGGAGGCAAGCACCAACCCGTATTCGGCAGTCCCAGATTCTGGTGATTCAGAGCGTTGAAAACTTCCCAGCGAAACTCGAGGTACCGGCTCTCGCTGAACCGTACCTGCTTGAAGAGAGAGGCGTCCAGGTTCCAGAATCCCGGAGAACGAGCTCCTGGCAGCCTTCGGCCCGCGTTGCCGAATCGCCAGTTTCGATCATCGTTCGCAACCGGGTTGGCCCAGAACGACTCATCGCTTCCAAAAGCGGGTTCGAAGGCAGCCGGGTTTAGCCACTGGTTGATCCGTTGAGCTTTCGTGCGGTCTCCCGAGAACTGCGGGTCGCCAATCAAGTTGCAACGGCTGGTCAGGCGATTACTCGGGCAAGTAATCGTCAGCGGCAGGCCAGCCTGAGCATTGAAAGTGCCGCCAGTTTTCCATCCTCCAAAGATGGCATTCATGACTCCATTCCCGTTCAGGAAGGGTTTGTTCTTTCCGAAGGGCAACTCGTAGGTCCCGGCCAGGTTGAACATCTGAGGAATGTCGTCGATGGCGATGATTCGATCAGCCCGGTTGTCGGGATCTTGATAATCACCGTCACCCCCCAGGCCGCGGGCTCCAGCGCGTCCGCCAATTCCGCCAGAACGGGCGTAAGCCACCGGGTTAACCACGAACTGGGCCAGGTTGGCCAAGCTAGCGTTGGTGATCTTTTTGGAGAGCGTGTAAGCCATGATGAAGTGCAATCCATGGGAGAATCGCTTCTGGAGCCGCACGTTCATACCGTGGTAGATGCTAGTTCCATCGTACTGCTTTGCAGACACCGACGGGAAAAACGGGTAGGTTCGCAGCAATCTGCTTCTCGACAACGTCGGGCTTCCGTAGACCTCCTGCAACCTTGCCGCTGTCTGGCCCGAATAGACATCGGTGATCGGAATCTGAGCATTGATCGCGGTGCGATACCGGATTCGCTCCGAGGTGGGAACATAGCTGAGATTGCGGAAAGGTTCGCCAAAAAGATGAGTCCCGCGATTGCCCACGTAACCGACACTCAGAGCCAGGTTCGCTGGCAACTCGCGCTCGATCTCGAGCCCCCACATCTGAACCAGCGGATCATGCGCCGGGCGCTCCGGATAATTGAACACCTCACCCAGCAGCGGGTCTTTTCGCTGAGCGGGAAACTGAGTATTGAAGGCCGGAGACGTCAACGTTCCCTTGTCTGTCGTTGTGTCGTCAATCGAGAAGGCAAGACATTGGCCGGAGAAGTTGTCGCAGCGCGAGGGCTCAGCGCTTCGATCCCAGTTGACAAATTGCTGCCAGCCTGGCATTTGCCACGCCCCGGGGAAGTTGTTGGCGTTAATGGAATTGCTGGTCAGCATGTTGTAGCCGCCACGAATCACGGTCTTCTGGTCCGAGAAGGGCGACCAGGAGAAATTGATTCGCGGCGTGAAGTTGTTCTTGTTCGAGGGCCAGTAGTTCGCTCCCAAAGGAAAGCCGGCATCGCCCTCATAGAGAACTTGTCCTTTGAGACCCGTCAGCGGATTGATGCAATCCTGGCAGAACCGGCCCATGGGCACGTTGCGTCCTCTCATCCATTCATACAGGTCATATCGCATACCCAGATGGACACTGAAATTGGGGGTGATGCGAAAGTCATCCTGGAAGTACCCTCCCCAGTAGCGCCAGCGAATGTACAGGCCAGTCCACAGGCCAGTTTGGTCACCATCCCCGTTGCCAGCCGCGCCCTGCAAGAACTGGGCTAGACCGGCACCCCCGCCCAAACCGAGATTCGGATCTGAACTCAGGGTACCGTTGAAATTAAGAAACGTAGGATAGCCGCTGTCCCAGGTAGCGTGCTCCAATCGATAGACGAATCCCGTCTTGAACGTGTGCTTGCCCACGATCTTGGTCAGGTTGTCCAGGATCGTGTGGGCCTCGGTCGGCTGGTCCATTTCCACCCATGCCGGAGGACCAAAACTCAGTCCATAGCCACCGGGGACACCCACAGAAAAGCTGGGAGAAGGATAGAACCGCGTCTTGGGAATGCGAATTGGGTCCAGACGGGCCGTGACCTGGTCCTGAGCTGCAAACTCGTTCAGGTAGCTTTCCACACCGCTGGTTGTGGTGATGAACTGGCGGCTGAAATTGTAGCGGAACTCGTTGATGAGGGTGGGACTAAAGCTGTAGGTGTTACCCAGACCGAAGATACGGTTGCGCACGTTCAAAGGCACCTGCGAGCCGCTGCCTACAAAGTTAAAGGCCGGGCCTTTCCAGGGAACGGCGTACGCCTTAAAACTGACCGGGCTATACAGATACTCGAAGAAGAATTTGTTCTTCTCGCTCACCTGGTGGTCAATCTTGATCGACATATTGTGCGGCTTCTGCTCGTCACCCACCGGTCCGCGGAAGTTGTTGCAGATGCTGAAACCGTCGGCGCTGGGAGGACAGCCGCCAAAGGGATCACTCGAGTTGGGCAGCGGATAGGAGTCGGTGAAAAACCGAGCGTTCGGGCTAAGCCGATTTGCAGGAATGCTCGTGGCGAAGTTGCACGTGTTGAAGCCTCCATCTCTCCCCGCAGCCACGGCAGAAGCCAGGCAGCCGTTTGCGCCAAACGGATTGCCGGCCACCGGATCTCCGAAAGCCTGGCGCTCGAACAGCCCGGCGGCGTTGGCCCCGGTGGTGCTATAGGCGTCCCAGATTCCGTACTGGGCCGTGAGAGGATCTTCACTGAAGTCGCCTCGGCGCATCCGCGCGGTGGCGACGGTGAACTGATCCTGGCTTAACAGACGCAGAATCTGGGTGTCCCAAGAAAAAAAGAAATGGGTCTTGTCTTTTCCATTATAGAGACCAGGGATGCGCACCGGCCCGCCAACGGTTCCACCAAAGTTGTTGTAGCGCAACTGGCGATCCTTGACGAGTTTTCCCTCCGCGTCGATCGATCGGAAAGGGTTGCGGGCGTTGAACGCGTCGTTGCGATGGAATCCATAGAGATTCCCGTGGAAGTTATTGGTTCCCGATTTCAAAACGACGTTGAACACCCCTCCGCCGGTTCGGCTGTACTCTGCTGCAAACGCGTTGCTGATGACCTGGAATTCCTGCACGGCGTCCGGCGATGGATTAACAGCAATGTTCTCGGCATTGCTTGAGAGGTTCAGGTTCCCATCCAGATACCAGGCGTTGGCGCCAGCCTGGCTGCCGTTCACTGAGAGATTGGAACCCAGCGTGTTGGTCGGGTCAGGGAAGGTCCCAAACTGGCTATTGAAACCAAAGTTGCTCCCCGGGGGGCCTCCCACGTTGTTAACTCCGGGCACAAGGAAGACGAGTTGCTGCAGATCGCGTCCAGCCAGGGGAATTTCCTCGATAATTTTCCGTTCCAGGGTCGTACTGAAATTGGTGGCCGCGGTTTCAATCAAGGGCGCTCCCCCGCTGACTTCAATGGTCTGGGTAATTTCACCCACCTCCAGCACGAAATCCATCCGAAGCACCTCTTGAAAGCGCAGCTCGACGCCGGAACGTTTGATGGTGCGAAATCCTTGCATCTGCACCGAGATTTCATAATTTCCCCGCTGCAGCAGCGGAACCGAATAGTACCCGGCCTCATTGGAGACTCCCTCTCTCTTGATTCCAGTGTCCTGATTACTCAAGTTGATCTTAGCGCCCACCACCACGCCGCCGCCGGGGTCAGTAATTCTGCCAGTAATCTCGGATTTCTGGGCCAATGAAGTCTGGCTAACAGCGAAGGTGAAAACAACCATGACCACGGAGCAGAAAACATACTTTTTCATTTTTGACTCCTCTCATTTGGTTCGGACTTTGGCTGATTCTTCATGGTAAGCAGGTCTGGTCTGCTGAGGAATCGCCTAGCGACCCGCCTTTCAAAATTCCCCAATTCGCTCCCGGCTTGGTGGAAAGCGGTCAAAAGGTTCACTATCGGATTTTCCTCTGGCCCTGCTGGCAAAGCACCCCCAGCCAATAGCCAAGCCGTCACCTGTTGAATCTGCTTCACAGTAGAAAAAAGCCGGAGCACCTCGGCTGTCCAAGCAGAGTCCGTCCCACTTAGCGCATCTGAAGGCTGCGTCTCCTTTGTGTCAACAGTCCTTTCATTCTTTTCTGTAATCCAAGTCAGGACAGGTATCAGCAGCATACCCGAACGATCTATCTGCGTTCTCAGCTCTCTAATATGGTCGCGCACCATGACCTCCAGGATCCATCGAGTTGCTGGGGGAAGATCATCTGTTTTCAGGCGAGGATATTTTTCGGCTAATCGACGTAAGGCCCAAGCTTCGGCCAGGGCAGAGTCGGACAAGGCAACCACCTCGTTTGAAAAGTCAGCCATTCTTAAGGACCGGTTGGCAGGTTTTTCGCCTTCCTGTCTCTTTCCAGCAGTAGGCTCATCCTGTTGTTCTGCAAAATAGCGTTCTAATTGATCTTGAATGGGGAGTTTAGTAGCGCGCACCTGAATCGCGGGCTCTTCGGATGACGAAGCCTCTTGTCGTATCTCCTCACTGCTCAGTTGCGGAAGCGATGATGGTGCTGCTTTGATAGCCTCATCAATGGTTTGAATGTTTGCCGTCACCTGCGGCAGGTCCTGCAAGGCGGCCACTAGTTCCTCCTTGCGCTCCTGGGTGACAGCCATTCCGCGAGCCTTGATCCTGCCAGCGGAGTCTCGAACCACTTCGATCGGTTCCCCAGGCAAGCTCTCAATTGGTGCAAGGCATAATGCGACTCGATTTCTGCTGCAATTAACTCGCCTGGAGTAGGGGAGGCAACCGGCGCGTCCGTCGAGATCCGTGGAATCGCCAATGGAATCTGTGGGACGTCGATATCTGCGAAAATCGACGGTTCGAGAGTATTCAAGGCCACGACTTGAAAGGCCACCTCGGTTAACTCGTAGTCACAGGTTCCGTTCTCCCCCCGGACCTTCAGTTGTTGCCCAATGGGATGCTAGTCCTCAACCCGGACGATAAGCGCCGCGTTCAGGATGGCATTCAGCGCAAATGGACCTTCCGCAGCCGTTTTGAGAGCTAAGCCTCTGTTGCCATCCGGCAACTTGGTTTCGATGACCTCTTCGATTTCCGATTGGATCGATCTTCGCCAGGCTGCATAGCTAGTGGGGGAGAGTGGCGCTCGCCAGTCCATGTGGTTGGCCGCAAAGACCTGCTCCAATTCAGCCAAAATCGGAGGGACATCCGCTGATGCCTTTTGGTGATCTGTTCTTGGCGCAGCAGGTCCTTCGAGATCAATGGACCGGGAGCCACTGGAGCTTTCGACCCATTGTTTGAAACGGTTGCTGCCTGCATCATTCCAGATTTCCCAAGTGACGATGTCTTCCTTTGCCGGCTTTGGAGGTTGTCGACGCACCTGAAGCTTTTGATAGACCACCGGCTCGGACACACGACGAATCCTTTGTGTCTCTGTCGTTTCCGTACGTTTCAACAGCTCCTTGGCCGAAACGGAAGGAGCCGAATTCAAACGGATCAGCACGAACACGATCAGACAGGAAGCCAAAACAAACAGAGCGACCCGCAACGAAAAGCGGGGAAGAACCATGGCCTCCCTTACCCAACTGATGAGATGAGCCAAAAGAGGAGGCCTTCCGCTTTCGGAATCTAATCGTTCCAATGCGGCTTGAAATCGCAAGAGAGCTTTGGGACCTAGATTCGGCGCCAGCATGTACTTGGCCTTACGGTACTTCATGAAATCGGAAATGAGCTGGTCTACCTTTTCTACCTTGACTCGACAGGACCAGCAGGCTTTCAGATGGGCCTTTATCTTGGGCTCCGTCTTGGGGCGGATCTCACCATCCAAATACAGCAGTAGTTCCTCGTTGGAGGGATGCCATTCGTGGCGAAACAAGGGTTTGTTTTGAGGGTTAGTCATAGATTTCTCGAATCAGCTTTTCAATGGTCCCAGGCTGTGCTTGGATTTTGCGATGTTCAATTTCCAGGTTCCAATCGTGGCGTTGACCGCGCACAAGTCTGACGAAACGGCGAGCCAAAGCGCGGCCACGAGGATGGACAGAACAGTTCTTCCCTTCCTGCTTGTGTCCTCCTTAGTTTGTTGGGACGATCCGAATGCCGAAGAGGGCAGCAAGCGTTAGGTGGTGGCGGCAGAAATCCCGGACACAGCTACAGAATGTCCCCGTTGACATCGCAGCTTGCCCATTTGGGACCTCGTGGCAGCAACGCCTGAGAGCCTTTGGAGAAACCTACTCATTGCCTTTCGATCTTCTGCCGAGAAGGTCAGGCTCGAAACTGCCCTCGGAAATCAATGAGGTCTGCATGCTAAGGCTAATGTTTGGATCAAGGCTGGTCGATGCCTTGGTTACTCGACAGGGTTTGTTCAGGGCACGTTTTTCTGGGGAATCGCAATGCGGCCGCAGCGCGGAAAGTAGCGGCGGGTCCTTGACAAGCTGCAGGAGCGTCTTTACGATCAGGCGTAACAATTTTTGTCACTTTTCAATAATGAAAGTTTCTCGTTCTGCCGAGAATTTCTCTGGGAGATTGAATCATGTCGTCAAAAATCGGGGATCTGCTCGTCAAAGAAAGCCTGATTAGCCAGCAACAGTTGAAAGAGGCGCTGGAGCACCAGCGAGTCAACGGCGGACGGCTCGGGAATTGTCTGATCAAGCTGGGGTTTGTCACCGACGACGAGATCACTGCCATTCTTTCGCGCCAGTACGGAGTCCCTTCGATCAACCTGTCATTTTTTGACGTCGATCCATCGGTTGTGAAACTGATCCCTGTGGAGACGGCGCAAAAGTACCAGATTCTCCCGCTCAGCCGGGTGGGATCGACGCTGACAATCGCAATGATCGATCCGACCAATGTGTTTGCGATGGACGATATTAAGTTCATGACCGGCTTCAACATCGAACCGGTCGTGGCGTCGGAAACGGCAATCCGGGAAGCCATCGACAAATATTACGGCACGACGCACGCCATCGAGCTGAAGAAGGTGATGGAAGACATCGCCGTCGTTGACAACAAGCTGATGGAGGCGGGTGATGACACGTCGCTTGAATTGGCCGCGGAAGAAGAAGCCATTGATCTGGAGGGTTTGGAGCAGGCGGCCGAAGAAGCGCCCATCATCAAACTGGTGAACCTGATCCTCTCCAATTCCCTGAAGCGGGGCGCCAGCGATATTCACATCGAACCGTACGAAAAGGAATTTCGTGTCCGCTTCCGCATTGATGGTGTGTTGTGCAGCATCATGAATCCCCCGCTCAAGCTGCGGGATGCGATCATCTCGCGCATCAAAATCATGGCGAAGCTGGATATCTCTGAGAAGCGCCTGCCTCAGGACGGCCGCATCAAGATCAAGATGAAGAACGATGGCAAGATCAAGGATCTCGATTTCCGCGTCTCCGTCCTGCCGACACTTTACGGCGAGAAAGTTGTCATGCGGTTGCTGGACAAGGATAACCTGATGCTGGACATGACACGGCTAGGCTTCGAGACCGAATCGCTGAAGAAATTCGAGGCAGCCATTCTCAAGCCTTATGGCATGGTGCTGGTCACCGGGCCCACGGGAAGTGGCAAGACCAACACGCTGTACTCTTCTATCGCCCAGCTCAACAAAATCGACACCAACATCATGACTGCGGAGGATCCGGTCGAATTCAATCTGCCCGGGATCAACCAGGTCCAGATGAAAGAGCAGATCGGACTAAACTTTGCCGCCGCGCTGCGCTCCTTCTTGCGGCAGGATCCTAATATCATATTGGTGGGCGAGATTCGCGATTTCGAAACCGCTGAAATTGCCATCAAAGCAGCGCTGACGGGGCATCTCGTCTTGAGTACGCTGCACACGAACGACGCGCCCTCCACGATCAGCCGTTTGATGAACATGGGAATTGAACCGTTCCTGGTGGCGACTTCCGTGCACCTCATTTGCGCCCAGCGTCTGATCCGCCGCGTTTGCAAAGACTGCAAGGAAGAGCACAGCACCCCGGCGCAAGCGCTCGTCGACGCTGGATTCGCTCCCGCCGAGGCCAAGAGAATTGTGATGTACCGCGGTAAAGGCTGCTCCACTTGCAACGGAACCGGCTACAAGGGCCGTGTTGGCCTCTATGAAGTGATGGAGATCAACGACGACTTGCGCGAGTTGATTCTGATCGGCGCTTCTTCGCTCGAACTCAAGAAGAAGGCGATTGAAAATGGAATGATTACGTTGCGCGCCAGCGGACTGCAGAAGCTGCGCGACGGTGTGACGACTATGGAAGAAGTGTTGCGCGAAACGGTGAAGTAGAAGCTTTCAGCGTTCAGCTTTTGGCTTGTGCAAGTAATTGCTGAACGCTTCGCTAGAGAAAGGAACGAGGAACAAGATGTCTGCTCTGTCTCTCAGTGACTTGCTGAAAAAGATGACCGAAATGGGTGGGTCCGATTTGCATCTCACGACGAACTCACCGCCGCAGGTGCGTGTGGACGGCCATCTGCGTCCCTTGACGGAATTCCAACCATTGACGGCGCCCGACACCAAGCAACTAGCATATAGTGTTCTAACCGACACCCAGAAACGTCGTTTTGAGGAACAGCTCGAAATCGACTTCTCATTCGGGATCAAAGGATTGTCGCGCTTTCGAGGCAACATCTTCAATCAGCGCGGCGCGGTCGGCGCGGTCTTTCGCTCCATTCCCTATGAAGTGCGGTCGTTCGACACCTTGAATCTGCCACCGGTACTGAAGACGATGTGCGACAAGCCGCGCGGACTGATCCTGGTGACGGGACCAACCGGCAGCGGAAAATCGACCACTCTGGCCGCCATGCTGGATAAGATCAACACCGACCGGCACGACCACATCATCACGATCGAAGACCCTATTGAGTATTTGCACGGTCACAAAGGCTGCCTGGTGAACCAGCGGGAAGTGCATGCTGACACGCATGGCTTCGCCAACGCTCTGCGGGCGGCTCTGCGCCAGGATCCAGATGTCGTGCTCATCGGTGAAATGCGTGATCTGGAAACTATCGAATCAGCGCTGCGCATTGCCGAAACCGGGCACTTGACATTTGGCACACTGCATACCAATTCAGCGGCATCGACAATCAACAGAATCATTGACGTCTTCCCATCCCACCAGCAGTCGCAAATTCGCGCCCAGCTTTCTCTGGTTCTGGAAGGCATTCTCTGCCAGGCATTGCTGCCCAAGGCTTCCGGCTCTGGACGCTCGATGGCAATGGAGATTCTCGTGCCCAACGCCGCCATCCGCAATCTGATTCGGGAAGACAAGATTCACCAGATTTATTCTGCGATGCAGACGGGCCAGGAGAAGTATGGCATGCAGACCTTCAACCAATCGCTTGCGGCTCTCTATCACAACAAGCAGATTACGCTGCAGACTGCGCTGATCAGGTCGAGCAATCCGGAAGAACTTCAGGACATGATCAATCGCGGACCCGCGGCTCCGAACCGAGCTGTGCCGACACCCATTGCTGGCCGGAGATAAGGGGCGCCTTCGAGGAAGAAGTCATTCGTCATCCTCGTCGTTGCAACGGCATTCTGCGAGGACGAGCGCGAAGACAACGAGGAGCACGATTTTCAGAGGAGTGTTTCATGCCGGTTTATGCTTATCGAGGAAAGTCCAGAGCGGGAGCCGAAGTTCGCGGCGAGCGGGAAGCCGATACGAAGCAAGCCTTGCTGGCGGCATTGCGCCGCGAGCAGATCAGCCCGCTGATGGTCAAGGAAAAGGGCAAAGAACTCTCACTCCCCAAGCTGGGCGGAAAAGTAAAGACGAAAGAGCTGGCAATTTTCACGCGGCAGTTCTCCGTGATGATCGACGCCGGGCTTCCTTTGGTGCAGTGCTTGGAGGCCCTGGCGCAGCAGCAGGAGAACAAGGTGTTCGCGGGAGTGTTGCAGGCGGTGCGGACCGAGGTGGAGGGCGGCTCCACGCTTGCCTACGCGTTGAGCCAGCATCCCAAAGTCTTTGACACTCTATACACAAACATGATCGCGGCGGGCGAGGCAGGCGGCATCCTCGACACCATTCTGCAGCGCCTGTCGTCCTACATCGAAAAGGCCGTCAAACTGAAACGCGCCGTTCAGTCAGCGATGGTGTATCCCATCGCGGTTTTGAGCATCGCGGTCGGTGTGATCATCCTGATCCTTTGGAAGGTGGTGCCGATTTTCGTCAACCTCTTTGCCAGTCTGGATGCAGCGCTGCCGTTACCTACGCGCATGGTGATTGCTTCGAGCAACTTTGTCGGAAGGTACATCATCTTCATGATTCCCGCGTTTATCGGGCTCGGCTACGCTTTCCGCCGGTACTATGCAACTCCGGCAGGGCGCATGACAGTGGACCGGTTGCTCCTCAAAGTTCCCGTTTTGGGAAACGTGTTCCGTAAGATCGCTGTCGCACGGTTTTCTCGCACCTTGTCGACCCTGATCACGAGCGGTGTGCCGATTCTCGAGGGGCTTGCCATTACCGCCAGGACCGCCGGCAACGCGGTGATTGAACAGGCCATCATGCAAACACGGACCTCCATCGAACAGGGAAAAACCATCGTTGAGCCGCTGCGAGAATCGGGCGTATTCCCGACGATGGTCACTCAGATGGTAGCGGTCGGGGAGCAGACAGGCGCCCTGGACAGCATGCTGACCAAGATCGCTGAATTTTTCGAGGATGAAGTCGATGCGGCGGTGGCCGACCTTCTCACGGCCATCGAGCCGATCATGATTCTCGTGCTGGGCGTCATTGTGGGCGGCATCGTGATTTCGATGTACTTGCCGCTATTCTCGCTGATCTCGAAGCTGTCTGGATAGCAAGACAAGAGGGTCAGGTGTAAGGGGTCAGGGTCAAGAAGTCGGCGTCGCAGGCGTTTCGAGTGCCTTCTTAACCCTTTCGCCCTAACCTTGCCGTTTTTTGTTGTTCATATGCCACAAAACATTCGCGACTGGCTGTCATGGCTGATCAAATTGCGCATCGTTGTCGCCACGACGCTGCTCGGAGTTATCCTGGGCGTCGAGTCGGCTGCAGCCAGCGGTGACTCCGCGTCCGGACTCTTTCGGACGACACTTTGTATTTACCTTGCTGCGGTCGTCCATTACCTTCTTCTTCGTCTCAACTCCCGCTACGTTGGGCAGGCCTACTTTCAGATTCTCAGCGACCTTTCGATCATTTCCGCCATCGTCTACTTCACCGGCGGCATTGACAGTTATTTCCCCTTCCTTTACTCGCTGTCGATCATCATGGCCAGCATTCTGCTTTACCGGAAAGGCGCGCTGATCGCGGCCAGCCTGAGTTCGCTGCTGCTGGCCGGGCAGCATATTCTGACGCAGCAGGGTCTTCTACCATCCACGGTCTATGCGGCCCTCGATCCCAGGACCGTCAAGTACCTGATCGGGACTAATATCTTTGCCTTTTACGCTGTGGCGTATCTGAGCAGCTATCTTTCTGAATGTTTGAAGCGCACCGGCTCAGAACTGGAAGACAAGCGGGGCGAACTGGCAGCGCTGCAGGCTTTTAATGAAAACATCATCAACAGCATGCGAGGCGGTTTGTTTGCCACAAACCTGGATGGAGTCATCACGCTTTTCAACAAGTCGGCCAACGAGATTACCGGGTATAGCCCAGAAAGAATCGTTGGGACGCATGTCAGCAGGGCGTTCGGCCAGGCGAATTGGGCAGGGGCGGGCGTTCCCGAAGAGTCACTGCCCTTCCGATTTGAGAAAACTATCAAGAACGGAAGGGGCGCAGACACTCATCTGGGCTTCACGGTCTCGCGGTTTCTGCTCGAAGACCAGCGCCATGTCGGCTACGTCTACACGTTTCAGGATCTGACCGAAATCAAGGCGCTAGAAGAACAGGTTGCCCGGAAAGACCGCATGGCTGTTATGGGCAGCATGGCCGCCACGATTGCGCACGAGATTCGCAACCCGCTGACAGCAATCTCCGGTTCGTTTCACGTTTTGAAAGGCGAACTGCCGCTCGATGCGGCGCACCAGCAACTAGCGGAAAACATTTCCGTGGAGATTAAACGGCTGTATCGCATCATTACTGACTTCCTCGCCTATGCTAAGCCGATGAATTATTCGCCACGTCTGGTTGATCTAAAAGAGCTCACCTGCGACACGATCAATTTGATCAAGAACAGTACGGAGATTTCCGGCCGGCACGAGATCGAGTGTTCTTTCGACTCCAAACGTTCCTGGCACTGCCAGGGTGATCCCGACCTGCTCAAACAGGTTTACTGGAACCTTTGCGGAAATGCCGTGAAGGCGATGCCCGAAGGCGGGCGTCTTTCGATACAGCTTGAGGATGCCCCACAGGGCTCCGTTAAGATCAGTTTCCGAGACACCGGCACTGGCTTGACTCGGGAGGAACAGGAGAAGATATTCCACCCCTTCCAGTCTTCTTTCAGTGATGGCGTGGGCTTGGGGCTGTCGGTGGTTTCGCAGATTGTGGCCGCGCATCAGGGTGCTATTCAGGTGACGTCGACCAAAGGCAAAGGAACCACGTTTCAGATTACATTGCCGCGGCAGGCGGCGTCCCATTGAGGTCAGAAATGTCGAAATTGCTCATCGTTGATGACGAGCGCTCGCTGCGGGAAGTATTGCAGGTTGTGTTCAAGAAAGAAGGTTACAGCGTCTCGGTGGCTGTCGGCTATCAAGACGCTCTGTTGCAACTGAAGTCGAATGTGTTCGACTTGGTGATCTCTGATATCAAGATGAAGGATGGCAGCGGCATTGATCTTCTGCGCGACGTCAAGTCGGCAAGCGCAGAAACGCTGGTTGTCATGATGACAGCTTATGCTACGACTGAGAATGCAATTCAGGCGCTGAAGATCGGTGCCGCAGACTACATCCTGAAGGACAATGAAAACTTCATTGATGAAATGAGGATTGCGGTTTCGAAGTCCCTGGAATTCTATCGCCTACGCCAGGAACACCGGCTGCTGAAAAGACATTTCAGTCACGAAAACGGATTGAACAACATGATCGGCAGCAGCGCGAAGATGAAAGAGCTGTTTCACGCCATCGAGACGATTGGCTCCACTCAGAGCACGGTCCTGATCACCGGCGAGAGTGGCACCGGCAAAGAGCTGGCTGCCCGTGCCATCCACCTTCAGAGCAGCCGTTCAGACATGCCTTTTGTTTCCATCAACTGCGGCGCTTTTCCGGAAACGCTGCTGGAAAGCGAGCTCTTTGGTTACATGAAAGGGGCATTCACCGGCGCGACTGGGAACAAGAAGGGCTTATTTGAGGTATCTGATACGGGCACAATCTTTCTGGATGAAATCGGTGAGATGAGTCTGGCGATGCAGGTGAAGCTGTTGCGAGTGCTGCAGGAGAAGAAGTTCCGCCGTGTCGGAGGCACCGAGGAAATCGCGGTGGACGCACGAGTGATCGCCGCCACCAATAAGAATCTTCTAAAGCTTGTCGCCGAAAACAAGTTTCGGGAGGACCTCTACTATCGGGTTAGCGTTATTCCGCTGGAGATTGCCCCGTTGCGGGAGCGGAAGGAAGATATTCCATTTCTTGCCGAACACTTTCTGAAGAAATTCAACGTGCAAATGCAGCGCTCGATTCTCCGCATCAGCCAAGAGGCCATGCGCTGCCTGGAGCAACACGACTGGCCTGGGAATGTCAGGGAACTTGAGAACACCATCGAACGGGCTGTGGCTTTTGAGACGACCGAGGAAATTAAAGCCGAACGCCTGCCGCCCAAAATCAGCCGCATGAATCCTGCCGAAACCAACGGGTCAGACAAGATTCCTGAGTCTGGCATCAACCTGGAAAAGCACCTCGAAGAACTTGAGAAGTCGTATATAGTCGAAGCTTTGCGAAAGACTGGCGGAGTTCAGACTAGGGCTGCTGAGCTTCTAAAGATGTCTTTCCGTTCCTTTAGGTATTTTGTAAAGAAATACGATATTCGCTGATGAGGTCTTAAGGGCTGCATCTTTTTGACTGCTGATCGAGTTTTGGCTGACTGCAATCGCTCCAACCTGTGCTATTATGTGTAGGTTGCGCGTATGCAATAGCACGCGCCAGTTATCGAGGTCCGGATTGGCAGATAAGTTTTCGGGCCTTAGACGGAGGTAAGAATGGCAAAGAATTCCACGGGATTTGCCCCAAACGAAAGAATCAACCACTCGATCTACGGGTTAGGAACAATCAGCGAGGTCAATGACATGCATACGGTCATCGACTTCGATGAAAACGGGCGAAGGAAGTTTGTTACCAGCATTGTACGACTTGAGCGGACGGACATCCTGGCCCCTGCTCCTCCACCGCGAAAGACTCGCGCCAGATCGACCAAGTCGACCAAGAGTAAGGCTGCGGATAACTAAAGCATCTGCCAATCCAGCTGGGAAGAAAAGGCCCTGAGACCAGGGCCTTTTTTTATGGAATAATGGACGACCGAGTTTGGCTACACAGCACGGAGAGTCGGGGGAAGAGACTGCCGAGAGAAAGAGTCTTGAAGGGTTCGCTCGACATTTCGTGCGGCTTGCTTCTTCCCCCACAGATCGAAAGGAACCAACCATGAAGATGTTTCTGGCTGAAACCTGGCAGGACCGTTCAGAAAGAATTGAGGTATTGAATCCGTATGACGGCCAAATAGTGGATTCGGTTCCCAAGGCCTCTTTAAGTGACGTGGAAGCAGCTTTGGACTCGGCATCGCGGGCAGCCCGACCGATGCGAAAGCTGTCTGGCTACGACCGTTTTAGGATCTTGAGGCGCGCCGCCGAGCTTGTGGAGAAGCAGTCGGAGGAGCTAGCCCGAACAATCACTTTAGAAGAAGGAAAGATTCTGGCCGAGGCGCGCTTTGAGGTCTCGCGCGCGGTAGAGACGCTGATGGTTTCAGCCGAGGAAGCTAAGCGGATTTCCGGCGAAATGGTTCCGCTCGATGGAGCGCCTGGCGCTGGCAACCGGCTGGGATTCACTTTGCGCGTCCCCTGCGGGGTGGTGTTGGCAATCAGCCCGTTCAACTTCCCGCTGAACCTTGTAGCTCATAAAGTGGGCCCTGCCATCGCTGCTGGTAACAGCGTCATCCTGAAGCCTGCTACTGACACCCCGCTATCGGCACTGAAGCTGACGGCGATCCTGCTGGAATCTGGCCTTCCTGCCGCGGGAATCCAGTGCCTCACCGGCAGTGGTGGCGAGCTTGGGAAGGCGCTCTGTTCGGATTCGCGAGTGCGGAAAATCACCTTCACCGGAAGCCGCGACGTGGGAGAGCAGATTTGTCGCGCCGCTGGGTTGAAGAAAGTGACGATGGAACTGGGTAGCAACGCGCCACTCATCATCATGCCCGACGCCGACCTGGAGAAAGTGTCTCAGGCCGTAGTGTCTACTGGTTACAGCAATGCAGGGCAGGTTTGCATCAGCGTCCAGCGGGTGCTGGCGCTGCGGCCGGTCTACGCGGAATTGCTTGAAGCGCTGACGCCTAAAGTCCGGGCGATTCGCACGGGCAACCCATTGGATGAAGCTGTGGGCATGGGGCCGATGCTTCGCGAGAGTGATGCGATTCGCGTGGAATCGTGGATCCGTCAGGCCCAGGCTGCAGGGGCGAAGGTGGTGGCCGGTGGCCAACGCGAGGGCGCCCTGCACGCCCCAACGTTGGTGGCGGACGTTCGGCCCGAGATGCGCATTTCCTGCGACGAGCTGTTCGGCCCGGCGGTGGCAGTTTCGCCAGCAAACAGCATCGAGGATGCCATCGCTTTGGCCAACGACACCAACTACGGACTTTCGGCCGGCATCTTTACTCAGAGCATCGATTGGGCGATGAAGTTCGCTAAAGAAGTAGACTCGGGGAATCTGCACATCAACTGGGGACCCCAATGGCGCGCTGATCTCATGCCTTATGGAGGGCTGAAGGAAAGCGGCTTCGGCAAAGAAGGCCCGAAGTATGCCGTGCAAGAGATGACAGACGTCAAGATGGTTGTGCTGCACTTGAACTAGTGAAGGCGTCTTAGTCTCTGCTAAGAAAGTTGCCGCGGGTCCTTGAGGGTATCCGTACCCTAGAGTTCGCTAAAGACGACTCAGAAGACGATGTCTGCCTTCCCATTTTTTTAAGGGTAAATTGGTTGAGTAGTGCTTTCCGTCTCAAAACAGGACGCTCATGCCGCTGAATGCGTTCAAATGGAGACCTTTGACCGCCTATGTCTGGCTGTTGAAGGCGACCACGCCAGCGCGAGTTTCGACCTACGCCTATGTTAATCCTGTGGTTGCTGTTTTCCTCGGCTGGCTGCTGGCTGGAGAGGCCGTAACGCCGCGAATGTTTCTGGCCGCAGCCATCATTATCGCTGCCGTCTTCTTGATCATCAGTCGGCAAGGTGAGGCACGGTCGAGAGCCAAAATAGCGACAACCCAACCCACCGTCGAAGAAGGACTTTGCGCCTCGAAATAGTCCACGAAGCACTGAAAGAAACCCTCAGAAATGTGAGCAAACGATCCACATCGAGATGCCTTGCGCCTTGCCCCTTGCTCCTCAATGAACTCTCAAGCCTGGATCCGGGTCTTCCAAAGCAGCTTCCGGTTTCCGAGCCCGTTGCTTGTCACCCATCACCTAAACTCGGTAACATGGAATCGACGTCCGGGAAATGCCGAGCGAGCGCAGAATTGTATTCACGAAAGGTTGAACCATGGCGAACTCATTTCCTCTGTGGATGCTCCTCCTTATAGGCCTCCTGGCAATCGGAAGCCAGGTTCTGCTGGTGCGCGTCCGGCGAAGAATCCATAGCAGGATTGCAAAGGATCAGCCCTTTGCCGGAATCGTCAGAGGCCTGCTGGCGTGGGGGTTTGGCTTGGCCAGCGCGGGTCTCTGGGCTCTCACCATCATAGGTTTTTTGGAACTGGTCCCTCAAACAGAGGCAGTCGCCCATCGCCTGTTGTCCTGGGCTGTGGCAGTTGTTCGTTGGCTGAGGGATGTGGTCTTCACCCCGTTTGTCACGATGGGCAACTCCCGGATTTCAGTCTTCACCGTCTTTCAAGTCATCGTCTTCGTCGCTGTCATTGTGTTGTTGGCGCGGACGTCGCGGCAGGTGCTTCTCAAGCAGATTCTGAGCAAGACGCCGCTGGATCTCGGAATTCAACACGCCGTGGCAACCTTCACTCAGTATATGGTGCTGGCGTTTGGTTTCCTTGTGGGATTACCGACGGTTGGTGTCAATCTAAGCGCGCTGTCGTTTCTCGCCGGCGCAGTCGGCGTTGGCGTGGGCTTCGGCCTGCAAAACATCACCAACAACTTTATCAGTGGCATCATTATTCTGTTTGAGCGCCCTATCAAGATTGGCGACCGCATCGAAGTGGGTGACGTCAACGGCGACGTGGTTCACATCGCAGCGCGGAGCACTACGGTACGTACCAACGATAACATCGCGATCATCATCCCTAATTCGAGCTTCATTTCTTCGAACGTGATCAACTGGAGCCACGGAGATTCGAAGGTGCGCTTCCGCGTTCCCGTGCAAGTGGCCTACGACTCCGATGTGCGTCTGGTGGAACGGCTGCTTTTGGAGGTGGCCCGAGATAATGAGAACGTGCTGGAAGATCCTCCCCCACGTGTCATTTTCAAAGAATTTGGCGACAGCGCGCTGAAGTTCGAACTGCGTGTGTGGAGTTCCCGGCTACTGCACCGGCGGGGAGTGCTGATCAGCCAACTCAATTTCGCGATCTTCGAAAAATTCAAAGAACAGAGCATTCAGATTCCTTACCCGCAGCGCGACCTGCATCTGAAGCTCGATGGCCGCACGATCAACTTCCAGGCTGCCGCTTTGCCGCCTTCAGAAACAGTATCCTCATCCGAGAACACACCCAAGGGCTGAACCTCCACCAGAGGCCGCAATCAGAGAAGTGAATTCGGCCGGTCACTCCGCCTTTCCCACTGTCAGCATTTCCCAAGTCGAAAGTACAAATTTGTAAGATCAGAAGCGTCCAGAAACGAGGTTTTCGCTACAATTCTGTGATTGTTTGGGCCGGTGATCCAACTCTAAAAAACGTCACAACTGATTTCATAGTCTTGCTATTTAGTATTATATAAATATGTTTTATATGTTTACTTAATTGTATGATATGAAGCATTCTTTTGAGAATTAATGCTTTCGATTACTGGACAAAAAATGGGCCGCCGATTGCGAATAGCCATCGCAAGATTGACCAAAGTTTTAGAAAGGCATGAGGTTTGATCCATGACTGCCAGAATGCGGCCCCATTTGATTCGATTTCTTCTCACGCTTCTACTTTCTGTTGGAGCGCTTACCCACGCTGTCTTCGCAGGTTCCCTTCTCGTTTCCTGGGATCCTGTTCCTGACAGCCGTGTTGCGGGATACAAAGTGAAATACGGAACAGCTTCGAAGAGTTACACTGGCTCTGTTGATGCTGGACCGAACAGCAGCCAGGTTCTCCAAAGCCTTACGGAAGGGACGACTTACTATTTCGTCGTTGTCGCTTATGATTCAGCTGGAGTTGAAGGAGTGCCATCGCTGGAGGCTTCTGGCATCGTACTCAAGACTACTAGTGTTGCAGCCACTTCGGTAGCAGCGAGGTCAGCCGTCATTACCTGGCAGACCAACAAGGTCAGCGATCAGCAAGTCGTCTACGGAACGTCGACGAACTATGGAATGTCGACATCGGTGGATCCTGCCTTGGTCATGAATCACAGCCAGACTTTGACGGGCTTGTTACCAGAAACAACCTATCACTACCAAGCCAGGTCGCGCGACGAAGGCGGATCGGTAGCACAGTCAGCGGACCTCACATTTACTACACCGAGTGAGCTTCTCCTATCAACATTATCTCCGTCGGGTGGAACGACAGGCACTCAGGTGGTTATCAACGGCAAGGGATTCGGAGCTGCTCAGAGTGCGGGTAAG
Organism: Acidobacteriota bacterium; assembly: GCA_022616615.1. Taxonomy (GTDB): domain Bacteria; phylum Acidobacteriota; class Terriglobia; order Versatilivoradales; family Versatilivoraceae; genus VFZK01. The sequence continues at coordinate 21,701 of JAKEER010000318.1, forward strand.
GTGACCTTCTCAGGGGTTGCGGCGCCCGTGGTTGCCTGGGGACAGTCGTCGATTACGGCGTCAGTTCCGGTCGGCGCCACCAGCGGCCCAGTAGTGGTTACCGTCAGCAACGCGAAGAGCAATAGTTTGAACTTCAAGGTCAATGGAAAGCTTGTGCCGCCCGGCAAGGTAAGGGTTAAGGGCTAAAACTGCGAGTGTCGCTAGGGAGCAACGCATCGCTACCCGCCGCAGAATTACATATCTGTAACCAAATTCTTCGTCGTGTTCCACGGAGCGCGAGCAGAGGATCTGCAAATCAGAATTCTCGCGAATGTCTATCCGTATAAACCAAAGCTGCTTAATTTAACTATTACTCAGCATTCACATACGCCACACCACAGCACGAACTACTCCAGCACGGCGCACACCCAGGCAACTCCAGCCAATCTCTCGATTTCTTCGCTGTCACCTAATCGCGGAGCGGCCGGAACTAGC
>JAKEER010000319.1 GCA_022616615.1 Acidobacteriota bacterium
AGATGAAGCTTGTCTGGCGAGGAAAGTGAACGCCGTGGAGCGAGCCATTCAACTGCACTGGGGGCATCTCGATGGCCCTCTGGATTTGCTGACTCACTTGGGTGGGTTTGAAATCGCGGCAATGTGTGGTGTTTGCCTGGAAGCCGCTGCGCGGCGATGTCCGATAGTAGTCGATGGTTTCATTGCGACGGTTGCAGCCGCGCTGGCGGTGAAGTTTCATCCGTCCGTTGTGGGCTATCTCTTTTCCGCGCATCGTTCCACCGAACCGGGGCAGGCTCCCTTGTTGGAGCTCATCGGACAAGAGCCCCTTTTAACTCTGCAGATGCGACTTGGTGAAGGGACCGGAGCGGCCCTGGCCATCGGTCTCATTAAGGCAGCGGTTGCAGCCTTCACGCAAATGGCAACCTTCGAGTCGGCCGGAGTCGCGAACCCTAATTCGAACCAATGCGAGCCATGAGAACTTTGGTGGCAGCTATCACCTTTCTCACACGCGTACCGATCCCGGGTCGATGGGATTTTGACGCGAGAGATGTCGGAAAGGGAGCCAGGTGGTTCCCACTGGTGGGGGCGCTCATTGGTGTTGCTTATACAGTGGCCGTCTGGGCGCTCTCACCCCTTCTGCCCGCATTGGTCATTGGAGTGATCCTGGTTGGCCTCGAAGCGGTTTTGACGGGGGCCCTTCACCTGGATGGCTTGGCAGATACGGCGGATGGTTTTGGGGGTGGTCGTACGCGAGAAGATGTGCTCCGCATCATGCGCGACCACGCCATTGGCAGTTACGGAGGTGTTGCACTTGTCTTGCTGGTGTTACTGAAGGTCACGGCAATCGCTGGTTTGATCGAGCAGCATCGGCTGGGTCCTTATCTCATCTTGAGTCCGATGTTGGGCCGCTGGTCCGCCGTGCTGCTGAACTGTCTGTTGCCCTACGCCAGACGAACCATACCTGAAGGCAGCCAGCCTGGTGGCGCAGTCGGCGACTTTGTAGGCTGGCGAGAGCTGACCGTAGCAACGCTCTTGTCAATGCTCATTGCGGTTCCGGTGGGTGGATGGCGAGCAATGGTCTGTTGGGTTAGCGTCATTACCGTAAGCGCAGCTTCGGCAGTCGTCTTTCGCCGCCGCATCGGAGGCGTGACTGGGGATACGCTTGGAGCCAACACGGAGATGTGTGAGGCGATTGTTTTGCTGGCGGGATTGGCGATGAGCTGAGGATATGACCGAGACCACCCAGTTGACTCTCTCGCGGATGTGGCTGATCCGGCATGGCGAGCCCGAAACTGATGCTCAGGGCCGCTGTTACGGACGATTGGATTGGGGACTATCAGACCGCGGCCAGTTTCAAGCCCAGATGGCTGCTCAGGCCTTGTCTGGAGAGGCGTTGGCAGCGGTCTATTCGAGTCCACGTCGCAGAGCCAGGCAGAGCGCGGAGTTTCTGGGAAAAGCAAAAGGTTTGGCCGTACAAATTCTGGAGGGACTCTGCGAGATTGACTTTGGAGATTTCGAAGGACTCACTTACGAGGAGATCGAAAAGCAGTACCCTGAACAATACCAACGTTGGATGACCCGCCCTACCGAAATCCATTTTCCTGGCGGCGAAAGCTTCGCGCAAATGCAGACTCGAGTCATCGCCACATCCACAAAGCTGTGCCAGCGTCACCAGGGGCAATCCATCGCGATTGTCTCCCACGGAGGCGTCAACCGCATCATACTGGCTGAGGCGCTCGGGATGCCAGCAACTCACATTTTCCGTATCGCTCAACGATATGCTGGCCTCAACTTGGTCACCCATTATGAAGGTGTCCCCACCGTGGAACTTGTTAACGGATTCGCAAAGGACGCTGATTCGGCTTAGGGTAGATTTCCTTGCTATCCCCCGGAAGCTTGTCCCATGCTTCATTGATTTCCAACTCTTTCAATTGCACTTTTGAGGTTCATGGAAATGGTGCAGCGGCCGTCCGCATGCAGAAGTCACTTGGGCGTATAGTTGGCTATCGGAAACTGAGAACAACTGCCAAGACGATCTAACCCCCCTAAAGATCGTCCATCGGAATCTGGGGCGTACGAATGCCTTGCAGACGCTACTGAGGAAATGGGATCCGAGCAATACGTGTTGAGAAATCTCCTTTTCGCCACCCAAGCCGATAGGTCGCGACGAACGGCCTTGAAAACCAACTGGCGGGCTGAACAGGTGATTCTTCCGGGCCTTGGTTTTCTGGGAAGTCTGAGAAGGCAATTGCGCCCTGGCGAAGGTTCGGACGCCAGAACTCCGATAGCCTTTCTTTGAACCTGCCACTAACTTCACCGCGAGGTGCTTGCTCTGGTGGCGCCGCGCCTGCGACCTCGCAAGCCCGAAGTTACCGATTTCTTTGCAAATCCTCTTCGCCCGCGAGTGACCGTAGTCTGCGACTGCTGCCGACATACGATGCCCACGAAATATAGGGCCTGTTCCAGAGTCGGCTGCGTCATGGAGTTCAGGCAGTCGCTTCGATTTCCGGGGAAGGCGGCTCGTGTGCGAAGCTCTTTGACACATTCCAGTGGATGTTGTTTTCGTCTGGAATGTGCAGGGTTCCTTGCCGGAGGCCTTTGCCAATCCAGTCCAGGATTTCTTCCTTGATGGCGTTCACCGCAACGGGTGCACAGCCGAGGCCAATCAGGCTTTCAATCCTGCGCTGACGTTGCAGTTGAGAAAAGAGAAAAGAACTCCAATCAGGCAGTGCTGGCAAACCGAACGTGCTTGCCAGACGAAACAGCACAAAGGTGGGATCACGGTCCACGAGGATGACTCGGGGCAATTCGACGCTGGTCTCGGGCCGCGAGTCGGCTAGAACTTTCGACAGTACGACCAGATGACGAAATGGTTGTTTGCGGCCAGGGAGCGCGAACGAACTGCGGAACTGCTGAGTCTCATCCCCCAGCGTGATTCGGCTCTCCGGAACACCTGGCGCTTCAATGCGGAAGCTCTCCTGACAGGATGCAGCGGCCGCGATGGCGGCAATCTCGCTGTCATTGCCGAAAACCGAGATCAGGTGCGCCGGTGTTGTTGCACCTTCTGAGGATGCTGGCTCCGCAATAAGCCGGTCAAGGGAGACACTGAAGCGTGTTCCTTTGCCTTGAGTCCATTTGGTGAATTCTAACTGGCCGATGCGCAGGTGAGCATTTTTCAAGCGGCGGCCTCCTGTGGGATTTGGGCAACCAGCTCTTCCATCCGTCGCTTCACTTCTCGCGCTCCGAGGCGATTTCCGCTCAGTGAGGTGTGTGTAGAGAAGGCTTCAAGCGGCTAGTCTCGACGGGGTTATCCGATGGAGCTGTAGGGATGAGTGGATACTTCTAGGGTGTTTACTTTCTCGTTAGGCAGGAAGGGATAAATCGGGGACTGGGTCAGGGTTAGGAGAAGCCGCTGTAGGAAGCGACGGTGCCTCCCGAGAGCGTCTCTGTTCTATCTGTTCCAAACGTCTTTTAACTTCCAGGGCACCTTTCTTATACACGGCTAAACAGATCAATCCGTCGCCGTCGAACACTGCCCAGTAACGTCCGCCCCACTTTTCGATGGTGAGCATCGGGTTCATTCGGACGCACCTCCTTTCATGAGTTGCTTGCCTCGCTCTGAAAAACAGTTGTCGATTACGGAATGCAGGGGTCTCACTCGGCGCCGGCTGAAAAGGAAGACATCAGCAAGACGCCAAGGGCAGCTGAAGAAAAAAGCACCAGCGGAGGAGAGCACCGAAAAACCGCGGCTTCGGTGCAACAAAGATACAGTCAATACTTACTAGAATGAAGGCGATAGACGGTGACACAGATCAGATCTTCTCCATCATAGAGCGCCCAGAAGCGGTTGCCGTATCGGGTGATGTTGAATCGTTCGTTTGTGAACAAGCGGGTTCCTCCTTTCTTGAATTTGAGACAGTCAATTGCAAGAGTCTTTTGCGGGAGAAGAGCGAACCAGCCTGCGCGACGATAGCAGAGCGGCTCGCCAGGAGGCTCGCCCTCCCAAGTGGTTGCGGCCCGATCGGAACCTGCTCCGGTTTAGGTGAATTCTGATCCACACTGGCGTACTCGCAGGCGCAACGATTCCTCACGACAGAATCGCAGTCCGCCCGTCAGCGAAAGCCAGTGCCAGCCGATGTGCGAACCGCTCTTTCTCGCGGATGGTCTTTCTGCCGCTGCTGTCCTCTTCTTTCTCTCTGTCCACCAGTTTCAGGTTCACCCAGCAGGCAACATGTCGATCCTTGCCTTGACCGAAGATCCCATTGAGGAGGCCGGAGATCGCAAGCAGGCCCACATGGCCGGAGTGCAGAGGAGTCAGAGGCCGACCAACGACTGCCTCCTGGCGCCCAAACAGGATTCCGCCAACCTGGCGGTAGGCCGAAGACTTGAGCAGTAAATCTTCAATCTCATCCAACGGCAGACCTTCATAAGTGAGGTTCACCGCGGCGGCAGGTGGGACGGAATACTTGAAATCTGAGACGTCGGGAAGTGATGGGAGTTGCGTTGGATCGCCGAAGGCCAGTGCCCTTAGCTCTCGCTCAACCTGCAACACGTCGCTGGCAGGGGCATTCGGTCGCTTTCCACGACTGCGGCGTACCGCGAAGACTGCAACTTGGTGGTAGCGGACCGAGTCTTCTGCTGTCAGTCTGAAGGACCGCACATCGCGAAAGTGAAAGCTGAGAACTTGGGCACAGACACAAAGCTGTTCCTGCGGGATCACCAGAATCAAAATCCCTTCCGGCCTTAACCAGTGGTAAGTGTGTTCCAGGAAGGTGAGCTCCATCCTCTCTCTTTGGTAGTCAGCTAAATCTCCTCCATACGGAGGGTTCAGGTACAGCAGACTGACCGACCCTGACGGGCACCGTGTCTGCAGGGCATCGCCATGAATGACCTGGTTTAGCGAGGAGCGAGCCTGTTCGGCCCGAAGGGAATCCAGCTCAATGCCCAATCGCACCGCATTGGCGCCAGAGGTTATCTCTCTCAGGGCAGCGCCCGACCCAGCGCAGGGGTCGAGCGCCGTGACAGGTTCCGCTGGAAATGCCAAGGCCGCTCGGACTCTGGCAGCTTCACTCGGAGGCAGTGGGTAATAACCGAGCAGCATGGCTGCAATGGCGCGCATTTTTGGCTCCTGGGTGTTGTGTTCGTTCGACGTGTGACTTGAACCATAAACCGGCAGTAGCTGCCACGTTATGCTTCCAATTGCCTTGTCACTTAAAGCGTGAGTTGGCCGCGATTAAAGCATAAGTTGGCCGACATGTATGGCGGCAAGCCGTTTATTCCCAATGACAGGCATTCATGCTCTGCGG
>JAKEER010000004.1 GCA_022616615.1 Acidobacteriota bacterium
ATGGCTTCGGCCACCAGTTCCGCTATGTCCTTGTCCTGAACGTTGGCCTTCCTTGACACCAGACCGTCTTCCATCATGGTCATGCAGAACGGACAGGCAGAGGCCACGATGCCAGGTTTTCCCATAGCTGGCCCAGTGCCGATCGCCTCCTGTACTTGGTCCACGCGGCGTTCGTTCACGCGCTTCCCGGGTTCTTCCTCCATCCACATCAGTCCTCCGCCGGCTCCACAGCACATGCCGCTCTCACGGCTCTGTTTCATCTCCACGATCTCCAGACCTGGAATCTGCTTCAACACTTCTCGTGGGGCATCGAAGACGCCGTTGTGACGCCCCAGATAACACGAGTCGTGGTAAGTGACTCGCCTCTGGAGGGGAGTTGATAAGCGCAGCTTGCCCAGTTCCAGCAACTCATGGATCAACTGGGTGTGGTGGACCACCAGGTACCTTCCACCGAAGTCGGGGTACTCCTTTCCGAAGCAGTTGAAGCAGTGGGGACAGAGTGTGAGGATGCGCTGGAACGTGTATTTATGCAGCGTATCGATATTCATCCGAGCCTGGATCTGGTAAAGATACTCATGTCCAATTCGGCGCGACGGGTCACCTGTGCAGCTCTCCTCTTCTCCCAGAACGCCGAAAGAGACCCCAGCCTGGCAAAGAATCTGCACGAGGCTGCGGGCGATTTTCTGATTGCGCGCCTCGAAAGCCGCCGAGCAGCCGATCCAGAGCAAGTACTGCACGGTTTCGCCGGCTTCTTTGATTTCCGCCATGGTTCGCACGGGCAGGTCCCTCGCCCACTCGAGCCGGCTGGATGGATGTTGGTTCCACGGATTCCCTCGCTTCTTAGTCCCGGTGAAAACGTCGGCAAAAGTATCCGGGTAACGGTCGTTGACCATGACTTCACTACGCCTCAGTTCCAGGATCTTACCGAGAGGATCGATGTACACGGGACAGGCCTCGACGCAGGCCAAGCAGGTCGTGCAGGCCCAGATTTCTTCCGCCTGGATCGTTGCATCCATGATTGGTTGTCGCTCCTTGACCTTCCCGAAAAGTGGCATTTCACGATCGGCCTGATCGCGCAACTTGATCACGATGTGGCGAGGGGATAGCAGCTTACCCGAATTGTGGGCGGGACAGCTCATTTCACACCGGCCACATTCGGTGCAACTATCCAGGTCGAGCAGATCTTTTCGCGTCAGGTCCTCGACGGTTCCAAATCCTAACGGGGCGTTGTTCTCGAACGCCGCCTCCACGTCAACAGCGGCCAGTTTCCCCTTGGGTCGAAGGTCACGGAGCAGAACGTTCACTCCCGCTGTAAGAATGTGCATCACCTTGGGCGTAAACGGAAGCGCAGCGACCCATCCCAGCGCAAGCGCCCCGTGAAACCACCAGGTGTACCAGTGCCAGGTGCGGATTATGTGGGGATTAACCCCCTCCCACCCTCTGGAAAAGAAAAACCCAACGGGAGACCAATAGGGCGAGTATCCGAGTTCACCCGCCGTGGCTGCCAAACGCATTCCTTCCACCACAAAGCCGGTCAGGCCGATGAGGAGCAGCCAAACGGGCAAGAGCAGGTCGATGGGCTTCCAGGTCAGTTGAGGGCGTTTCAGTGCATAGCGGCGCAGAAGCGCTACCAGGAGGCCGGCCAGGAATAGGGCCCCCATCGTGTCCAAGACGAGTTCGTAACCGAGAAAGAAGGATCCTACCCAGAAGCCACGACGCTGTTTGAGGACCTTCTGGAAAAAGTCGTACTCGATGGAAACAATGATGGTCCCGATGAACAGGGCGATAAAACCCCACATGATCAACAGGTGCATGAGGCCGGCGAGTCGATGGCGGCGCGCGACGGGGCGGTTTGAGAGAATTTCTGAAACGGAGTTTACTAGGCTAGCTCGGATCATCCCCCAAGATAGCGCTGTTGGCTTACCCCTCAGCACCTTCTTCAGATGCCGGGAAACACCATATCCAAAGAGTCCCAGCGAAAGGAACGCAAGCGCGTAGAAGGCTAGCTCTCCGGCTAGGGAGACATTCCAGAAAACTTCACGAGTAACTCGATCGTCGGGCATTTCGGCCGTCCTTCGGTGTCCCAATCAGGTTTGTAGGAGATAGGCGGATTTGAGATCTTGACAATCTGTCGGCACTGACGATATATACTCCACTCCGTTTGACGTTGACATCAAATTTTTTCTGACCCATATCTGGAATTATCAAAAATGTGTCAGAAGTGTCAAAGTTTTCCAGGAACACCGCGTAGCAAGGGCCCAGCCTGTTGCAAGGCCGCGCGGCATCAACGCCATACCCAAATGAGTGAGGTGTTTCTCCTGAAACACTATTCGCGATGTTGCACGTTTATCCGGCACGCAAAAGTCGACGGGTTTTAGAGTCGGGCGGTGAAGGCGGATCGATTATTGAGGGTTATTCAAATCAGATGACCCGTAAGGGGTTCCGTGCACTTTCTTTGGCAGACCAAGGAGGTCAGCAGTGCTCCTGGCGATTGATGATGAAATTGACCCTGGGAGCGCGGGCGTCCCCCCCGCCCCGGAGCGGCCGGAGGCCGCTCCCATGGCCAGCGGCCACGATTGCGGGCGGGACGCCCGCGCTCCCAGGGTGGCTTCGCCACTCCAAGAAATGTCCAATCTCCAGCGTCTCCCTTGGAAAAGGGGAGACGATCTGAATCGAACGACTTGCTGGCATTGACCATAAATTTTTCACAGCTCCAAGGGCCAGGGGTGAGGGGGCAAACACACCGTTGAGTGTTTCCATCAGGCTTGCGAAATCCTTACCCAGCGCTGGCTTCGCGGAGCTGATTCACTCCTTCGAACTCCCCCTCACCCCCAAATCCCTCTCCCACGTTGGGGAGAGGGGCGCCGATTATCGTGAGCGTGTGGCATCACACCGATCACACAAAAGTGTCACTACGATTTGGAACTCTCAATAATAGGACGGGCACATATGAAAACTGAAAGGAATGGCGACTGATGGACGGTGTACCGAGCCACGCAAACGTGGTTATTATCGGCGCAGGAATTGTGGGCAATTGCGTTGCCTACCACTTGGCCCAGCACTCCTGGAAGGATCTGCTACTAATAGACAAGGGGCCGCTGCCCAACCCGGGCGGCTCTACGGGGCATGCCTCCAATTTCATTTTCCCGGTGGATCACGCGAAAGTGATGACGCAGATCACGCGGGACAGCATGCGGCAATACAAAGAGCTAGGCGTCTTCCGAGAGAGCGGCGGCCTGGAACTGGCGAGGGCCAGAGAAAACTTGGAGGAATTGAAGCGGCGGGTGGCCACGGCCAAATGCTGGGGCGAAGAGGGAGAGATCGTCACTCCTGATCGCGCGAAGGAGTTGATGCCTTTCATCAACACCAAAATAATCCTGGGGGCCTTCTGGATCCCGAGGGTTGGAGTTGTGGATTCTCTTCGCGCCGGGACAATGATGCGGGAAGCAGCCCAGCAGATGGGCGCCTTGACGTTGTCTCCCAACACAGAAGTTCACGGCCTAGTCGTCAAAAGCGGGCGGGTCCGAGCCGTCAAGACGTCCCGAGGCGAGATTCGGACGGACTATGTGGTGATCGCCGGCGGCGTGTGGAGCCCGCGTCTAGCGCGAATGGCCGGAGCCTCCATCCCTCTAACGCCGGCCGTACACCAAATGATCAGCGTCGGCCCAATCAAGGCATTCGCGAAGACGACGCAAGAAATCGATTACCCGATTATCCGGGACATGAGCACCATGATGTACGAAAGGCAGAATGGAAGCGACATGGAGATCGGTTCCTATGCTCACCGCCCCATCCTGCATGAGCCGGATGATATTCCTTCGATCGAACAGGCGAAGCTGTCGCCGACCGAATTGCCGTTTACCAAGGCAGACTTCGAACCGCAGATGGCTCAGGCGCTGGAGCTTCTGCCCGAGCTGCTGGATGACAGGGATGCTGGTATACAGCATGCCATCAACGGACTGCTTTCCTTAACCGCCGACGGCTCTCCTGTTTTAGGGGAGACACCGGAGGTTAAAGGTCTCTGGTCGGCCGCCGCCGTCTGGATCAAAGAAGGGCCCGGCGTGGGCCGCCTGGTTGCGGAATGGATGATCGCAGGCGAACCCGAACTGGATCCTAATGAGGTCGACATTGCGCGTTTCTATCCTTACGGTCGAACGAAAAGCCACATCTGTAGCCGGTCTTCGGAGGGGTACAACAAGATCTACGGGATCGTTCATCCAAGGGAGCAGTGGCAATCTTCTCGAAGCGTTCGGCTGAGTCCCTTTTATGCCAGGGAAAAGGAGCTCGGTGCAGTTTTCTTTGAGACCGCCGGCTGGGAGCGTCCCCACTGGTACGAGTCGAACCGCACGTTGCTGGAGGAGTACGGAGAGCGCATCCAGGGTCGTCCCAACGAATGGGATGCACGCTGGTGGTCACCGATCATCAATGCCGAACACCTGGCTATGAGGGATCGGGTAGGAATGGTCGATCTTTCTGCTTTTGCGGTCTTCGATGTGACGGGTGCGGGAGCGCTCGACTATATCCAGAGGTTGACTGTTGGCCAGATGGATGTTCTGCCCGGCAAAGCTGTGTACACTCCGCTCCTCAACCATTCCGGCGGAATGAAGTCCGATCTGACGATCACGCGAATGGCGGAAACTTCTTTCCGAATTGTTACCGGAGGAAGCCAAGGAGGTATTGACGGAAAGTGGTTTCGGGACAATCTGCCGGAGGACGGATCTGCGCACCTTGAGGACAAGACGACGAGTTTCTGCACCGTGGGCGTCTGGGGGCCCCGTGCCCGCCTGCTGCTCCAGTCTGTCACCCACGATGATGCGTCCAATGAGGGATTTCCGTTCGGCACAGCCAGGCAAATAGAGATCGGTCCGGTTCCGGTGTGGGCGCTGCGTATTTCCTACGTTGGTGAGTTGGGTTGGGAACTGTATGCTCCCATGGAACAGGGGCGGTTGTTGTGGGATATCCTTTGGAAGGCCGGACAGGAACATGGCCTTGTGCCAATGGGGATTGGTGTGTATGGGACTACCGCTCGTTTGGAAAAAGGATACCGACTCTACGGAAACGAACTCGAAACAGAATACAACCCGGTCGAAGCAGGTCTGGCGCGTCCCAAGGTCAAGGCGCAGGACTTCATTGGCAAGCAGGCCTATCTGAGAGCCCGGGACGAAAAGCCGGCTGCCACCCTTTGCACTCTGGTTGTCGACGATCATGTTTCTTCGTCGGGGGAACGGCGGTATATGCTCGGGCGGGAGCCGGTACTGACCCTTTCGGGAGATCCGATCGTGGACCGCAAAGGCAGGCGTTCTTATGTCACCAGCGCCGGCGCAGGTCCCTCGGTCGGCAAGCATTTGTTAATGGCCTACCTCCCCCCCATGTACGCGAGCGCGGGGGCACAACTCAAAGTCGAGTACTTCGGTGAACACTATCCCGTCACGGTGGTCGTGGCGGGAAGCACGCCTCTCTTCGATCCCTCAGACGAGAGAATGAAACGATGAGGCTGGAGCTGCTGCATGAATATCATGGTGTGTGTCAAGCGGGTCCCCGACACGGGAGCGCGGATGGAAATAGCTGCCGGGGAAAAAGCGATTGAGACCCGGAATTTGGGCTTCACGATCAGCCCTCACGAAGAATGCGGCGTCGAAGAAGCAGTCCGTCTAATTGAAAAGCTGGGAGGCAGCGCGACAGTCCTTACGCTGGGACCTCCCGATGTGGAGGACGAGCTGCGCGACTCGATGGCTAGGGGCATTGATCGTGGGATCCTTCTGGAGACGGATGGGGGTGAGTGGGATCCTGCCCAGACCGCTTCAGCTATCGTAGAAGCCATTCGGGTAAAGCAAAGCCAAGGAGACCGGTTTGACCTGTTCTTGTTCGGAAACGAGTCGGCAGATTCGGGCAATTACCAAGTTGGGATTCGCGTGGCTCAGGCCCTGGATCTGCCCTGTGTCACGGGAATCAAGCGTCTGGAAGTTGAGGGAGAAAAGGTAGTCGCCAGAAGAGAGAGTGCCACCGGCTGGGAGATTTATGAAGTCAGGCTGCCGGCGGTACTGACTGTGAGAGAAGGTTTAAACCTACCCAGACACCCCTCGCTAAGGGGAACTATGGCAGCTCGAAAAAAGCCGGTAGAGCGCCTTCGGCCGAATCGAAAGCCCCCTGGACTGGAGTTGTTGCGGCTGAAGCTTCCGGCAGACCAAGGCAGTGGAGCCGAAATGCTAGGTGAAGGAAAAGAAGCCGTTCCGCGAATTGTCGCGGTTCTGGAAGAACTGGGAGTCCTCTAGACTAACTAACTAGTTTCTGTCGGGAAGTTCTAGGGCTCCCCTCCCTGGATAAGGACGCCCCGCGAGGGGGAGAAGGAAGCTGTGAAAAAATTCGGTTGGGTGTATAAACCTGATCCGGTAGGGACGCGGTGCTCATTGATGTCAACTTAAGGCAGGATGGGGCCCACGATTGGCGAAAAGCACGCCAATCGTGGCTACCCATGCCCTCGTCAGTCGTTTTGGTAGCCACGATTGACGCGCTTTCTGCGTCAATCGTGGACGAAACCGCCTTACGTTGACATCAATGCGCGGTGCTCCGCGTCCGGGTTGGGTTTACCGTCGCGGACGCGCAGCAGCGCGTCC
>JAKEER010000320.1 GCA_022616615.1 Acidobacteriota bacterium
AGTTCTTACGCACTCTAGACAAGGAGTTCCCTGGTCAGGTCCCGCTGCATCTCGTCATGGACAACTACGGAACCCATAAGCACGAGAATGTGCAGAACTGGTTAAAGCGCCACCCTCGCTTCACGCTCCACTTTGTCCCGACGAGTGCCAGTTGGCTGAACTTGGTCGAACGCTGGTTCGGCGAGTTGGATGACAAGGCGATCCGGCGGGGCGCCTTCCGAAGCGTGGAGGATCTGAATGCCTCCATCGACGCATTCCTCACAGCGTGGAACACGGACCCGCAACCATTCGTCTGGACCGCGACGGTAGAATCTATTACGGAGAAACTCTCTCGCTGTCGGCAGACTTTGGAGAAGATTCAGCCCGGCTGCACTAGTCCACGGAGCAGGAAACGAAAGAAATAGTTGTCCATTTATTTCGTGGACACTACACTAGGGGGCTCGTGGATTCCCTAGTGATTCCAGATGCCGCTGCTGAGCAGAGGTGGCTCGAGCGCATTGATCTATTCGTTAGATCGCATCTTGGAAGTTATGTGTGTGGCTACCTTGGATTCGACCTGCATAGATCGGCGGAACCAAGGCTGGCCAAGGGCTCGCATCCGGCTGCATTCCTGTTTGTTCCAGAGAGCGTGGACATAATGGAACAAGGCATCCTTCCTGATCTCTGTTGTCGTACTGAGAATCCCGGAGCGAAGCAGGGTTTGGATCCTGCGGAGCCGCCCGCTGACGTCAGCATTGACGCGCGCTGTCATGAGAGGAGTCGAGCGGCGTTTGTTGAGAGGGTGCGCCGCGCATTGGGTTGGATCGGAAGCGACTCTTCACGTCGAATCACACTCGCGAGAGAGGTTACCATTCCGCGTGATTCAGATCTTTTGCGATCGTTCGTATGTAGCGTTAGACGACCTGAGGTTACGCGCTCCTTCTATGTGAATATGCCTTGGGGTGAGATTATTGGCCACTCTCCTGAACTTCTTGCGGTCGGAACGCCTCGGCGCTTCAGCACCTTCAAGCTCTGTGGGTCAGCGCTGGTCAACTCTTGCGACGAAGATGCGAACGTGGACAAGGTCGTTCTCCGTGATCCAAAGCTAAGTCACGAGCACGCGCTATCCGCTTCCGTTCAGCGCAGGCGCCTTCTGGCTCTGGGACTTGTGGATTCTGCAAGGGCGGAAGTGCTCTCGCTTGGCCGACTACGGCACATAGTGACTGCTTTCACAAGCCGTCCGGGAGTGGGAACTTCGATAGTTCAATGCCTCGCCTCCGTGCTTCCTTGCGGCGCATCTCCCTGTCGAGAGGGACTTGCTCTTCTCTCACAGTTGGAGGAGGTCGGCAGAGGGGCGTACTATGGATTGATTGGCGTAATTGTTCCTGATGGTTCATTCGAGTTCTGCCAAGTCATAAGGGCATACTTCGGGGATAAGAACAGGGTATGGTCCTGGGTCGGGGCCGGTATCACGATTGGATCTGATCCGGACGGCGAGTTCGAGGAGACATGCTGGAAGCTTGACGACTGTCCACGAATCTTCCGGCGTAATGTGAGGATTTGAGGATGATTATCTTGGGGTCGAAGCTTCCGTTATCACCGCCGGTGCTGAGGGACTTTCTGTGGCAAGTGGCTCTCCAGATGCGATCGGGTGGTCATCCATGGTTTCGCGGGGGGATTGAGCGGAGCCTTTCCCGCGAGCAGGTCGTCCTGGGCGAGCTTCAGCACTTCTTGCGTGTACTGCGGAATCACGAGTTCTATGGTTCGATTCTTCGTCGAGCACAGGAGGCGGGGGATCGTGACGTGATACAGATAGCACAGCAGAACTATGATGAAGAGGTTGTCGATCCTGAGAATCACGTCGAGTTGCTATTTCACTTGCTTGACGAGGCAGGGATTGAGCGCTCGATCGCGGAGGGGACCATGCCCACGCCCGGCACAGCTCTCGCGGTCGAAACAATTCTCGGTTTCTGCGAAAGAAGCCCCGCGCTCGAGGGAATGGCATTTGTCGCGCTTGTCGAGGCCCAGAATGCAGGGGAGGGCGGTGTCGCCATCCAGGTTTACCAAGCGCTCCGTGAGTATTACGGGTTCTCAGAAAAGGGGGCTCGCAATTTTCTTGTGCATTCCGAAGTGGATGGAGAACATGGTTCGCGGCAGATTGAGCTTATCTGTAGGAAGGCGACGACTGCAGAAGCGCAGAGAGGGATTATCCATGCCGTTCATCTGGGCGTACATGCATTCTCTCTTGAGTGGGACGGCCACCTCCAGGCAGCAATCGGAAGAAGGCTCTATTGGTCGGGTGACTGCGAAACACTCCTCGGCTAAAATCGTTCGCGGGAGTAGTATACAGCTAGAGGCCCATTTGAGTTCGCCCCCACTGCTCCTCCCACAGCGCCGGCGGATCGACCGCCAGGTCAAACAGCGTCAGATCCGGCGGCAACGTCTCGTCGAAGATGGCCGCTACGATATCGGGGGCCAGGGTGGTCAGGTTGAACATGTGGCACCCATAGCGGATATTCCGTGAGAACCCGCATGCGGGCATCTTTTGGTCCGGTTCAACTTAAACGTTCGCGAGCTTGAGAGAGCTGCAATGATGCTGACCCCCATGCAGGTTCAGTACGTCGTAGGCCTATGCTGCCTTCGTCGAAATCCCGATGCCGTTGATATTACGGTTGGCGATCTTGTTCAAGATGCGGCTGCAGAGAAACCACGCGATGTAGATATCACGGTAACCCTTCATGAAGCCGATGGCACTTTACGCGCCTTCAAAGCTTACGAGGTCAAACGTGAAGGGGAGCCGCTAGATGTCGCAAGTGTTGAGCAGCTGTGCATCAAACTCAAGGACATGACGACGGTAACACATCGCGCAATTGTGTCGGCATCGGGCTATACGAGCGGCGCGATCGCTAAGGCCAACGCACACAATGTCATGCTGTATGTTCTGAAGCCGTGGACAAAGCCGCTGGCGGAACAATTCCCAGAATTTCCAGACGTCGGACGACCTGAGGAATTCTTGCGAGGCTTTACAAGCAATCTTCTCTATTGGGTGAACTGGCAACTGTTTATCGTCGTCCCCGATGGACCTCCTTCATTCAACTGGACGGAGACTACGCCGACCTTTGCGTCAGACGGTAGTCCACATAGGTCGTTCGCCACAATGAAGGAGTTTCAAGACACGGTGCTAATGAAGTCTACGGAGATACTTTTCGATCTCGAACCGGCCCGTACAATTCTTCGCACGTTCCCTGTTTTTGTGACTGTGGAGAACGATCCATTTGCATCCACACCGCCTTGGCCACATACGCACACACTTGATGTTCGGGAACATAAGGTCTTCTTGAAGCTGGATACTGGGTTAGCTACTGTTACTTCAGTGACTATTTGCGGCTCACTTCAATGGCGGAGAAGGGCTAAGACTCCGGAATTTCACGTTCTTGAGGGCGTTCCGTCGGGCGAAATCTTTGCCGCAGCTGCCGTTGCCGACTACGGCGCTGGCGATGGCAGAATGTTTGCGATGATTTTTCCGCCGGACTCCCCCACTCTTGGCATCCATCAATTTCAGCTACTAGAGAAGCACAAGAACGCAATCCGAAAGCTGCAGATACCGGTTTCAACGGTGCAACCTAGCTAATTATTGATTGTATTAATTGTTGCGCAAGTCTCAGCGTAATGGCATACTGAAAATATGTCCAGTACGATGATTTCAGGGTAGCGGGCCCCATTATGAGTAGAGCGGAATTGCGCTATGAGCGACGTCAGGCGGGGTGGAAGCCATTGCAATTCGCGGAGAGCCGGTCGGACTGGTGGCGCGGGTCATGAAGGTGCCGATGCGCACGTTGTTTGGGTGGTTGGCTCGGTATCGGAGTGGGGGCTGGCATGCGTTACGCGAGGGCAAGCGCTCGGGCAGACCGCGCAAAGTGAGCGGGGAGGTGATGGCTTGGCTGTATCAGGCGATCACGATGGGTAGTCCGCAGCAGTATAAGTTTCCCTTTTGCCTGTGGACGCTGAACATCGTGCGTCAAATGCTCAAGCAGGAAAGGGGCATCAGCTTGAGCAAGAGTGCGGTGTGCCGGCTGCTCCAGCACCTGGGTTTGACTCCGCAGCGTCCCATCTATCGTTCGTACAAGCAAGACCCGAGGGAGCTGGAGCAGTACTTGCGTCAGACGTTTCCCGAGCTCAAGCGGTTGGCGCAGCGCTTAGGGGCCGAGCTGTACTTCGTCGATGAATCGGCGGTGCGCTCCGATAGCCACCGCGGCACGACGTGGGGCCCGATCGGGCAAACCCCGGTGGTACCGGACAGCGGCGAACGCTTCGGCATGAAATTGATCTCCGCGGTCAGCCCGCGCGGCGATATGCGCTTTGGGGTGATTGCGGGTCGGATGAATTCGGATCGCTTCATTGAGTTCTTGAAGAAGCTCTGCACCGACGCCGGCAAACCCATCATCGTGATTGCCGACAACGCCCCCTACCACGGCTCAAAGAAAGTCCGTCGCTTTGTCCAACAAAACCAGCCATTGATCACGCTGGCACACCTCCCTCGCTATGCCCCAGAGCTCAATCCCGATGAACAAGTATGGAACCACGCCAAGGCGCGCCTGGCTAAATTGTTCGTCGTCAGTCCCGAATCCTTACAGCGTTATCTGTTGAACATCCTGCAATCCATTCAGAAGCGGACTGACTTGATCCTCTCCTTCTTTCAACTGGAATCCACTCGATACGCAGCC
>JAKEER010000321.1 GCA_022616615.1 Acidobacteriota bacterium
GCGACAATCGGCTGGATCGAATGAGACTCGTGAGTATGTAACTATCACCGATTTCCTGCTTCGACAGAGAAAAAGCGTTCGGGAGGTTCTGACAGTTGGCCCATTAGGCCTCAGACCACCCCATGCGTGTCTGCCAGCTTGCCAAACTCACAGCGCGTGGGGAATGTGACGACAATGTCTGGCGGCGCATCACCTCCACCCCCACCTCCAAACCATCCAGGGTTGTAATCCCGGATGGGCAGTTCGATTCGGCGGCTTGACTCCACCGTTCTCTGCAACGCTGGCAGCGCAATACTAGCGAAGCGCAGGTTTGCGCGCAGGGTTCGTGGGAGAGCAGGAGAAAAACCGTTGGCGTGTTTTCAACCGCGCGCCGGAAGCGAAACCAGGTGGCCAGAGGAATCCGCCGGGCATTGAGCGGCGGCACATTGCCAAGATCCATGACCACAGCACCGAAACCTCCATTGTGCAAAATCAAATCCGTTACCTTCAGCGCTTGTTCCAGTCTTACCCAGGAATTTTGACGCTTGTCCAAAGCATGCCGAGGCAGTGGTGTTTGTATTCGCGAGGCGATTTTTTCTCCCGCGACCTGCCGTCTGGCCATGACATCGTTTCCGCGGCGAGGTGGCTGGCGGTCGGTTGCAACCTGCTCCTCGCGTGTTTCTCCGTCCGTTGAGTGTCGTGCAACTTTCCAAAAGGCGCCGACCGATGCCTCACCCCGGCTGGCACCTGACGAGTGGCTGGAATCGCTTTTCATTAAACCGGAGATCGCCTGGCTCAAGCCGCGAACTTCGTCGCGCGGGTGCCGCCCTGCTGTTAAAACCAACGGGCAATGAAAGGCCTCCTGCCGGAAATCTGAGGGCGCAACGGAAGTACAGGAAGAAGCCAAATCTTCGGCGGCATCCGCGTTTCCGCAACGCACCCAGAGCACGCGATTCAGATGAGCGCCCGCAGCCGCCAGCGATTCCGGATCGAGTGAATCTGAGGCATCGACGATGGCACAGACTTGTTGCTGGCGAGTCACTTCTGCCAAGAACGATAGTGCCAACGTAGTGCGGCCAGAGGAAGGGGGTCCGTGGACCTCCGTGAGAGCTCCGTGCGGAAGCCCCTGGATGAGAGCATCCAATTGTGGAATTCGCGTCGCGGTGACTTCTGCACCTTCTGATTTTCTGGCAACGAATGCGTCGGGGACTTTTGCAGCGATAATGGATTGAAGATGAGTTTTGAGGCGGCGCATAAGATGTTCGCTTTTTGTTCGCCTATCCTATCTTCTAACTTGGATCGAAGCTCTGTCAAGGTGAATTCCGGATGATTTTCAGGAGAGCTAAAACGGTGCTGTCTTGCTTTGGAACTCGAAGGTTCGATCGGGAAGCGACTGCGGGAGGATTACGTGCCAACGGGCTTCAAAGGCTACGGGGTGAAGACGCGGGCGATGTGAGGGCAAGTTCGGCTTGCAGTTGTCAGCGGAAGATAAGCAGGCGCTGAGCGCGTTTTCTCAAAAATTGTAGAGATTGGCTAAGTTCTGGAGGAGCGCAAACGGTCAGTCCGGCGATGGAATCGAAGTCATCATCATTCGTGGCAAGGTGACTTACCCCCAGCTTTTCCATTACTGCCAACGTCAGCGAATCGTTGGTGAGCAGACGCCGTTGGGGCGCCAATTCCGCGCCGCGTCGGAGTAAATCAGCGGTAAGTGGTTCAATCGTAATTTGCAGGGCTTGGGTCAGCGCGACGACTTGTTGGTGTTCGGTGAGATGATCCAGCAATTCAGGATGCTTTTTGATGCGGGCAATCAACCCCTGCGGAGCAATGCCGTGCCGCCGCACGATCTCTGCCAGCATGACCTTATGCGCCGCTTCGGCCAGCGCAACGGTGGAGGTCACACCGCTGATCGCACCTGTTCCTACGCGAACGAGCAAGTCGGAGCAATCGTCGGACAGCGGCGGCGTGTTAACCAGGTGGTAATAAAAAATCGTCGCATCAAGAAAACACCTTGCACCGTCAGGAAGGTCTTTGAATGACTGCGGCACAGTTCAACTCCCCATCAGATCGTATTCGTGCCTGTCACCGATTTCGCGCGCCATGTGCGGTTCGATCTGGATGCGGCGCTGCCGTTGCTGTGCAATCAGGCGGGCTGCATCTTCGGCTGGGCTGATGGTTTCCAGAGTCAATCGCACGCGCTCCTGCTCCTTGAGATTCGGCAGCGGCGCAAGCAGTCTCAGGACACCGGATTCATAGATGGCTTCAACAATGAGATTCATATGGCAACTCCTTTATGCAAACATTCTAATTCAACGCCTCTATGACAGAAAGGCTCTTTATGCGAACAAGCAAAAGCCGCTGCTTGGCCATACTGTTCGTTGCGGCCTCCAGCTCGCCGGAAGATAAGCGGGCACTGACCATCAAGGCCGGCAAGTCACCGGCGCGCACACGGCCAATGGGAATAGGGCCTTCCTTCGGTTTGCTGGAGGTGTCCGGATGATTTTCAGGAGAGCTTTTCATGCCGTTGAGGACCCCACGACCTGCCGTGCTCGTCCTCGAAGAAAAGCCGGGGACGAGAATGAGGACGAGGACGCTAAACTAAACGGACTTTCGGCTGGACAACACGAAAGGAGGAAGGCATGAGCACCGCAAAAGAAGAAGTTCGCAAGCTGCTCGACCAGCTTCCCGATGAAGCGTCTTTTGAGGACATTCAGTATCACATCTATGTACGGGAGAAAATCGAACGGGGTTTGAAAGACGTTGAGGAAGGCAGAGTATTCACTCAGGCAGAGGTAGAAGAGAAGATGTCCAAATGGCTCGAAAAATAAAATGGACAGCCGCCGCCTGGAGTGATTGGAAGAGGCTGCAGACTATATCATCAGGGACTCACCGAACGACGCAGCGGCATTGGTTCGCGAAGTACGCGAGGCTGCACGCTCGCTTTCGCGCTTGGCTGAGCGCGGCCGGCTGGTTCCAGAGAACCAGCAATCCGCCAACTCCTGGTTGGAAACTATCGGTTGATTTATCAGGTCAGCAAAGGCACCGTCGATAGTCGCCAAACCTGCCAATCGATGAAGGCCGCAATTGGACTTCTATTTGGATTTCAATTCCTATAAATTGCCCCCATGAGCGCCTACTTGCAATGCATTGAAGAGAGTTGCCAAAAAAAGATTTCGGCCAACGCCAAGACCTATGTTTGTCCGGATTGCAGTGGTTTGCTGGACGTGATGTACGACTTTCAGATCGCCGACCCGGACAAGGTCAAGCAGGCCTTTCAGCAGCGAAGGCTTTCCAATGACCCGCTGGATTTGAGTGGCGTCTGGCGGTACCGGGAACTGCTTCCGTTTTGCGCAGATCCTGCGAAGGTCGTCACGATGCAGGAAGGCAACACGCCGATTTATGAAGCGCCGTATTGCGCGGAATATACAGGCCTGAAGAGGCTGCATTTGAAGCATCAAGGGTTAAACCCCACGGGGTCTTTCAAAGACAACGGCATGACGGCAGGGGTGACGCAGGCCCGGCTGATGAGCTCGAAGATTGTGGCCTGTGCCAGCACCGGAAATACTTCTGCCTCCATGGCGGCTTACGCGGCCCGGGCAGGCATGAAGGCAGTGATCTTCATTCCCGACCAGCAAATCGCCTTCGGAAAGCTCTCGCAGAGCCTGGATTACGGCGCCTTGACACTGCAACTGGAGGGCGATTTCGATGAAGCCATGAAAATGGTGAAGGAAATCACCGAGGAATCGGAAGTTTATCTGCTGAACTCGATCAATCCTTTTCGTTTAGAAGGGCAGAAGACCATCATCATTGAAATGCTGGCCCAGCGCGGCTGGCGAATTCCAGACCGGGTGGTGGTTCCGGGCGGGAATCTGGGCAACAGCTCGTCCTTCGGCAAAGCGATCAAGGAACTGCATGATCTGAGCTTCATCGATAAGATGCCCATGGTGACGATTATTCAGGCGCAGCGCGCTAATCCGCTTTACAAAACACTGATCGACCGCTCGGCACGCCTGATTCGTGTTGAGGCCCACACGCTGGCAACCGCCATTAAGATTGGCAACCCAGTATCTTGGAAGAAGGCCATGCGAGCGATGGAGTGGACTCGTGGCTGGTGCGACGTGGTCAGCGAGCAGGAAATTGCCGATGCCAAAGCGATCATAGGCAGGGATGGTGTCGGCTGCGAGCCGGCGTCGGCCACAACCGTGGCGGGCATCAAGAAGCTGATACAGACCAGAGAAATCGACAAGGATGAGGATGTGGTTGCCGTGCTCACGGGGAATCTGCTCAAGGACCCCGACTATACGGTGAACTATCACCAGAATAACTTGTATGAGAAGGCCGCCTACAAGAATGAGCTGATCGAGCGCAAAGACAAGATCCAGTCCACCTACGCCAACGCGCCCGTCAAGGTCAAAGCCAGGAAGGAAGAGATCCTCAAGGTGCTTGGGCTTTAAGCGCCTGGGAAGGCTGCACTCCGCCGCGCCTCAAGCCCTGTCCCACCTGCTTCCCGCAAAGTTTTTCTCTTATATTACCCTGCCATCTGTTATATTGAGAGGATTCTCGGACGGTTGTTCTCTTATCTTTGATGGGACACTCCGATTCCTGGTTTGCAACTGCGGGGCGGCTGTTTACCGAAGACCAATTCAATTCTTCAGCTAGAGGAGGAACGTTTTTTGTTAAAGATCAGACTGACCTTGATGGGTTCCAAGAAGAAGCCGAAGTACCGCATCGTTGTGATTGAGAAGTCGCGAGCGCGCGACGGTAGGTACGTGGATGTGCTGGGGCAGTACGACCCAAAAAAAAATCCAGCGGCACTCAGTCTCAACAAGGAGAAATATGCCTATTGGGTATCCAAAGGAGCGCAACCGAGCAGTACGGTAAAAAGCTTCTTAGCCAAAGTGTCATAGCTTGGGCGGGCCTGCTCTCATTCCTGCGAACCAGATTCACCGACTGGACGACACCTAAGGAGGCTGCCATGAAAGAGCTAATTGAGCAAATCGCAAAAGCGTTAGTGGACAATCCCGATCAGGTTTCTGTGAAGCCCATCGAAGGCGAGCAGACGACTGTCCTCGAACTGAGAGTTGCTCCCAATGACCTCGGCAAAGTCATCGGCAAACAAGGCCGCACAGCTCGTTCAATCCGCACTATCCTGGGCGCTGCAGGAATGAAGCTTCGAAAGAGATTCACTCTCGAGATTCTGGAGTAAACCGAGTTTGCAGGATTCACCGCATGTTTCAGTCGCCCGGATCATCAAGACCCAAGGAAATCGTGGAGAAGTTGCTGCCGACATCCTGACCGACTTCCCCGAGAGGTTTCAGCATCTCAGCACGGTCACCTTGGAGAAAGAAGGGCAGGCACCTCTAGAGTTGATTGTCGAGAGCCACTGGTTTCACAAGCAACGCGTGATTCTGAAGTTCCGGGGAATCGATGCCATCACCCCGGCTGAGCGTCTGGTGGGTTATGAAGTCATGATTGCCAAGTCGCAACTGATGGCCCTACAGCCAGGCTCTTACTATCAGCACGATTTGGTGGGTTGCCGTATTGAAGATGAAAGCGGGATGGCGCGGGGCAACGTCGTTGAAGTGCTGGGCAGCCCCGGAAACTATTTGCTGCGAGTTAGCCGCGACACCGGAGATTTCCTGGTTCCATTTGCCCAAAGTTATTTCCCCAAGATTGACGTCCGGAACAAAGTTCTTGTTTGCGACCTGCCTGAAGGATTGGAAGATCTTTAGCATCCCTGCCGTTGCCTTTCTTCCCACGTGCCACTGATTTCATGAATTTTGACGTCATCACTATTTTCCCTGATTTCTTTGCCGGTCCCCTTTCCCACGGCATGGTCTTCCAGGCCCAAAAACGAGGGCTGATCGATGTCAGAATCCACGACCTTAGAGACTTCACTACCGATCGCCACAGGACGGTAGATGATCGCCCTTTCGGCGGCGGGGCAGGCATGGTGTTAAAGCCGGAACCATTGTTTCGCGCTATCCGGAAGATTCAGGCGGAGAAAATGGCGTCAGCCAGGAAGGTCATTTTGCTCACGCCGCAAGGCAAGCGGTTTCAGCAGCGAATTGCTTTCCAGTTTTCCTCTCTGGATCAGGCCGTTCTGATTTGCGGAAGATATGAAGGCGTGGATGAACGGGTCACCGAATGCTTAGTGGACGAAGAACTTTCCATTGGCGATTACGTCTTGAGCGGGGGAGAACTAGCGGCCTGTGTGTTTGTGGACGCAGTGACGCGTCTGCTGCCGGGTGTGTTGAATAACAGCTCCAGTGCGGTCAATGAGTCCTTTGCCACACTCGAAGGCAGTCTGAGCTCGGCCGAAGGCTCGCTTCTGGACTACCCACACTACACCCGGCCGGAAGAATTCGAAGGGCAGCGAGTTCCGGAGGTCCTGCTCTGCGGTAGCCACAAGCGTGTGGAGCTTTGGCGGAGAAAAAAGGCCTTAGAAAAGACTTTGAAAAACCGGCCTGACCTATTACAATACACCGCCTTGTCTGAAGAGGATAAGCAGTTATTAGGATAGAGTTTAGCGACCCTGTCCGGCATCCTAGGGGTGGGTTATGAATGCATTGAGCGCAGTAGAAAAGAGTGAACTGAAGTCTGATGTCCCCAACTTTGTCGTGGGTGACACCGTGAAGGTCCACGTGAAAATCAAAGAAGGCGATAAAGAGCGAATCCAGGTTTTCGAAGGCGTCGTGATCGCTCGCCGGAACGGAGACCTGCGATCCTCCTTCACCGTCCGGAAGATTTCCTTTGGCCAGGGCGTTGAGAGAATCTTTCCGCTTCACTCGCCGGTGATCGACAAGATTGAAGTGTCGAAAAAGGGAAAAGTTCGCAGAGCGAAGCTCTATTATCTTCGTGGCCTGAAAGGAAAGGCCGCCAAGATCAGAGAAGTCAAGACCACTTAACGTCCTCCCCGGTCGGCAAGGTTAGCTCACCTGAAAGAGCTGACTTTCCTATTTCTGCCCCATCCCTGGGTTTCGTCCGCATGCCTTCTCTTTGACCCGATGGCGTCGTCGCGCTCCCAGCCCGAATCCTCTGCAACCGAAACCTTCGTCTGCGACCAGACTTTTGAGAATTGGGCCCGGCTGCAAGGCTATTGGCGCATTGCGGGAATCGATGAGGTCGGGCGAGGCGCCCTTTTTGGCCCCGTGTGCGCCGCTGCCGTGGTCTTGGATTTCGAAAAGTTGCCCGCAGGAATCGACGACTCAAAGAAACTAAGTCCTAAGCAAAGAGAAGTTTTGGCCGAAAAAATAAGAGACACCGCGCTGGATTTCTCCTTTGCGTTTGTTGAGGCAAGGGTGATTGACGAGATCAACATCCTGCAAGCGACATTCCAAGCCATGCGTCAGGCGATTGTTGGGCTGCGGCAGGCGCCAGAATTTCTGTTGTGCGACGCCCTGGTGATCTCGGGGTGCTGCATTCCTCAACGGTCGATTATTAGAGGAGACGCGCAATCGGTTTCTATTGCGGCAGCTTCCATTGTCGCCAAAGTAGAGCGCGACCGGCTCATTTCCGGGCTCGATGTTCAGTATCCCGGTTACGACCTCGCCAACAACATGGGATACGGAACCGAGAAGCACTTGGAAGCCTTGTCCATTCTGGGTCCAACGGAATTGCACCGCCGGACGTTCCGGGGCGTCGCGGTTGACAGCCCTATACCCCAGTGCTAGATTTTTATTCTAAATTCTTAGGCTTGCGAAGAAGGATGTGGAATGGCTTTAAACAAAGCCAAGGTTCTAAAATCGGCTGACAAGTATGTCATCCAGGGGAAGATCAGCCATGCCATCATCGAATACCAGAAGTTGATCAAGGAAGATCCCACCGATCTTCCTCTTGTTAATACCCTGGGTGATCTCTACGTCCGCATTGGCAACATTCCGGAGGCAGTCAAGTGTTTCACGCGGCTGGCCGAAAGCTACGACAATGGCGGCTTTGTGGTGCGCGCCATTGCCATGTACAAGAAGGTCAGCAAGATCGACCCAGGCCAGATCCAGTCGTTGTCCCGCCTCGCCGACCTTTACCTCCGCCAGGGGCTCAATAGCGACGCTCGCGCCCATTATCTCCAGGTTGCCGACTATCTCATCAGGAAGGGCGAGCTGGAAAATGCCGTCACCATTTATCAAAGAGTGATTCAGATCGACCCGGAAAACCCCGCGGTTGATGGAAGAATCGCGGAGGCTTTCCAAAGACTGGGCAAGAAGGAAAGCGCCGTCAGCACGTACTTGTCAGCCGGCATCAAGTCCAGGCGCAAGGGGGCTCTGGACGAAGCTGCGGGCTATCTCAAAAGAGCCCTCGATCTGGACGAGAATGAGATTCAAACCCTGCTGACCTATTCGGAGGTCTTGAGCGATCAGGGAAAGACGAGCGAAGCGCTGGCCAGCTTGAGCCGCATTCCGCTACACGACTTCAAGCCCGAGGTCTTGGAAACCAGCTTCAGCATTCATCTCAAGGCAGGTAATGCGAGCGAAGCCGAGAAGATCGCCCACCAATTGCTGGAACTGGACAGTCAGTATTTTAAGCTGCTCTTGGCAGTTGCGAATGCGGATATCGCCAAGGGTGATCTGGACAGAGCGGTGTTGCAGGCCGGAAGAGTCGCCGAACTGGCGGTAAAGCATGGCGAGGGGAAGCTGGTTGAGGCCCAACTGAAGAGCATTCTCCAAAATACGACCGAACACATTCCCGCAATTCTTGAGCTGGTCAAGTTCTACACTCTGACGAACGAACGGCAGTACGTTGCCGGCTTGCTCGAAAAGGCCGGTGCAATCTACATCCGGCGTGAGCAGCTTGGCGAGGCCGCCGGCGTTTACCTTCAGTTGGTTCAACTGGAGCCCAACGATCCGGTTCACCGCGAAAATCTGAGACAGGTTCAGGAACGCTTGGGGCTCAGCGGGCAGGAAATTCCGCTGCCAAAACTAGTTCCAGACATGAGCGTGCTGGCGGAGAGGTTCATCTCAGAACCCACGCTGAAGACCATCAGTCCAGACGAAACTGCGGAGGGAGGCCATGAGCCGGGTGTGCACGCCGGAGATCAGGAAACAGTCAAGGGATTCATCGTTGAGGGCGACCTCTTTGCCGGTTACGGGCTTTGCCAGAAAGCTCTGGACCAGTATCAACGCGTGATCGACGCCATTCCGCACCACATTGAGGCACATGAGAAAATCCGGGATATGCACGCCAAGAACGGTGAATTGCCCAAGGCCGCCCAGGAATGCCTGATCCTGGCAAACATCTACACCGCGCGCGGTGACTCGGAGCACGCGAACCGGAATTTTGCGCTGGCTTATCAGTACGATCCTCACCTGCACCAGGAGCCGATCTACCCGGCGGGAGCTCCACCATCCGCCGAGTCGCATCCGCTGCCCGTTATAGCCGAACACGGATCCAGCTCTCAGGAAACTGCGGCAGTTCCCGCCAAAAAGCTTGAGGAGCTCTTGCAGGAAGCGGACTTCTATCTGGACCTTGGTTTTCTTTCGGAGGCTAAGGCTTCCATGGATCAGTACCGGCAGGTGGGGCCACCCAATGCAGAGTTTCAACAGCGGGTGGAACGGTACGAAAACCTGTTGAAGTCCCAGGGAGGCCGAGCGCCAGAGCTCGAAACCACGGCGGTTGCTTCAAGCGCTCCGGAAGCGTCCGAGGAGATCAACATTGCCGAGTTCGAAAGCACCGGCGTTGCCTCGGCTGACGAGGTGGCAGGGGCCGTGGAGATCACCCGCGCGGACGGCTTTGAAAGCACGTCCGTAGCGGACGATGCGCCAGCATCGGCGGACGCTCCAGCGCCTGCGGACGCGACATCACTTACTGGCAGCCCTCCTCGGCCAGCGCTTCCTGAGTCGTTCGATGAAATGATGATTGACCTCGACGAGGAACTGGTCGAATCCACGCTCGAAAAAACCGCTGCTCCTCTGAGCCCTTCCCCGGCTGCCCTCGCGCCCGCGGTTTCGCCGGCAGAACCTCCGGCTGTAGGCGCCTTGTCTGATGTGTTTGAAGAGTTCAAAGAAGGCATGGAAGACGATGGCGACGGCGGCGACTATGAGACCCATTACAACCTAGGCATCGCCTTCAAGGAAATGGGGCTCATGGAAGAAGCCATTGGAGAGTTTCAGAAGGCTCTGAAAGGCGTCGGACCCGACGCTGCCAGCGAAGAGTTTGTGAGATGTTGTAATATGCTGGGGCTTTGCTTTGTGGACAGAGGCTTGCCGCAAGTGGCCGTCAAGTGGTTTACCCGGGGCTTGTCAAGTCCTGGTCGGAACGAAGAAACCTATCAGGCACTGCGCTACGACTTGGGCTGCGCGCACCAGATGGCCGGGAATGAGAAAGCGGCTTTGGAAACCTTCCTGGATGTCTACGGCGTCAATATCAATTATCGGGATGTCTCAGAGAAGATTGAGAGCTTGAAGAATCGAATTCATGGCTAACAAGATTCTGGTCATCGTCTTCATTTTTTTCTGCTTCGAGCTGGGTTTCTTTCTGGTTATCTTCCCTTGGTCCCAGTACTGGGAAAACAACCTGTTTCTCGTTTACCTTCCGTCAATTCGCGAACTTGTTCTGAACAACTACTTCCGCGGCGCCGTCACCGGGCTCGGCATCGTGGATATTGGCTTGGGTTTTTGGGAAGCCCTGCACTTCAAGATGGCTGTTGCGCAACTCGGCCAGAAGTAAAATGCCACTGGCGTACTACATCACCGACCGCCAGAGCTGTTCCCTCCCTATCATCCAGCAGATACGGCAAGCCATTGACACCTCCATCGATCTCATTCAGATTCGGGAAAAAGACCTCGCTACCCGCTCACTGCTCGAACTGGCGCAAGCAGCCCGTGACTGCGCTAAGGGAAGCCGCAGCAAGATCCTGATCAACGACCGTTTGGATATCGCGCTGGCAGCCGGCCTGGATGGAGTTCAACTGGGTCATCATTCAATCCCGGCTGGAACGCTGCGCGAACGTCTGGCCGAAAAAGACTTCCTCATCGGAGTTTCGGTTCATTCCCTGGATGAGTTCCTACAGGCTGAATCTCAGGGCGCGAGCTTCGTAACGCTGGGGCCTGTCTTCGCCACGCCCTCCAAGGCGGCGTATGGCCCCCCACTCGGCCTTGAAGTTCTGAGGCGCGTGTGTCAGCGCGCGACCATTCCGGTGTTTGCCCTGGGAGGGATTGAGCTGCAGAATTACCAGGCCTGTCTTGCCTCGGGCGCTGCAGGCATTGCAGCCATCCGGCTGTTTCAGACTTCAGAGGCTGCTTTGAAAGAAGTCGTCAACGCTATCCATAATTGACCGTCTGGCCTTCGAACACAGCCGGTGTGAAACACTCAAGATTCCGGAAAGAACGCTGCAGGGCCTTACGCCCCGACACAACGAAGCGGGTCTTTCCCAGGCAACGGTTCTACGGAGCCTGAGCGCTCCGTTATGTGGGGCTTCGCTGGACAGATCCATCCGCGTTCATTGGATCAGTAATACGCTATTGTCCGGCGCGTGCCTGAGCCGGAGTGAAAGACCGAATTCGCCCTCCCCTAACGCCGAGGCTCACGGGCCACGACCGAAGCGAGCAGGACCGCTTGCTGGGCCGTGAAAACAAGTTTCTCATTAGTCCGACGTGACTTGGACGAATCCTTCGCGCGGCTCGCAAACCAAGGGTTTATCGTGACTTCCAATTCTCTTCCGAATGAGTCTTCGCGACAGAAGCGTTGCTCCTGCCGGTTTTGCAGGTAGTCAGTCACCGCTTCTGGATGCAGTAGAGGTAACCGGCCGTGCGGATGAAAAGCTGATTGTCAACGGCCACCGGACTGGCCAGTGTGTGGCTGTCGAGCTTACTGACACCCAGAATTTCAAACGCTGGTCCGGCTTTCACCACCGTTGTAGTCCCTTCTTCATTGATGCAGTAAATCTTGCCGTCGGCCAGGAGAGGCGAGGAACTGTAGGTGCCAAGCTCGATGCGTTGTGATTCGTAGACCGGCTTCCCCGTCGCAGCTTCCACGCAATTCAACGAGCCGTTATCCTTGAGCACGTAGATATACTTGCCGTCTGTCGTAGGCGTTGGCACGTCCGCGCCCAGATTGTTTGTCCACAGTTCATTCTTTCCCGTAATGTTGCCTGACCCGCCGGCGCGGAAAGCGATGAAGGGTCTTCCTCGGGTGCTCGGCGTGAACACATTGCCGCCGATTACCAGAGAAGAGGCAATGGTACGGTTCATCGGGTTGTTGGTCGGGTTGAACCCTCCTAGGCGCCACAACTCTTTGCCGGTATCCAGGTCGTGGCCGGTAGCATAGTCAGCGCCAGAGATTACAAGCTGCAGCTTGCCTCCGACGGTTACGATTTGTGGCGTGGCGTAGTTGTCGGGCGATTCGGTCACGGCATCGGTCGGCCGCTCCACTTTCCAGAGCGTCTTGCCGCTGTTCTTGTCGACCGCAAACACGTAGGAAGGATCGTCGGTCTTCATGCCGTGAAGGACCTGGATGTAGAGACGCCCTCCGTGCAACAGTGGCGTCGAGGCGTAGCCATGGTTGAGGCCGAATCGCCCGTAGTCGGCCTGGATATCCCGCTTCCACACCTCCTTGCCGTCTAGTGCGAAACAAGTCAGCTTGCCGTTCCCGGTAATGATCCAGACCAGCTTGCCGTCGGTGATGGGCGAAGGAGAGGCCGAGTTTTGCTTGCGGAAGAGTTGGTTGCCGCTGTCGATCTGGCGCTGCCAGCGAATGGAACCATCTTTACGGCTAACCGCCAGGAGAAAGACTTTATCGTGGCCTGCCGTGTCGGACCCGCGCTGATTCCCTCCACCCAAGGACACGAACCCCTCTTCCGCCGAAGTGACGAAAATCGTGTCGCCCCACACGATGGGTGTGGCCGCGCTCCAACTCGGCAGTTTCGTGCGCCAGAGAACATTCTCCGTCTGGTTCCAACTCACAGCCAGATTGCGCGCCGTTTGAGTGCTGCCATTCGAATTGGGCCCGCGCCATTGGGGCCAGTTCGCACGCAGCGAATCCGCCAGAAAAAGGGCAGGGAGAAGACAACTCACGAGAAGGACGAGCTTGCTTCGACGATGTGCCATCGATCCACCTCAAGAATGAAAAGTAACGGGATGTTAGCATGTGAGATCGATTGCAACAACCCAGTCGCGGGCCGTCGCTGCGCCACTCATCGGCAAAGGCGTCCGGCATTGCGGGTGCTCCGCCCGCTTGTGAGCGGCCCGCGGACTGCCCGCTTCCTCGGCCTGCCCCCACGGGTGCGGCCGGCTTCCCGCACTGCCCCAGGCTGTGAAATCGATAAGAGCATTCTCTTCTCACATGTTACTATGGGCCGGTCTTCGCGGATTCGCAACTCGATCGACCGCGGCTTGCACCGCCCGCAGAAGCTGCCATTTCATTGCACTTATTCTTTCCTACGGAGGAGACGCATGACAACAATTACGGGAATTAAGGCGCGCGAGATTTTGGATTCTCGCGGCAACCCAACGGTGGAAGCCGAAGTCACGCTGGCCTGTGGAGTGACCGGGCGGGCTGCTGTACCTTCCGGAGCTTCCACCGGAGAGCACGAAGCTGTGGAACTGCGGGACGGCGAGAAGGGGCGGTATCTGGGCAAGGGCGTTCGCCGCGCGGTTGAGAATGTCAACCAGCAGATCGCGACTGAATTGCAAGGGCTGGATGCGCTGCACCAAGCCGACATCGACCGCCGCATGATTCAGCTGGATGGCACGCCCAACAAAGGCAAACTGGGAGCCAACGCCATCCTGGCGGTTTCCCTGGCCACGGCCCGCGCCTCGGCTGATGCGCTCGGCCTGCCACTCTACCGCTACCTCGGCGGCGTCAATGCACGCCTCCTGCCCGTTCCCATGATGAACATTCTGAATGGCGGTTCCCATGCCAACAACAACGTCGATCTGCAGGAGTTCATGGTTATGCCTGTCGGCGCGCCGCGTTTCAGCGACAGTTTGAAGATGGGCGTGGAGATCTTTCACCATCTGAAGAAGGTTCTCTCGAAAAAGGGCCACAGCACGGCCGTGGGCGACGAAGGCGGGTTCGCACCCAATCTGAAGTCTAATGAAGAAGCGGTTGAGGTCATCCTTGAGGCCACACAGCAGGCCGGGTTTGCGCCGGGCAAAGATGTGTTCATCGCCCTCGATCCGGCGTCGAGCGAGTTCTACGAAAACGGAAAGTATGTTTTTAAGAAGTCAGACCAGTCCGTCAAGAGCTCAGAACAAATGGTGGAGTTCTACAGCAATTGGGTCCGGCAGTACCCGATCGTTTCGATTGAAGACGGGCTGGCAGAGAATGACTGGGAAGGCTGGGCTCTCTTGACTCAGGCGCTGGGCAGCCGAATTCAGCTGGTGGGTGACGATCTCTTCGTCACCAACACCGAACGGTTGCGCAAGGGCATCGAGGCTGGCGTCGGAAATTCCATTCTGATTAAAGTGAATCAAATCGGCACCCTCACGGAAACTATCGAAGCCATTGAGCTGGCCAAGGTCAATCGCTACACGGCCGTGGTTTCCCACCGCTCGGGTGAGACGGAAGACACATTTATCTCCGATCTGGTCGTGGGGCTGAACACTGGACAGATCAAGACGGGCTCGGCCAGCCGAACCGACCGGATCGCCAAGTATAACCAGTTGCTGCGAATCGAAGAGGAACTAGGCGGGCAAGCCTTGTTCGCCGGGAAGGCAACGTTCAGGCTGGGATGATTTGGATAGGGTCTCGGGAAGAGGCACCCCCTGCTTGAAAAGAATGACTAATCACGAAGCTCTAATGACGAAATACGCAAGAATAACCCGGACGAACGAGAACCAGTTAGGCCTCCCTCTCTCGAACGCGGGAATCCAGATTGCTCGTCGGGTCCCACTGGATTCCCGCTTTCGCGGGAATGACAGAAAAGTTGGAGACAGTCCGAATTGACTGATGGCTGTTTCCATGTTGTTTCGGCGCGACCGTTGGAGATTATCTTGCCAAAGCATTCTAACGCTAAAGTTCTAGAATCCAAGTCTTCGGCATTCGAATTTTGGATTTCTTGAGCCATTCGTGCTTAGCCATTAGTCATTCTGCCAGAACGAGTGTTTTTCCATTCAATGCCGCAACGTGACCCTGTCTCACGACATCGCCCAGATTGATTTTCGGAAGATTCTCTTGATCCGTTTTGCGCGTCTGGGAGACGTCGTTTTGCTGGTCCCGTCCATTCGAGCCCTCCGCAGCCGCTATCCCCATGCCAGAATTGATGTGCTGGTCGACCAGCGATACACAGACATTCTTGAGATGTGCTCTGCTGTAGACCGCGTGATTCCCGTCAACCGGCTCGCAATGCGCGACGGCAGCAAGATGCGAGCGCTGGCAGGCATCATTCAACTGGCGAGAAGCCTTCGCCGCGAAGCCTACGACTTGGCATTGGACTTCCACAGCTTCCGTGAAACCAATCTGCTGGTATGGCACAGCCGCGCCTCCTTCCGGCTGGGCCTGAAACGAGTGCACGGTGATTACCTTCCCTTTTGCTTCAATCAGAAACCTGTTCTCGAAGACAAGAGGCAGCACGTTGCCGCGGTTTACCTCTCCCTGCTTCAGCCTTTGGGAATCAAGTCGGAAAAAACCGACGTTCATCTCGATTTGAGCCGGGCAGACATCGCTCGTGCCCAAGAATATCTGCGCGACCACCAAGTTTCGAAAGGCAAGTTGATCGCTGGTTTCAATGTTGGCGCTGGATCCCCTGGCCGCGTGTGGCCGAAAGAGCAGTTTGCAGCTCTCGCGGATCGGATTGTAGAGCGTCATCAAGGGCAGATTGTTCTCTTTGCCGGGCCGCAGGAAGAAAGCGCCGCCAGAGAGATTGGCCAGCTGATGAGAAATGGCACTCCAGTCATCGCTGGAAACCACTCCTTGCGGGAATTGGCGGCGGTCATGGCTCAATGTCATGTGCTCCTAAGCAACGACACCGGGCCCATGCATCTGGGGCCCGCTGTGGGCGTTCCCACGCTGGGGCTTTTCAGTGTTGGCTATCCTGAACACTATCAGCCCCTGGGGAACCTCAGCGGGTATGTGAAATGTGACTCCGTAGAGCAGCTCGATCTGGAAACTGTCTATCAGCACTTTCTGCAGATGCTCGTTTCTCTTCCAAAGTAAAACCGCGTGCCCGCTCCGTGCTCAAGTAGCAAAGTGGCAGCTTTGGAGAGAGTTCGCTCAAGATCGCATTTGATGTGCCCAACTGCGGCGCACCCTACGTTCGCTCTCGGGGATTGGACATCCTGAAGGTGGGAGTCGGCCTCTAGACGACGACTGAGACTGCAGCGAAGGCGAAGCCCGCTGGGAGCGCGGGCGTCCCCCGCCCCTGCGCGACCGGAGGTCGCGTCGGCGGCCAGCGGCCACCGGTGCGGGCGGGACGCCCGCGCTCCCAGCGGGCTTCGCCTTCCAGAAAACGTCCAAACTCCAGCTAATCGTCAGCGTAAAGTTGGCGTTTGGCTCAAAGCGCCCCGCTCCTATTCTCCCCCCACCGCTCTTTCGTTCTCCGCGGTGATTCATGATCCAGACATTCGTCTCTGGAAACACAGGAGTCTCCGACCCACTCTTTCTCTGGGTAGCTTGGCGCCGATTTCTAGAATTGGGTCGTGGTAGTGGCTTCCAGAACAAGCTCTTCGACTTTCGCCCACACGTCCGGGTCGTGCTCTATCTTGTTATGAGCTACACGAAAGATTTTCTTGTGCCAGGGGACAGCGGAGATATCGACCTTCTTTTGCCGATAATCAAACTCGAAGTTCCCGATGATCGTCGTTTTGAGTGGATCCTCTGGAACGATCTTGGGCTCACCGCGTATCAACAGCCCGTTGGGCTGAAAAAGATTGGCTGCTCGCAAGACGTTTGAGGGAATCACAGCGTCGTCCTTGCCTATGCTGTCGATCTGGACCGTGAGTAAGACTGGAATTTCCATCACTTTCAACTGGCGGGCCAACTTGACTACCGCGGCGCCACCGAAGCTTTGACCATACAGAATCAAGCGGGCCGATGATCGCTCGCGGCTGTCGAGTTTGCCATCACGATCACGATCAAACGCATTGCGCACCAGTTCGACGGCACGAGCTCGCTTCTTGTTCTCGACGGTCTCCACCTGCAGCCTGGCATGTTGCTGCGAACGAAGCTTGAGAGCCAGGTTGCGAAGCGCGTTGTTCTTGTTCCACGCATCTCTGCCTCCCATGAAGCCCAAAACCAAGAAGTCGCTCTCGCCAAGCGGCGTCTGCGTCGTGAAGTCGCGGTAGCGCTGTCCATGGAAAAAGAGACAGCCCGTGATCGCAGTCCAACACAGCAACAA
>JAKEER010000322.1 GCA_022616615.1 Acidobacteriota bacterium
AAGAGCCTTTGCGGCACGAAACGTCCGATTGGAGGTTTCCGCAAGGGCCGGTCGCACCACCCCGGCGCTGGCTCCGGGACCGCCGTCCCTGTGCCAGCGCCCGCCCCTCCTCAGCCGGGGAGGGGAACCAAAATGTCCAATCTCCAGAGACCGGCGCCGGTCTGCGGCAATGAGCTTCGCAGACCCGAATGAATTTGGCATCAAAGCGGACTCCTGGCGCCGACACCTGAAAAGCCGCAGACCCGTATAAAACGCGGGTCTGCGCTACACGTCACGCGTTGAAGCCCGACATTTCTTTTGCCTCAGTTCAACATTTCCTCTAAACTCCGCCTTTCAATTCCAGCAACTTTCTCTTGGCTATGAATCTTTTTTCGAAAGCGGACTTGGCAGCGGTGAGCGCCGCCTCTCCCACCACCTCTGTCCGCTACCGTGTGCTTTGGCTTACGGTGCTCCTCTACGCCATCACCTACATGGATCGTGTTTGCATCTATGCGGCGATGCCAGTGATTGCAAAGGAATTTTCCTTTGACAAAATGACGCAGGGACTCATTTTCAGTGCCTTTGCCTGGGGGTACAGCTCGCTGCAGGTTCCCAGCGGCTGGCTGGTGGATCGCATTGGCCCGCGCCGCATGCTGTCTGGCATCGTGCTGTGGTGGTCGGCGTTTACGATGTTCACGGTTTCAGCCTGGAACGCCGCTTCTTTCATCGTGATTCGCTTTCTCTTTGGCGCTGGTGAGGCAGGCGCGTTTCCCAGCGCCACGCGAGCATTTTCGCGATGGCTAGCTACGTCCGAGCGCGGCTTCGCCCAGGGCGTCACCCACTCAGGTTCCCGACTGGCGGGCGCTCTGACGCACGCCGTGGTTGCCGCAATGATTGTCGTTTGGAGCTGGCGCGTGCCGTTTCTGCTGTTTGGCGTGATTGGGATTCTCTGGGCAGCAGTCTGGTTTTTCTGGTATCGCGATCGTCCTGAGGATCACCGGGGCGTCTCGGCCAGCGAGTTGAAATGGATTAACGACGGCAAGACTATCGTGGGTAGAAATAGGAAGAGTGTGCTTTCCTGGAAAAAGCTTCTCGGCCATCCAAACATGTGGTGTGTCTGCATCATGTACTTTTGTTATGGTTACGTGCTGTGGATATTTCTGAGCTGGCTTCCCACCTATTTCGCCGAAGTTCGCGGCTTTGGTTTGGTGAAGTCTGGCATCTACACGATGATTCCCCTGCTGGCCGGAACAGTGACCAACTCGCTGGGCGGCTGGCTTTCTGACCGGCTTTACGTGCGTACGGGGGATTTGTGCTACAGCCGCCGCCTGGTGGCCATCACCGGGTTTGGAATCGCCGTGGTGTTTGTGACGCTCGGTGTTCTGGCGCCAGATGCCACGCTGGCGGTCCTCGCCATGTCGGTGGCCGTCGGAGGGTTGGAGCTAACGACGGGCGTATCGTGGGCTGTTCCGTTGGATATTGGCCACGATCATTCCGGAACCGTATCAAGCGTGATGAATATGTTTGGAAACTGGGGAGGAGCGCTCTCACCCATCCTGGTAGCCTGGCTGGTGCAGCGATTCAACTCCTGGACGCCGGCCTTCATTCTGGCCAGCTTTCTCTGTTTGGTCGCCGGGCTCTTATGGTTTAAGATTGACCCTACAATTTCAGTGATTGAAGAACGACAGGATTAGCAAGATTGACAAGAGGGGAGAGGGTCAAGGGGCAAGGCGAAAGGATCCTTGGTTCTGTCAACTCAGAATCAAAGCCTTCAGCCAACCGCTGGCGTCCAGTGGTTGAAGGTGCTGGCCCGGGAAAAATCTTAGAGTTGTGCCGACCGGCTGACACCGGTGGTTGGCTCACAGCGACGACTTTGACGGAGCCCCTGAAAGGCCTTGGCCCTCCTTCCGACAACGGACCACTGACAACTGACCGCGGGCGATTTTCTGGAGGCTCTATGCTGATTGATGAGAAGAAGTGCGTTGCGTGTGGGAATTGCGTTCCCATCTGCCCGATGGGCGCTATCCATATTGATCCGGTGAAGCGCCGTGCCACCGTGAACCAGGACGAATGCGTTGAGTGCTACACCTGCTACCGTGGCATGAGCAAGGAACATCTGAATCCGGTCATGGTGAGGACCATACGCAAGATCGGCGGTTTGCTGCGCTGGCGGTTTGATCCGGAACCGGATGTTTGCCCGACCGATGCCCTCACGGAACCGGAACTCTCCTGGCCGCGCGTGGTGCGCCGGGCCTTTAGTGATCCGGTGGTGCCGCACGAGAGCACGGGCGTGCATGGCCGGGGCACTGAAGAAGTGAAGACGAATGATGTGACCAATCGTGTCGGGCCTGGGGATGCCGGCTTCACCATTGAGTTCGGCAGACCGACCGTAGGTGTGCGGTTCTGGCAGATCCAAGAAATGACACGCGAACTAGCCAAAATGGATTTGACTTTTGAGAAAAGAAATCCTGTCACCAGTCTCATGTCAGATACTCGCTCCGGCGATATTCGCGAGGACATTCTCAACGAGAAGATTCTTTCAGCCATCGTCGAGTTTAAAACGTCCATCCGGAACGTTCCAGGCATTCTCCGTAAAGTGCGAGAAGTAGCCAACCGGCTTGACACGGTTGTCGCCATCGGCGCCGCGGCGCGCTGTGACGAAAACGGAGACAATGATCTGGAAGAGATTCTGCATCAGGAAGAGTTCCGTTTTGTGCGAGGCAAGACGAATCTCGGGCTGGGCCGTGCCTCGAACGCCGTGGCAACAACACAGGAAGCCGCTAGTGTGATGTAAGGTTATGATGCGTGAAACGTGATGCGTGAGAAAGGTCCTCCTGACTCGCGCATTACGTTTCACGAGTCACGCTTTCAGATTCAAAATCAGGAGCCGTTCATGACCAATACTCTCCATCGTTACGGCGATGAACAAAGCCTCCGTAACGACTTCATTGTTTTTGCCATCCCTTGCCGCGGCCACAACGACCAGGACTCGGTGCCCAAGCTCAGAGAGTTTCTGAGAATGGCCGTCAGGCACAATCCGGTTAACATTGGAGACGGTTCGAAAGGTGGGATGTACCGGCCCAACAAGCATCTCAACCCGTTGGCGCACTGGTCGCGCGACAGCAAGCCCGATATCGAAGAAGTCGTTGAAAAGGTCTCCAACCCTACCACGGTAGCCGCTGTGTTTGACAACAAGGAGGCCGTGGAAAACTTTGTTCAAGAGTTGCGCAAGGCGGATCTGGGGCTGTCTATCAACCTCAGCGCCTCCATCGAGAATGCTCAAGAATGCTGCCACGACATCCATCTGCCGCGCCATAGCGTGGAGTACTCGCTGGGCTTCATCGGCAAGACCGACCGGCTGGCCGACCGCCAGGTGCTCGAGCTTTCCACCATGTGCGGTCATGGCATGATCTCTTTTACGTTTGCGCGCAAGATGATCGACTGGGTGCGTGAAGGCCGCCGCACGCCGGAACAGGCATGCGGTTACATGTCGAGGTTCTGCTCGTGCGGCATCTACAATCCAACTCGGGCCAAGCGGATTCTGGAAGAAGCACGGTTGCACAATAGCTGAATGATTGCAGGGGGCCGTGTCATCAGCCGGCAAGAGGTCACTGCGATGCTAACCGTCTCGCACGATCGAGCGGAAGAGTCCATTGAAGCGAAAGCGCTCTGGTTTCGTTCGCTGTCGTTACAGGAACGAATGGACTTGCTTTGTTGGTTTACGGATCTCGCCTGGTCCAGCTATTCCCGCATCGCCAGGCTGAAAGATGCTGAACAGACTTCAGGGCGTATTCGAGTCCTTGCAGAGGCACAACGTTAAGTATGTCGTGATCGGAGGCATCGCTTCGATACTTCACGGAGTGCCTCGCGCAACTTTCGCTTTGGATATTCTGATCGAAGCCACTGAGTCGAATGCGCAGCATCTGCTGGATGCTTTCGTGGAAGCGGGTCTTGGAACAGCCGCACTCACTAGTTCCAGTGATATTTTGGGCCACGAAATAACGATCTTCAAAGACAAAGTGCGCATTGATGTTCAGACATCAACTCCTGGGCTCGTCTTTGAAGAGGCCTGGGCTAGGCGTGTGAGGCTTGAGTACCAAGGCCAGGCCTTCTACATTGTCTCGCGTGACGACCTTATTGCTTCAAAGCGGGCATCTGGCAGACCGGTAGATCTGGAAGATGTACGTCTGTTGGAGCTTCCAGAGGACATTCACTGACCGACAGGAAAGGATTAGCTTATGGCCTCCCCGTCCGAGTTTTCCTCTCGTTCCAGTTCCTTGGGGCGCAAGAAGGTTCGGCTACACTCGCCGCGTTGGATCACCCTTTCAGCGGTGATGATTTCCCTCGCCGCTCTCGTGTCCTGTTCCGAGAAAATCGTTCAAGTGCCAGCTCCCTCCCCTGAGCCAGCCGCACTCGTGATTGACGGTGCCCAAATCTGGGACGGTTCCGGAGCGCCGCCCGTTCAAGACGCTGTGGTCGTCATCAAAGGAGATCGCATTGATGCCGTCGGGCCGCGCGGCGCCGTGACCGTTCCGGCAAATGCCAGAACGATCGACGCCAAAGGGAAGACGGTGATTCCGGGCCTGATCAACATGCATGGCCATGTGGGGATGACGAAAGCGTTGAAGCAGGCAAAGGAAAACTACAGCAAGGAAAACATTCTGGCGCAATTGAAGCAGTACGCGCGGTACGGCGTGACAACCGTGATGAGTCTCGGCACGGATTTCGAGCCTATATTTGAAGTGCGTGGCGCCGCAAAACCGGATGAGTCGCCCCGAGCCACGGTCTTCACTGCCGGACGCGGTTTCACGGGCAAGCAGGGCTATCCGGCAGTGCTGCCTGGCAATGCAGGAATTCCCATAGAGGTGGATACGGTCGATGAGGTGAAAGCTCATATCCAAGAGTTGGCCCGACAGAAGGTCGACATGGTGAAGATTTGGGTGGACGACCATTGGGGGCACTACACCAAGATCCGCCCCGAGCTGTACAGGGCTATCATTGAGGAAGCGCACAAACAAAACTTGCGGGTCATGGCCCACCTTTTTTATCTCGCCGATGCCAAAGGTTTGGTCGAAGCTGGCCTGGACGGAATGGCTCACAGCGTGCGTGACCGCGAGGTGGATCCAGCACTCATCAAGAGTGTCAAGGAAAGGAAAACATTTGCCGTCCCAACGTTGACGCGCGAAGAATCTACATTCGTTTATGCCGATCCGCCCGCGTTTTTAGACGACCTGTTCTTCAGCCGTTGGGCGGATCCTGAGGTTATCAAGACTTTGAAGGATCCGGCTTGGGGAAAAAAAGTCAAAGCCGATCCCGATTTTTCCAAGTATGCCGGCCAGCTCAAGATGGGGCAGAAGAACCTAAAGAAACTTTTTGATGCGGGAGTGAAAATCGCCTTCGGCACCGATACCGGTCCGCCGGCCCGATTTCAGGGATACTTCGAGCATCGTGAGCTGGAACTCATGGTCCAGGCTGGCTTAACGCCGGCGCAGGCACTGCAAACCGCAACGCTGAACGCAGCGGAATGCCTGCAAGTCGAAAAGGACTTCGGAACACTGGAAAAGGGGAAGCGTGCAGATTTGATCGTGCTGGACGCAGATCCCCTGGAAAACATTTTGAACACGCGCAAGATCAGCCAAGTGTGGATTGGTGGGCACGAGGTCAATTAGCTTTGGCG
This sequence comes from Acidobacteriota bacterium, assembly GCA_022616615.1. Lineage (GTDB taxonomy): Bacteria > Acidobacteriota > Terriglobia > Versatilivoradales > Versatilivoraceae > VFZK01. The sequence goes on from JAKEER010000322.1 coordinate 5,657, forward strand.
CGTTCGAAGAAATTCCTGCGCGTGCAAAGTCGTGAACCGGTGTCTCGGGGTGCCGGCGTAAGGTGTGATACCCCGGCTCTCCGAAACTTTGCCAAAAGGCTGTCAATTTCCGTCGTAACCCCAAAAAAAGGAGTCAAGATAATGTCCAACAATACCCTTTCTCGACGCGGTTTCATGGCGGGAGTTGCCGGTGGCACGGCAGCGACGCTGGCCGGAAGTTCAGCCGTGGCAGTGGCTGCCACGCCCGTGGTTGCTCCGATCTATCCTCTGGCTGAACCTAAGCCCAACGGAGGGCCTATCAAAATGCTGGTGACGCATCGGCTCACTGATGCCGAGACTAACCAGATTCGCTCAGCGGGCAAGAACGTGGAACTGGTGATGCTGCGAGATCAATCCTCATTGAAGGAACAGGTCGCTGATGCAGAAGCCATCTTCGGTCCCATCGATGCCGAGGGGCTCGCGCACGCAAAGAAACTGAAGTGGGTGCAGCACACTGCGGCTGGCGTCGAGGTTCTGCCCAAAGAGTTAATGGAGCATTCCTGTGTCCTCACGAATATGCAGCGCGTTTACGCCCCTGTGATTGCCGAAACGGCCTTGGGACTTACCCTCAGCTTGACGCGCGGGTTAGTGCAGGATTCCTTTCCCAACTTCAAAGCTCGGAAATGGGGCGCCAAGAGCAGTGTTCCGCTGGTTGACCTCTATCGCAAGACAATAGGATTGGTCGGCCTGGGAGGGATCGGCACGGAAACCGCCAGACGAGCTCACTACGGCTTCGAGATGAAAGTGCTGGCTGTCGACCCGAAACCGTTGCCGAAGCCCGACTTTGTTGCTGAGTTGCGTGAACCAGGCTGGTTGCTGGACATGGCGCCGAAGGTGGATGTGCTGGTGAGCTGCGCACCCCACACCAAAGAGACAGTGAAAATGTTTAACGAGAGCGTCTTCAGCCGCATGAAGCCCAGCGCTTACTTCATCAACGTTTCCCG
>JAKEER010000323.1 GCA_022616615.1 Acidobacteriota bacterium
CACGGCTTTTCGGTTGTTGTGAGCGCGGTCTGTGTAGAGCCGTAACCAAGCAAGCGTTTCGCTGGCGGAACGCACTGACTCGAGACGAAGCGTGCGTTTGATGCTCCTGCGGAGCTGATCCACGCTATCGGATTCCCCCTCACCCTCCCCTCACCCCCAACCCCGCGTTGGTGTTTAGTTCGGGGACATGTTGGGGAGAGGCGAGCCGAATCCAACCGCGGCCGCACACACGAGACTTCGCAATGTTCAGTAGGTTGCTATGAAAAAGAAAGCTTCATTCGCGACTGTTCTGGTGTTAACCGGCTTGGGCTGTATGAATCTGAGGGGGGAACAGTTATCGATCAAGCTGGTCGGCTCGGCGCAACCAAGTTGCTGGAGCCTCGAAGACATCGTAGCCGGTGTTATTGACGAGGAAATGAGTGACAGGGAAAAGGTGGTTGCCCTCCATCAGTTTGGGATGGCGCACATCCTTCACTACGATGGTCCCACTGAGGATCGAAGGTCCTACGTCTATGACGCAATGAAGATTCTCGGTGTTTACGGCCACTCACTGTGCGGGAACAACAGTGCGACAATGAGCGCGCTTTATGAAACGGCAGGCCTGAGAACGCGACTTCGCAACCTCAATGGCCATGTTGTGCCCGAGGTCTGGTTTGAAGGACGCTGGAACTGTGTGGATACAGACCTGTACGGGTACGTCTATCTTCCCGACCGAGCAACTTTGGCGTCGGTCGACGACCTTCTCAGTGATCCTGGCCTTTTCGACAGGCAGGAGGCTCCTCCCAAACCGTACTTTCCGTTTGACACGATGGAATCCATGAAGAGTCTTTTTCGCAATACTGAGGGCCTGAAGAACTACCATCCATATGCAAACGCCCATTTGATGAATCTGTCTCTGCGCACCCGAGAAGCTTTGACTCTTTACTATCGCCCGCGACAGCGATTTTTTTTGGCTCCTGATTTGCCAAGGGAGTTCAGCACCGTTTACCGGGATTACTGGACTCTTGGACCTGTGAGGAAGGATTCGCTGGCTTGGTGCGAGGTATCTCCTGCCGCTTACGGGAACGGCGTTTTTGTCTATGAGCCTGATCTCCGTTCCCGAGCCTTTCAGTTGGAGAACCCCGCCATTCGCGGGGCTCGGGTCCAGCAGCAGAACAAATTGCCGGCGCTCATTGCAGACCAGAAAGTCCAACCGGCCTCGGTCGTTCTTGAAATGGCCAGCCCCTGGGTGATTGCGGGGATGCAGAACGACTTGACGAACTTTGATGATAACAGCCAGGGGGCGATCGTCACTGGAAGGTTCTGGCGGATGGACGAAGCGGATGAGAATCGCATTCTCGTCAGCACAGATGATGGCCAAACCTGGAAGCAAGTGTGGAAAAACCCCCACCGCAGCGCCGTTCCTTTTCACGTCGACCTCACACGGTGGGTGGAAGGAAGGCATCAATACTGGGTCAAGTTTGAATGGGTCGACGCGAATGGCAGCGAACGAGTCGGATTAGAAACGTTGCGAGTTGACACCTGGGTGCAACTTTCCCCTATGGCGCTGCCCCGTCTCGGTTCTGGCAGGAACCAGTTTTCCCTTGTGACGCGCCCTGCGCGAGCCTTTTACTGCGAGAGCCGTTGGGACAATGGTGAACAACTGCTGGCCCAGCGTCTGGAAAACCTGACGCTGACTCACCGCGCACCCTTCGTGCGGCCCAAAGAATCAGGAAGTGCCGGGTCTATCTTCTTCCGTCTCGCGCCGGCAGGCGTTCTTGAGGAAGTTCGAATCAGCCTGCTGGCACGCGTTTTGGAAGGCGTTTCGGCGCGGGGAACAGCCGCAACGCTGTTCCTATCGGAAGATCAAGGGAAGACCTGGCAGGAGTTAAAGCACTTCACTCCTGATCCGGAGCATCAGCTCAACGTGATGTGGTTCAACTACCGACTCCAGGGAAAAAATCTGAACGCGGAACAGGCTCTGCTGAAGGTGACCTTGTCCGGCGTCGGATTGGACAAACTCGTGGCGAACAGTTTGATGCGTTCTGCTCCTCAACACCCCAGTCTGCTGCGAATAAGCCACGTCTGGAAAGAAGGCCAGCAGGTTCAGAGTGCGGTCCGCACATTGTCGCCTGGAGTCGGCGCCCACACGTACGAGATCAGTACCGGACCGCAAGTCGTCAACGAGGAACTACACATTGAAGCACTGGAAGTGCTCCGAAGTCCCCCTTAACAAAGGGGGACACTGGAGATTGGACATTTTCTGGAGTGGCTGCGTCAAACGCACGCTTCGTGTTGAGTCAGTGCGTTCCGCCAGCGAAACGCTTGTTTGGTAACGGCTTTACACAGACCGCGCTCACAACAACCGAAAAGCCGTGCGAAAGACCGGAAAAAATGTCCAGTCTCCAGAGTCCCCCTTAACAAAGGGGGAACGCGATCGGTCCGCCGTAGTTCCAGCTTCCGGTATCGCGCATTCCCTTTGCCACGAGCTCTGGATGCTCGCCGAGCGGAATCTGGAAAGCGATTTCACCTTGATTCAGATTGATCGCGTTCAGCGTTCCCCAAGGGGGGCTTTACGGCTGGATAGCCGTCAGGGTCCAACAAAATGCGCCTCGCCGATTCCTGCTTAACCCGTAAGCGATCGATTCAATCTAATGGAGACCTACTCATGTTCTCGAAGATCATTCGACGCACCCATATGTATGTTGCATTGTTTCTAATGCCTTGGATGCTCATGTATGCGCTTAGCACCATGGCTATGAATCACCGGGACTTCCTTCGAGACTATTACGGAAGCAACCAACCCACTTGGGAAAAGGAAAAAGAAGAAATCTACAACAGAACCTTTGTCAGCCAAGACGGACCAGAGACCATAGCCAAGCAGATTTTGAACTATCTGAACATGGACGGACCCCACAACATGAGACCATCAAAAGAGGGCCAAAGTCTCACGATTGTCCGAAACGATCCAGTCACACCCCGGCGAATCACTTACACTCTTTCTGATAGCAAGTTGCTGGTTGAAAGACAGACTTTTCGGACACCCGCCTTCTTGGAACGCATGCACCGCCGGTCAGGCTACCAGAGTGAGTATGCCAAAGAAGACGCCTGGGCAGTCACGGTAGACCTTGTGATTGTGGCGATGATTTTCTGGGTGGCTTCGGGACTGTGGATGTGGTGGGAATTAAAGGTGACTCGGGGCTTAGGCGCCATGTGCGCCCTTGCGGGTGCCGCCTTGTTCGCATTATTTCTGTTTACTATCTAGTCTTACCGACCAGTTATGGAGTGCCTCATGACATTCAACAAGTTCAATCGGCGTACTCATCTTTATTTGGCTATGTTTCTTCTGCCCTGGTTCTTCATGTACGGAATTAGTTCGATGGTCTTTAACCATCGGGCCTACTTCAAAGCGACTTATGATGACCGGCCGCGGTTGCGGTTCGAGCGTGAGTATCGCCTTCCCACCATGCCACCCGACGCCAGCCTGCGAGATATAGGGGCCCGAATCTTGGCGGATAACGGGCTCGAGGGTACCTTTGGACCGTACCGTCCTAACAAACGGCAACTGAACCTGCATGTATATAACTTCTGGTCAGCCAGCGACGTGATCTATTACGAGGACGAGTACCGCCTGGTTGTGAAAGACTACAAGAAAACTTTACCCAGTTTCCTTACCGGCATTCACGCGCGGGGCGGGTTTCAACAGCCGCTCTTTCTTCACGATGCGTGGGCGATTCTCGTTGACATCGTCATGGTTTCGATTCTTCTCTGGATCGCGACGGGGCTCTATATGTGGTATCACCTTCCTCACACCTGGTTATGGGGAGCTGTCGCTCTAGGGAGCGGCGCCGCGTCTTTCCTTATTTTTGTTCTGCCATTCTGAGTTTCTGCCCTGCAGGAGAAGATCGAGACTATTGAAGGCAAACTTGAATGGGAGGAAAAACAGGATGACGTACCAGCTATTGTTTTTGCTGGCGTTTTCGGCGGTCTCCTTGCCCTCTTTCGCGGCATCAGTGCCGGTTGA
>JAKEER010000324.1 GCA_022616615.1 Acidobacteriota bacterium
GACTTGTGCGCGATGCTTTCGGTAAGCAGGCCTTCAATGCGAGAGGCGCTGAAGGTCTTGGATATTCTGGGGGTGATCAAAACCAGGCAGGGAGATGGCACCTACATCACCGGCTCATTTGCGCGGCTCGTGGGAGATCCCACCAAAGTTAAAAACATCGAGCAACGCTTCACGCTCTTGGAACTGATGGAGGCGCGAAGATCCATCGAGCCGACCCTGGCCGGCCTGGCAGCTATGCGCGCGACCGAAGAGGAACTTAGCGCGATGGAGAGGGCGCTGAAGGGAATGTACAGAAAAGACATCTCCATGGAGGAACATCTCCGTTATGACGAGCAGTTCCATCGGGCGATTCTCGAGGCGGCGGATAATCCTCTGCTCGGTCAAATGATGGACCTGCTCTGGGCGCCGCTCTTGGAAACTTTCCGGATCACCGACCTGTCGACCGAACACCTGGAAAAATCCAACGACAACCACCGGGAAGTATTTCTGGCCATCAAGACGAAAGACCGGCAAAGGGCCAGAAAAGCCATGCTTGCCGTGTTGAAGCAAACCGAGAAGGATCTCTTGAAACGTGAGAAGAAATAGGTTGATGAAAACCGGCTGAAACCGAAGGACTAAGAATTATGGGTCCAACGCGAGGTCATTCCTTATTTCGCCGGAACTGCTTTTGGTGGGGCCTCCTGCTTGCTTTTTTCTTTGGGGGAATGCAGGAAAGGACAGTCGCCGCAGAATCGCCACGGACACTCTCGCCCTTCATTCAATCGATTTTTCCGCGGGGTGGGCAACTGGGAACTGAAGTTGAAATTTCCATTCAGGGCAAGTATCTCGGAGGTGCTTACGAGATTCGATTCTCTGGCACAGGAGTAGCAGGTAAGGTTCTGGATGCTTCAGAGTCCCAAGTGAATGTCCTGGTACATATTTCGCCCGATGCTCCCGTTGGAAGAAGAGACCTCAGAGTGCTGACGCCTCGCGGAAGCTTTGTCCAAGTTTTTGAAGTGGGCGGACTCCCTGAGCAAATGGAAGTCGAGCCAAACGACGATTGGTCAAAAGCCTCTCTTCTGTCCCTACCCGTCGTTGTTAACGGAAGAATATCTGCCGTGGACTACGACCATTTTCGAATAAGGGCCAGTGCAGGTCAGGTTCTTGTCTTCGATCTCAACTCGTCGCGCAACGGCACGCGGTTTGATGCAGTATTATCGATTTTGGATGAGAAGGGAAAAGAGGTTGCAGCGCAGGATGACTACTATTTTGACAAAGATCCCCACGTGGAGCATCACTTCGCCCAAGCGGGAGAGTACATCGTACGAGTGAATGGTTTTCGCGAAGCAGGGTCTGCGTTTTCAGAATATCGCTTGCTGATGGGTGAACTGCCCAGCCTGTCTCATGTTTTTCCTGCGGGCGCCCAAAGAGGCAAGAGCGTGGAGTTGATGGTGGCGGGTTCGAACCTGGAGAAGGTCGATGGCTTCCTCTTGGACCATGCGCTGATGCAGGCCGAAATTACGCAAAGGAGCCCACAGCGACTAAGGGTAAGGCTGAGTGTTCCGGCAAATCAGGAGACCGGCTTTTACCCGTTGAGTGTTCGAGTGAGTGGTATGGAAATACCCAATCCTCTCATTTTCGCAATTTCAGACGGTCGTGAAATCGTGCTCTCAGATGAGCCCACCGTCCAGCCGCTGCTGGTGGAACCTCCCCTGGTTATCAACGGTCGCATCCGGCAGCCGAAACAGGCCGACAATTTTTGGATTGATGCGCGAGCGGGCGAGCAGTATACGTTTGAAGGTCTGGCCATGCGGCTAGGCAATTTCCTGGACCCGGCCATCACCGTGTACGACAGCTCTGGCGGCATTGTTGCTTACATGGATGAAACGGCCCCTAACGGATTCGACAAGGAACCTCCTGGCCTTGATTTCTACCTGGTGCGCACCTTTGAACGAGACGGCCGCTACCGCCTCGAAATGAGGGATGCGGGTTTGCGTGGTCGGGACAATTTTGCTTACCGCCTGTCCGTTGGTCGCGCTAAACCATCTTTTGAAGTTGCGGTTCTAACGAACCAAATAACGGTGTTGCCGGGGCAACCCGCACAGCTTCCGGTTCGTGTACGCCGGCTGGGAGGCTGGAACACACCCATCGAGGTGTGGGTCGAAGGCTTACCCGAGGGCGTGTCGTCCAAGATAGTGATTGCCGAGCCGGTAAATACCCGTTTTCGCGGCACTTTTGGAGAGGACTTTTTCTTCGATGGAACCAACGTAGATTTGACGCTGGAAGCCAGTGAGGCAGCCACTTTCGGAGCATCCAAGCTGCGCGTGAAAGCGCGCGGAATCGTCAACGACAAAGGGATCGAGCAAACTGCATCGATATTTTATCCCTGGCAGCAGACCGGTTATCTGAGGGGGCGCACTGCCGAGGGATTGCTTCTGATGACGGTGGCCAGTGCTCCTCTTTTTGACCTCGAAAGTCCTGCCACCTTGACACTGACGCGCGCCGGGTCGGCGGAACTCGTCCTCACCGTCCGCTGGTTTACCTCAAACAAGAATCTTAAGTCGTTAAAGATTGAGCCCGTGCGGCTGCCCAGCGGACTCAAAGTGGAACGATTCGAAGTGAAACCTGGAGAGACTAAGATCTCAGTGTGGATCAGCACTAACGACCAAATCGGAGAAATATCAGATCGCTTCTCGCTGGCGGCTTCTCTGAGCCTGGACGGGAAGCACTATCGTCAGGTCACACCTGACATCGGCGTGAAGGTATCGAAGAAGCAAGCGGGACCTGAGGTAGCTGCGAGATAAGTCAAGGAAGATGCTCGCCGCTCCCGCACTGACAAACCGTTCTCTTAAAGCGATGGGATGAATAATGAATAGGAACGGATTCATATCGCTAAAACTCATCCTTCTTCCTCTCTGCGCGCTCTTTTGTCGTGAGGTAGAGGCCCAGACGCAGGCTCCGCACTCTGCCAGTACCGATGGCGCAAAGTTGGTGAAAATCTCGGTCTTTCCAGAACGGATTCAGTTGGACGGCAGGAAGGCGCGGCAGGCACTGCTCGTCACGGCCCTCTACTCAAACGGCGTGGAGCGCGACGTGACCAGCCAGGCCCGTTTCAGCCTTAAAACGCCCGGTGTGGTGGAGATTACTCCGCAAGGATGGGTTTTGCCGTTGCAACAGGGCAAAGTTCAGGCTGTGGCTTCCCTTGAGAAAAAAACTGCCATGGTTGCAGTGAACGTTACAACTCTTGAGGCAAGCCGCAGGGTAAGTTTTTTACAAGATATCTCTCCGATCCTTACGCAAAAAGGCTGCACGGGTTCCAATTGTCACGGTTCCGTGCGAGGGAAGGCCGATTTCAAACTCTCACTGTTTGGCGCCCGTCCGGACCTGGATTTTGAGGAAGTGGTCAAAGCCGATAATGGTCGCAGAATCAACCGCGACAAGCCTGAAGAATCTCTGCTCTTAAAAAAGCCGACGTTTCAGCAGGCTCACGGCGGGGGCGAGCGTTTTAAGGTCGGATCCCTGGAGTACCGGGCCATCCTCGAATGGATTTCCGGTGGTCTTGAATACGATGCTGGCGGGCCGAGAATCGAAGCTATTTACGTTTATCCCGAGGAGAGGATTCTTGTGGGTGTGGGGTCGAAACAGCGTTTGATTGTGACGGGCCGCCTCTCTGATGGCAGCCAGGTCGATCTCAGCCAGAAGGTACGCTATAGCGCCAACGATGAGAGTATTGCGACCGTGGACGACGCAGGCGAGATCACGGCGAAACGCCGAGGTGAAACCAGCATCATGGTCCGGACGCTCGGTCAGGCGGCGGTCGCGAAAATTGCCGTCATCGAGCGGGCGCCGGGCCCCGACTATCCGGCGGTTAGCATCGGAAGCCCTGTCGATGTGCCGGTTTTTGCCAAACTCAAGAAACTGGGCATTGTACCTTCGAAGCTGGCCGAAGACTCGGTTTTCCTCCGCAGGGTTTATCTGGACACGGTGGGTATTCTCCCAACGATCGACGAGACTCGCCAATTCCTGGAGTCCAGCCATCCTGAGAAGCGCTCCCAGGTCATCGACGAGTTATTGAGTCGCCCCGAATTCGTGGATATGTGGGCGCTGAAGTTCGCTGATCTCTTCCAACTGGGCAACACGGGGGTGAAGGGCGGCTGGCAACTCTATCGTTGGATCCGTCAGTCACTGGCTGATAACAAGCCTTACGATCAGATGGTCCGCGAGATGTTGCTGGGAGGCGGGTCCTTCGTCTACGACCCCACCATTAATTTCTATCACGGGCTCTGGAAAGGGCCTGAGGGGATGGTCACGCAGGTGAGCCAGGCCCTGCTGGGAATTCGGATGGATTGTGCCAAATGCCATGACCATCCTTTTGAGCGTTGGACCCAGGACGACTTCTACGGGATGGCAGCGTTCTTCACCCGCCTGGAGTTTAAAGCCGAATCCTACGGCCTGTTTGAACGGGCGATTGCCGTCCGGCCCACGCGAAAACCCAGTTACGATTACATCAATAATAACCAGGAGCTGCTCCATCCCAAAACCCATCAACCCTTGCCCCCTCGCTTCCTGGCGGGAGCCGTTGTGGAGGACCGTCCGGGCGAAGACTTAAGAGAAGCTTTGGCCGATTGGATTACGTCTCCGAAGAATCCCTGGTTCTCCCGAGCCATTGCCAACCGCGTCTGGAAACACTACCTGGGTCGTGGAATCGTCGAGCCTGTGGATGATCTTCGGGTCACCAACCCACCCAGCAATCAGGCGCTGCTCGACACGCTGGCCGACACTCTGACGCGAGAGAAATATGACTTGAGAAAGCTGATCAAAGCGATTCTCAATTCGCGCACGTACCAGGTGTCTTCGGTGCCCAATGCCTCCAATGAGCACGACCAGACCAACTACTCCCGTTTTTATCTGAAGCGGCAGATTGCCGAGTCCCTTTACGATTCGATGGGTCAAGCGGCGGAGGTGAGCCTCAAGATTCCCGGCTATCCGCCAGGCGCGAAGGCAATGTCGGTGGCCGTTGGGTCGCCCAATTATTTTTTGATGGCCTTTGGCAGAACCCAAGTTCGCGAAATAATTTGCGAGCGCGACCACGAACCCAACGTTGCCCAGGCAATGAATCTGGTCAACGGAGACACGATCAACACGTTGGTCACGTCTTCTGGAAACATTATTGACCGGCTCCTCGCAAGGCCTGATTTGTCGGACGAGAGTCGCGTCGAAGAGATCTACCTGGCGGCACTGACGCGGCGCCCCACGGCTGAAGAAATGGGTGAAGTCAAATCGAAGTTGACAGGCAACGAGATCTCTCGAAAACAGGTTTTTCAGGATCTGCTTTGGGCGATTCTGAATACCAAGGAATTTGCCTATATCCACTAATGCCTGAGAGCCGGTGGATGTGAATTGACCCCAAGGACTGTTCAACCATGCCACTCAATGACTTTGATCGAAGAACGTTTCTCCGCGTGGGGTCCCTGACGCTGTTCGGGCATCTGAGCTTTGGAGAAGCGTTGAGGCTGCAGGCCGCGTCACCCTTGGCCGCGAAGGCGGCGAAAGCGAAGGATCTCTCGGTAATCCTGATTTGGTGCGCGGGCGGGATGAGCCAGATGGAGACCTGGGACCCGAAGCCCACGGCTGATGAGAAGTATCGAGGAATCTTTGGAGTCATCCCCACTAACGTCAATGGCATTGTCATCGGCGAACATTTGCCGATGAGTGCCAAGGTTGCGGATCAGTACACCATCATTCGCTCGATGACTGCCAAAGATTCGGTCCACGAATCCGCTCAGGCCTTCATGCTGACCGGTCACGCGCCCCTGCCCGGGCTGCTGTATCCCGCTGTCGGTTCGATTGTCGCCAACGAGCTGCCCGCCCGAAATGAGTTGCCTCCGTATGTGCTCACCGGCGGGGCGGCTGCGGCCTGGGAGCAGGCGACCTTTTTGGGACCCAAGAGCAACCCGTTCGTTGCCGGAAACCCCAACGAGGAGAATTACCGCGTTCGGGATTTGGATCTTCCACTGGGCGTGGATTGGGCGCGCGTGGAGCAGCGCAAGTCGCTGTTGACGATGGCCGACCGCTATTTTCGACAGTTTGATACCGCCAACGTCATCGACAGCATGAATACTCATTACCAGACCGCCCTAAACTTGATTAGCTCTCCTCGGGCTAAGAAAGCCTTTGACATTGGAGCGGAACCTGCGGCGATGAGGGAACGGTATGGCCGCTCGGGAATGGGACAAGGCTGCCTGCTAGCCAGGCGGCTGGTCGAGTCAGGCGTCCGTTTTATCAGTGTTCGCGGCTCCGGCTGGGATCACCACCAAGAGGTTTTCAACACGCTCTCGCGGGCGAACCTACCCGAATTCGATCGGGCGTTCTCGGCCTTGGTGGAAGATCTGGCCCAGCGGGGAATGCTCGAGACCACCCTCGTCATTGTTGCGACCGAGTTTGGCAGAACGCCTGAGATCAACGTCAATGCGGGACGTGACCACTGGCCCAATGCCTTTTCGGTCGTGGTGGCGGGTGGTGGCATTCAGGGAGGCCGCGTCATTGGACAGACCGATCGAAACTGTTTTGCCGTAACGGAACGGCCGGTTCACGTGGAGGAGTTTCTGGCAACCGTCTATGTGAAGCTGGGAATCGATTTCGAAAAGGTTTACCCCACGCCGATTGGCCGGCCGGTGCGGACCATTGACGAACCCTTCGAGCCAGTACAGGAGTTGCTAGGATAAAGTCCCTTAAGAACCAAGGCTCACGAGATTTCCCAATCGGGCAATAGCGCGCACCAAGACCTTTTGCGATGCTGAGTGAAAGGCAAGTTGAAGCGATTCGAAGTTTGCCTCAACTTTTGACATCCATCACCTTTTTGGTTCTGGCGTGTCCAGTTAGGAGAACAAATGAGAGAAAAGAATGGCCTGCATAAACAGTGGTTCAACTTAGTAAGCTCGAGTTGCCTTGTGATCCTTCTACTGTCTTGTGGCTCGGACCTCTGGGCACAGACAACGACAGGGACGATCGTAGGAACGCTCACGGATCCCTCCGGAGCCGTCGTCGCTGGGGTTGCGGTTACCGTCCTCAATGAAGAAACCGGTTTACGTCGCAGCGTCTCTACGAACGATCAAGGCGACTACACGGCTAACTTATTGCCGATCGGTCGTTATTCGGTAGAAGCGGAACTGTCTGGTTTCAAGAAAGCGAAGGTCAGCGGGATTGTCCTGCAAGTGAACCAGACCGTGCGGATCGATCAGACCATGCAGGTCGGTGAAGTAACGCAGAGCGTTGAGGTCACGTCAGAAATCCCGCTTGTAAAGACCGATCGCTCCGACGTGGGGCAAGTTATCGAAGCCAAACAAGTGGTGGAGCTTCCTCTAAACGGGCGGAATTTTATCCAGCTGGCGCAACTCGGGCCCGGAGTGATTCCCATTACCAAGGTGGACGGCATCATCGCGCAGTTCGGAGGTGGAATTGTAGCTAACGGCGCCAGCTCCAATTCGAACCAGGTCACCTTGGATGGCGTTGAGAATCAGGACTTCCTTGTTCCGCGTTTAGGAGTCAGGCCCAATCCGGATGCCATCGCCGAATTCAAGATCATGAGTGCAACCTATTCGGCTGAGTTCGGACGAGCGGCCGGTGCCAATATCAACTTAGTCATAAAATCCGGTACCAATAACTATCACGGAGGCGTTTACGAATTTCTCCGCAATGACAATCTAGACGCTCGCAATTTTTTTGATACGGGAAAGCTTCCCGAGTTTAAGCAGAATCAGTTCGGCGGGACTTTCGGAGGTCCAATCCGCAAGGATAAGACCTTCTTCTTCACCAGCTATGAAAGTCTGCGTTCTACGCGAGGGCTAACGATCGCTGCCATTGTCCCCACTGACGCCCAGCGAGCCGGTGACTTGTCCACGAGCCGGCCCATCTTTGATCCGCTGACCACGCGCACTGACTCGGCGACCGGCAGGATCATTCGAGATGCTTTCCCTGGAAATGTCATTCCGGCCAATCGCATTTCTCCACAGGCCAAGAATGCTCTGGATCTGCTCTATCCGAGAGCTCAGCTACAAGTCCCTAATACGATTAACGGGAACTATAACCCGGTACAGGTTGAAAATCACGACCAGGTTATCGCTCGCATTGATCACCGTCTGGGCGACGGCGACACTCTTTGGGGGCGGTACGCTTTTAATAGAAACCCTAGGTTCTTGCCCGTCTTCCTGTCTTCTGGCTTGCCTGGGACAGGGACCGAACAGAGTTTCTTCCAGCAGAATGTCATCATTGCCTATACCAAGACGATTAGCCCCACGATTGTGAATGATGTGCGGATCGGCTATAACCGCTTTCGACAGGACCTAAGAACGGAATTGAGGGATCGGGATCAGATCAGTGCGATTGGAATTCAAGGCGCCCTAACGGATCCGCTGACCCTGGGGCCCTCCCAATATTAATATCACTGGCATGGCAGGTGTAAGGAGCGTTTCAGTTTGCGCCCAGTGTCCCGCGGACGAATACTTTCCAATATATGGACACACTCGCCATTACCAAAGGCTCTCACAATATCAAAGTGGGAGCCGATTTTCGGCGCAGTCAGCAGAACGGCATCCAGTTCCCGGGTGCCCGCGGAGTTTACTCTCACGACGGCCGCAATACCAGAGATCCCCTCTCACCCGTGAATACCGGTCAGCCATTTGCCGACTTTCTGCTGGGATTTCCCTCGAGCACTTCCGTCATCTTAGGCAAAACCGACAATGACATGCGCATGTTGAATGCAGGCTTCTTTTTCCAGGATGACTGGCACATCCACCCCACTGTCACCCTGAACTTGGGAGTTCGCTACAACTACATGCCTCAGCCGATCAGCTCCAGGGACCGGATTTCCGTCTGGAGCGAACCCAATCAGGTCATTGTCCTCGCGCAGAATGATTTAAATGCCCCCACTGGTGCTGCAGGCTTTGAAGGTCGTCCCTACCGGGAACTCCTTGAAGCCTGGAAAGGCATTTACAATTTCAAAACCCGTAATGAAGTGGGTTATCCAAGGGCTTTAACCAGGAACGATAATAATAACATCGAGCCTCGTCTGGGGATTGCGTGGCGCATGTTTGGTTCAAACGATACCGTCTTGAGGGCAGGCTACGGCAGGTTCTACGAAATTGTTGCCGGGAATGTCATGTGGAACCAGTCCAGCAACACGCCTTTTTCCAGGAACCTGGCTTTCACCGCTGATCTCAATGCGGTTCCTGTTCTTACGCTGCAGACCCCCTTTCCTGGGACTGGAATCCAGGGGGCTCCAGGAATCGGCGCAGGGATCATTTTGGACACGCGAGATCCGTACCAGGACAACTGGAATATCTCCTTGCAGCGAAGATTGATTTCGAGCACTTCGTTGGAAGTGGGTTATGTGGGTTCTCGCGGTGTGGGACAGATGACTGGGGCAGATTTTAACTCTCCGCTACCGGGGTTAGGGTCTAACCAGCTACGGCGCCCGCACCCCGAGCGGGGCGGTTCCAGCAATAATGTACCCTGGGGTTACCGCTGGTATGATTCCATGCAGGTCAAGCTGGAGACCCGTACCCAAACATTGAACATTTTGGGCAGCTATACTTGGGCGAACTCTCGTACCGTGGGCGGAGGAGGCATTAACGAGAACGGGGCAGGAGTCCGCTTTGGCTGGAACGCCTTCGGTCTTCGACCCTTTCCCACCAACCAGATCAGTTCGGATGATCGTTACCTGGCTCTCGATAAGGGCCCGAGCGTGATTGATATCCGACACCGGCTCTCGGTGTCCTATGTGTGGGAGCTACCCTTTGGTCAGGGACGAAGATTTAACCTGGCAGGTCCGGCCGATTGGGTTTTGGGGGGATGGGAGCTAACTGGAATCACAACCTTTGAAGCGGGAGTTCCCCTGGCCGTCAGCCTAGGCACTGACAACTTGGGTGGGGCGGGAGCTTCCAGGCCTAACCTCACGGGTGATCCGAACAAAGGTCCCAAGACCCCGCTGAAGTGGTTCGACACAACAGTTTTCTCCGCGCCAGTCCCGATCAGTCAGGTCATTGCCAACAAATTGGATCTACTTTTGGCTGCGGGTAATGCCGGGCGCGCTCCCATCCGGGGGCCGGGCATACAAAACTGGGATCTTGGAATTTTTAAGAATTTCCGAATAACAGAACACTCGCGGCTGCAGTTTCGCGCAGAAATGTTTAATGCGTTTAACAACGTCAATTTCGGCAATCCGGACACAACGTTCCTGAGTCCGAATTTTGGTCGGATCTTTAGCGCTGCTACTGCTCGGCAAATCCAGTTTGGTCTGAAGTTCAATTTCTAAAACAATTGGACAGGGCGGCAGAGATAGAGCTGTCGCCCTGCCGTTAATTTGAGTTGGTGCTTGATGACTCTCTGTTTGAGCGCGACATCTTATTAATATGCGATTCATCGCGCGATTTATTTTTGCCCTCATTGCTGTTACCACTCTCTTTGCAGAGGTACCCTCTTCCGGTCAAGAACAGCCAGTAACGCTAATTCAACAAGGGTCTGAAGGCGTCTCTGAATCTGAAGCTTTGGAGATCTTAAAGAAGAATCCTGCTCATGTGGGCGCAACTGTCACTCTGGGGACTATCGCCAATCGGAAGGGGCAACTCGACGTAGGACGCGGATATTTGCTGCGAGCTCTTGAGCTAAGTCCCGGCAACGCTGAGGCACACCACCAGTTGGCTCTCAACCATGGTTATCGCCGGGATTGGGACAAAGCGGTGCAGGAGATGCGAGTGGCGCTGGGGATTGAACCCAACAATCCGGTCTACTGTTTTAATTTGGGTGCCCTTTACTACAACAGTGGATCCTATACCAACGCGCTGAACCAGTTTCGTCTGGCGATGCAACTTCAACCGAATCTCTTCGAGCCTCACTTCGCTATGGCCTCAACCTTGGAAGCTGAGAAAAAGCTTCAGGAGGCAGAAGCTGAGTTCACAAAAATTCTGGAAAAATATCCGAATCAGGCGCGTGCGTATTCCGCTCGTGCTGCCTTGCGGATGCAAGAGGGAGACTCCGACAAAGCTCGCCGAGATGCCGAGCAAGCAATCCGGCTGGAACCCGCCAACGCTGCAGCCCATTATCTAGTTGGGAGAATCCACGAACAGAACCAGCATCTCCGGGAAGCCCTGATGGCTTATCAGCGCGCAATAGAACTGGAAAAGGGACATGTAAATGCGCGCTATCGTCTTGCCTCGGTTTACGCTCGTCTCGGTCAGAAGGAGGAGGCAAGCCGTCAGAGTGAGATCTTCCAGTCCCTCAAAGCAAAGGTTGACTGCATCAATGCCGTAATCTTTGGCACAAATTATCTCAGGCAGGGTGAGTTGCCTCTTGCTGAAGAGCGTTTTATCGCCGCGATCCGGAGTGACCCCCAGAATTCCGAGGCGCTCTACTACATGGGTTTGGTTCACCAGCAAAAAGGAGAGCCCATCAAAGCTGTCGATATGTTCCAGAAAGCGCTTTCGGTAAATGCCAATGCAGCAATTGTCCACGCGAATTTGGGCCTGACTTTAGCCAGTTTGGGTCGTGTCGAGGATGCCCGACCCCATCTTGAACGTGCTGTTGGACTGGACAATGGGGACTTTGCTGTGGCCTTTAGCGCGGGGCGAGGGTTCCTTGCGCTTGAAGACTTTTCGCGAGCCGAA
>JAKEER010000032.1 GCA_022616615.1 Acidobacteriota bacterium
AGTCCCCGGAGGGGACCACTATGAATAGCCCCGGGTGGCGCGCCACGCCGCGCCACCCGGGGTAAATGTCGCCATAGGCACCGACCCTGAAAGGGTCGAACAGGAACGGTAAGATGGAGATCGCCGAGGCCTGGTTCAACCCTTTCAGGTTGGATCTGAAACGTTCTTGCTACCGTGGGTTTCGCTCCGCGCTGCTGCGCTCAACCCACGGCTGTTCATTTTGGTCCCCTTCGGGGACAACAGAGAATCCAGCTCTGCGTCCAGCAAAAAAACTTGTGGGACACGCTCAGCCTCCCAAGAGGGGAATCATCGACATTTTCATCGGTCGTAGGGCGCCGCAGCGGCATGAAAGGCTCCTTTGAAAAGTGCGCCTGACAGTCAAAGAACCTGGAGGGCGCATCCAAGCAATATTTAGACTAGTCTAAAGTAAACTTATCGACAATGAAAAATACTTGCGATTGGATTTAGGAGATTATTTTAGACAAATCTAAAAGACAGATGCTCGCGGAAGTTGCGCGCGGCCCGGATGGGCAGACGGGCCGCTTGATGTAGAGAAGGAGAATATGGCATGTTCGGGGCTAGAAAGGCCGAAGGTTTCTGTGGGCAGGTGCTGCGATCCTTCAGAACCAGAAAGAGGAAGAACTCTGCGCTCCATAACCCACAAGGCGCCCTTAACGCTTCTGGCTTGTCTGCTGTTCTGTGCGACAAGCTTAACTCAATCTGAAACCCGTTCCGAGCGAGTCGTTAGGTTCTATCAACTTCAGTTCGCCAGCCAACTTGGTCTTCAGCAGGACCTTCAACTCTGTGGCGCTTCAGACAACAAGTCACTTCGGTTTCACTGCGAGTCCCGATCGAAACCTTTGAGTGGGAGCCGCCTGCGCCTTTTTCTGGAGCATTCACCAAATCTTGACGGCGAACGATCCTTTCTATCTGTCAGTTTGAATTACGGTATCTTGCGCAGTCTGCGCCTCGATGGACAAAATGAGAAGCGCGCCGAGGTCATTATTCCTCTGCCACCGGAACTTCTCACTATGGAGAATGAGCTTGTGTTCTCCGCGACGCAATTTCCTCTCCAGCCCGCAAGTAGCTCGGTATGCACCTCCATCAAAGTGGACTCGTACATTGAGATAGCGCGCGCTGAAGGCGCCTCGGTAGTGGATCTAAGCCTGTTTCCTTCTCCTCTCGTCGATACTCACAGCTATCGCCCACAAAAAATCGCGCTGCTTGTGCCGGAGACCAGCACAAGCGAAACGCTCGAGGCCACTGCCTTGCTGGCTGCCAGCCTTGCGAAGCAGGCAGGCGCGCTGCCCCTCCAGTTCACCTTGCTTCGGACAATTCAGTCGGCCGCAGATCCGCTTCTCATCATAGGCACGCCTCAGGAACAACCCCAGCTCAGCGAGCTGCAAGGGAAGACGCACCTGGTTGTGAGTGAGACAGCAGCGACAAGAGCTGTAGGTTTCAGCGAAGCAGACATGCTGAACGAGTCCGAGGGAATCGTGGGAATAACCACAGGAAGAGAGGCGAGCCACATTCCAATTCTCTTTGTCACCGCCAATTCCTCCAGGGGTGTGTTAAACGCAACCCGCCACCTCCTGGGCGGAACTGCCAGACTCACAGGCACTCTGATAAGAATTTCGCAACCTGCCGTACCGCCGCGAAAAGCCCGCCGGCATTGGGCCGGATTCATTCCTCCCCCAAGCCGGTTCAGACTTTCCGACTTGAAAGCCCCGGAAGTTCGGATTGGCTCCATGAAAGACCACAGCGGTTTGCTCCGCCTCGATGCACCGCCGGACGTACGTTTCCTGGACTACGGACACCAGATGAATCTGGCTCTCAAGCTCAATCCTGGCCAGATCCTTCCGCCACGCCTGGCTGTATACCTAAACAATGCGTTGATCGGACGCTTTGCCTCGCAGGAAATGTTCAGTGGCTCTTTGGCGGCGGTGAGGATCGATGTACCGGCACGGCTGCTGGCAGTGAGGAACACGCTGAAGCTTGGCTGGGAGGGAGATGGAGACACAGACAATTTTCCAGTAGCGGCAACACTACTGCCAAACAGCGAATTTTATCTGCCGAGGGACTATCGTGCTCAGCTGCCAGACCTGGGCCTCTTGCAGTCGAACCTTTATCCTTTTAGCCTGCAGCCTGGATTGGAGGACTTGGTGGTTGTAATCCCTGATCCGGTCTCAGTGGACACCGTTGCTCTGCTGACCGAACTAGCGTGTGCTTTGGGACGGCTTGCGCCTTCCGAGAATCTGGGCTTTCGCGTGAGACGCGCCACCGAATTCTCTCGCTCGGACCGAGCCGGTTCGAACGTCATCCTATTGAATCCCGAAATCGGAGGAGGCTTGACTCAGAGACTCTTCGGCCACTGGAAGCCTTTGCCCTGGATTGAAGTCCTGAAGGGGTTTCCGCGGGTTCAACAGCAAGTATCGCCGTGGAACTCGAGTAAGTGGGTGCTGCTGTTTGAAGCGAAGTCCTTGCCGGCTCTTCAGGAGGCCGTCCGGCTCTGCTTTTCGGAAAGCATGCTGAAGCAGCTCCGAGAAGACGCCGCGGTGCTGACACCTGCAAGGCCCATCCCATTCTCGATCAGCGCAAAGCAGACGGTGAGGGAATACCTCTATCTGATGCATCTGGAGGCCTGGATGAGAACGCACTGGGTTGCTTTACCCATTGTCCTCACGCTTGCCAGCGTTGTCTTGTTGGTTGGTTTGCGCGTGGTGTTAGGCAATTACAAGAGAGCGCGGAACGCCGGAAGCTCAATTGGAAGTGTGTCGTGATAGCTCAAAGGGGACCACGTATCCTTGATAGAGTGCCATTCCGAACCAGACCCAGTTTTGGATGTAGTAACTCTGCCGGTCGTACCAGATTCCGCAGTGGAAGTTTGCCTGTAATCGTCCTTCAATCGCGGCAGCGATTTCGGGCTTGAGACTCTGCAAAGCGGGCAGCACGCCGGCCAGCATTTCCGGCGACTCGTAATTGGCCAGGGCCTTTCCATCCTTCGAGACGACCGCAGGCAACTTCTCTCGTTTCTGCCATTCTTGGATGATCCAGTGAGTGGCCCGACGCAGGTACTTCTCAGCCCGCACCTCCCGAAAGAGTCGCGAATCCAGGCCAATTCTCCAGAAGACTCGAAAGGCGTCGTAAGAAAAGGCACTGTCCTTTTCATTGCTGAGGCGGATTGCTCCAGTTCGGATATCCAGGAGGATCCAGTCTGCAGGAAGGTTTGTTTTTGTTAAGCCAGACACAACATCGAGCAGGTAGTAAGAAGAATCGACCAGTTCCGCCCAATTGTGGCCCTTGTCATACTGGCTGAAAATCCGGTAAGCGTAAGGAGCGCAGTATGAAGGATTGAGTTTGCAAGCCTGCGCCTGACAAAGCGAATCGCCTGCCAGCAGATAGCGTCGGCCTGCCAGGCTCTTCGTCCCTAGATCCCACAAGTCCTTCAGCACGGCTCGAGCCTCGGAAAGATATCGGGGCTCATTCCACACATTGGCGGCAAGGATCAAGGCCAGAGCTGCATCCTGGTCAGCGTCCGAGGCAAAGGCCTTATCCAGCGTCTGCCAGTGACCTTGAGGCGTCTTTCCCCATTTCCAGGCCCAAAGATGGTCGTTGCGCACACCGGAGTTCAGATTGTTCAATGCCCAACGATATGTCTTGTCGAACGTCTGCCGGTCGCCCATCCAGAGGGCGCGCAGCATGGCATAGGCCTGGCCTTCGGAAGTGGAAATGCCGCCACCCTTAAGATCGATGACTCTCCCGTCACGCTGAATGAACTGACTAACGTAAGCTCTCCAGCTTTCGGTGAGAATCGTTGAGGGTTGTTTGGCGGGCGTGCTGTCTGAAACGAATCCTGACTTTACGGCGCAGGAAGAAGCGATGAGCAGTACGGTTACGGACAGAATCGAGACGTCTTTCCATCGGTGATGTCGCAGGTGCATGGGTTGATTGCTCCCGGTACGCCAGATGTGGAATGTCTCTGCAAATGGTAGCGAGCACCCTCAGACCGCCGAGGGTAGCGTCTCCGTCGGCCGCGGCCCCCTCACCCGGCCTTCGGCCACCCTCTCCCCACAAACGGGAGAGGGTGTTGCCTTCGAATTTGACCGAACTTTGAACTTCGTTGGCAGCAAGTGAACTAGCTGGCTGTTTGTCTCAAGCCTGCGATCCAGCGCGAAACTGGCGTTCTGGTTGTACGAGTCTGGACGGGTGTCGACGTGGCATAGATGGCCTGCCAGAATGCGGCATACTCCCGAAACTCTGCCCAGTGGAACTGCAGCACGAATCCCAGCGGCGAACGGGCATCCGGCCGGCACTCGGCAACAGGGGCATGGACGAAGGTGTCCGAGTGGAGCTCCAGGCGAAAGGGGCCTTGCGACTTTGGTTCTCGCGGCGGCTCGGAAAACTCGACTGCAGCTCCGGCGCCGCTGAGGATGCGACACTGGCACGATTGTCCCTGGTACCACGCGTTCCATTTCCCTTCGAGACGAGGCGCCTGACGGCTGTGGGCTTGGCGCGGTTTGGTGACACGCCAGAAGGTTGAGGCCAGATGCCAGAAAGAATGAAACAACCGATCTCGGGGATAGCTATGCCGGGTCCAGCTCTCATCGTCGCTAAAGATGAGTCGGACCAGTCCCTGGTGCAACATCGGATCCAGACCGGCAAACGTGAAAGCAGCGAACATTCCTCCGGACTGGCTCCAGTCGCACCGGACCAGCCGAACTCTGACCCGAAGCGCAGCGCTTGATCCCTCAGGATGCTGGGCGGAGAAGGAGAGGAAACACTCGACTGGAATGGCAAGCGGCTTTTCCATTTGCACGCTCACGCCATTTTCGCTGATGTCGACGGTCCGGCAGGGTGGGTGGCTGTCTCCAAATTCCAGCTCACAGGTGAAGTCGCGCGCGATCCGGGGTGCCTGCCGCTGTTGGGGTTGTTCATAGGCCACGCAGGCTGCAGCAATCAATGTCAAAAGGTTTGCTAAGGCCCAGGGGGTATTAATCAGGATCGAGTGGAGTTCTGAGGACTCAGCCCCATGCGACCAAAACCAGAGCAGCCGCGCCGGAAAGGCAATCATCAAGCCGAGCAGAGAGAGAGCAATCAGAGCCAAGGAGACCCATCCAGTTTGGAAATCAAAACGAGCTGTGCTGAGTTGGGTTCCTTTATCCGTGACATTAAACTTGCCCATCTTGGGACTTATCAAGGCAAGCAGTGTGACGCCAGCCGTGTAGGGCGCAATAGAAACTTCGTAGACGCCAGCCCAGAAAGATTGCCGAAAGCTTTTGCTGATGAGCGAATTGGCAATGGTCGAAAGACCGATGTGCGGCAAGATGTAAGCAATTACAGCTAGAGCATCTGCTTTGATCGGATGCGCTCCCAGAAGCAGAAAGGTCAGTGGAGCGAGGATCATGATGAGGCGCGGAACGCCAAAGAAAAAGTGCAGCATGGCGTTGAAGTAATTCAGCCGCTGCGGCAGGCTCAACCCGCGCTTAAAAAGTGGGCAGTCAATTCTCAGGATTTGCGCCATACCTCGCGCCCAGCGCATCCGCTGCTTCACATGGGCCGCAAAAGTTTCGGTGGCCAAGCCAGCGGCCAGAGGCAGAGGAAGATAGATCGACTGGTATCCTCTCGAATGCAGCTCCAGAGCCGTATGCGCGTCTTCGGTAACAGTCTGCGTTTTGAAGCCACCGATGCTCTCGATCGCCGACCGCCG
>JAKEER010000325.1 GCA_022616615.1 Acidobacteriota bacterium
GAGGGCAACGAGCAGCGCAGGCGGGCTCGAGACCTCTCGCGCAGACAGGATCTCGCCGCTCTGAATAGATGTCTGGAAATGCGTCCAGAAGGAAGGGAATCGTTGGGGAAAGGTGGCCCAGCACGATGAAGCTACTGGCGTCAAAGACATAGGCAGTCGCCCTCTTGAGGACGAACTGCTCAAGCCAAAGAATCCTCTTGACTTTGACATTTAGGTAATCCGCAAGCTGCTCAATTCCGTAACGTCCCTGGTAATACTTGCTAAAGGTCAGTTGCAAGTCAACTGAGAATCGCGAGCCCGCCTGGTCTCCCCGTCCCCCGTCTCCCTGTGCCCCCGTCTCCCCGTCCCACAGTTAACACTCATCGGGCACAGGTATCAGCGGTGAGACCCGCAGCATGCGCGCGTGGCCCAAGCTCTCTCCGAGAGGATCGGGAGGGATGGGATCAGTGAAGAGCTCCACAGCGATCGTTGTCAACGGAGTGTTCTCAGGCAAGCCAAGCCGCCGCAGTAAACTCTCAATGAGTTGAATCTCAAAGAAGCCTTCACCCAGGAGCACGCGCCCGTCGGATTCAAGATCCATGAATTCCTGTGCTGGCGACAACGGTGCGCGAGCGACAAGTAAATTGCGCCACGAACCAGCATCCGTTTGCTGAACACGCGCATACAGCACGGCCCACAACGACGTACGCGGAAAGCGGCGCCGAACATTGCGACCGTTGTGCACCGCCGTGGCGTATGGTGCGCGCACTCTGATGTTGTGTTTCGAACGAGCGGCATAGCATGTCAATGGTGGGTTAGGGTGCTGAACTCCCGCAACGCGAAGCGCTGGCCCGTAACGTCCCTGCGCCGAAGACCATCGAGCATCGGTGTGGCCCACACGTATCTCGTAAGTGAACGTGCCGAACAGTTCAAGGGAATCTTCATCAAGTCCCTTCGGTAGCGGAACAAGGTAATGTGGGCCGTCCTCGGCTTGCTGGTCCAATTGATCCATGGCCCCGATCCCACTGTCATCACGCGGTTGGTTCTGCTGGATCAGACGTATCCATTCAGGATCGATCGGTAGTGGCGGCTCGACCACTTCTGGAATCGCCTCATGAATATCAATCAACATCGGATCAGGCGCATTGGCCAGCACCCGCACGAAGTAGGCGTCATCCTTATCCAGAGGCGGGGACTCAAACTCCAGCCACAGCTGGCGACGCCGCTGTTCTGTCGAGGAATAATCGTCTGCTGCCACGTACGGAGATAGAGCGATGCCGGCCGAGATGAGCTTCGGAACTTGTGCCGGCGGCGTCATGATTGGTAATGAGATCTCCTCGCTGGTTGGATCAGGCGGGATGACTTCACCCTTAAACGCAGGAGTGATCACATACTCGATAGTGAGCTCCGTCGGAAACTCACCTGCTTCCGGTTTTGGATCGAAGGCGTCAAAAAAGAGGAGCTCGGTTGATTGCCGCACGAGATCACGCGGGTTGTTTGAGACTCCGGCTCTGGCTGAGGCGGCCAGTGTGTGCGGGAGGCGTATGGTCCCTGCGAGCTCAACGAGATCCGGTTTCTCGGGTCGCTTTACTATTCGCTGAATGGCGATGCCCTCTTCCGCCAGGCCATCCCAGGTCCAGTCGCGTGCCAACTCAAAACTTAAGACATTGATCCATCGTTGAATTACGTCAGCCTCGGACGCAAAAGTAAGCGACGCTCGTTCCGGTGAAAGTGTGTGACGCAAGGCAGCTGAGCAAGCAAACACGGTGCGCTGGCCGGGACGACCCGTAAGTGTGAGGCCGGAATGATCCAGATCGAGTTCTTCTGCCAGGCGTTCGGCGGGACTGGCAACACTGCCGTCCGCTGGTGGAGGCTGAAAGAAGAAGCTGCGCAGCGGAGACTCAACGGCGGTAAAGAGTGCGGCTTCGTTTTGTGCGGACACCCGTAGTTCGATCGTAATCGGCAGACCACGGCGCAACTCGTCCGACGCAAAATAACCGGGGTCATCGCGGCCGAGCCCCACCAAGGTCAAACGGATGTCACGAGCAGTCGGCACAGCGAGTGGTCCATTATTGGGCTGAGCCGCGGCAAGTAGATTGAGGGTAGCCAGATCAAGCGTAGATAGAGCGACCTCAAGATCTATCTCTTCATCTTCGTCAAAGTTTCTGGTTGTGTTATAGAGCGGGAGATACTGCGCAACGTCACCTTCAAGGGCGCGAACCTCGACGAGGATCTCGACCGTCAACACGTCGGGGTCGGGAACGCTCATTTCGCGCTCGACCTGGTCGGCCGGAGCCGCGGCGACATTAGCTACGACAGCATCCCGGAAACGTTGAAAGTCTACGCCAGCAAAGATCGCGTCGGGGTAACCAATGCGAGGTCTCGCGATTGTGAAAGAGGGTTGGTCAGCGTCGGGACGCTGAACGATATTCACTTGGGCCGGACGAGTGCGACGCTGGAAGTCGATTGTAGTGACAGCGTTTGGAATCGCCGGCGTGTCGTCATCCGGCGGCGGTCCACCCCGAGTCAAATCTGCAAGGCGTACGCGAAACTCATAAGTCTCACCGTAACGCAGCGGCACATCCGTGTCGTGAACGGGCCGGAATGATTGTTCACGGGTTAGAAGTAACTCTGGCGTAGCCACATCGGCCTGCACTTCCTGATGAAGTGCCACTAGATTCTTGTCGCTAAGTGCGAGTGAAGTCCCACGCCAAGTCGCAAAATACGGCGGCAGCCAAAACTCGCCTTTCCGAGCAGGCGAGATTTGTGCAGGCACCACCTCCAAGGCCGCCTCACCCTCGAATGGACCAAGCACGTGTGGTCCAAGCATCAAATCGACGACACTTTCAGTTTGCACGAGCGAGTTCCAATCGCCGCCCGGATTGCGCACATCCACGCGATAACCTGCAGTGCCCATGGGCGTGTTCTTGGTCGCATCTACCTGTCGAGTTAGCCACTCGGCGATCTGTTCGTCATCCCAGGCGAGACGAATTGCATCACCACCATCATCGGTTTGCGCCCCGTGGACCATCCGCGCAAAACCGCGATCGTACCGTTCGCACTCACGGAAAATGTCATCAGCAACCACCGCACCGTCGACCGGGAACAACACCGCGGCGTAAAGCGATCTGGCTTCAATCAGCGGCGGAATGCGCGCGGCGTAAAGATTCGTGAATGGAGGCGGTATTGCGACGTAGTCACTAGTGGCGTGAAGATCCAGGTAAAGCCAACCGCCTTCGTCGAAGACAGTTGGATCAGGAAGCTCGATGGTAGCTTGACCCATAAGGCCCAACGCAAGTGCAAGTTTAGGTTGGCGCAGGGCATAGGAAATCAGGCGTCCCCAGGTCACGGAGTCCGGCAAAACGGCTGGTTTGTCAGGCTGACCACTTTGAGCGTCGTGAAGCGCACATTCGAACTCTTTCCCGGTTACGAGATGCTTCAACTCGCGACGTCCCGTCAGCTCCAAATAGCTTGCGGTGACTGCCTTCAAAAACTGCTGCTTTATAGCGCCCGGCGGCGCAGGTGGACCGCCTGGCTCGATGTTGAAGTGCTGCGTCAATTCAGTGAACAGATCGAGCTTGTTCACGGGTGGTTCATCAAGCTCGAGGTCACCGAGGCCGATTGAATCAACGGCGCGAGGCAGGTGGTCAAGCCCGCGGATTACTCTTGCTTCCAGGACCAGGTTTGCCGTTGCAAAAGAGAACTCACCGGGAAGAATGGGGTCCAGCGGGTTTCCCTTTGGCACGCATAAAAAGCGCAAAGTGAGGGAATCAGGCTCCCAGCGCTGGGGAAACGTGAGTAAACCAAGACGTTGTGGACCAATGACCGGCATCAACGTGTCCTTTTATATATAGGCCAGCCTCTATAAAGCAGCCGCCGCCGGTAACAGTGCCGGGGCGAACAGGGCAGCAACGGTTAAAGCCAGCGGCAGCCGCTGTTCGAACTGAGTTTCAAAGTCGATCTCGTCTTCGACCAACCATGCAACCTGAGCAGTCGCGGCCACGCGAATCTGCGCCCAGATCTCAATCTGGTTCTGGTCGATATCCAACCGTTTAAGACGGGCCATTGCTTCCACCGAGAACGAAAAGCCCAAAAGCCCGCTCAGCAATTTCGCGCGGGCTTCCAATCCGAGCAGCACAGCCGGTTGCAACGTTTGCGGAATCAACGTGTAGCCATACTTCACGGTAATCTCTACCTCAACGAGCCCCTTGATCAGATCACCACCAATCGATGCCGTACAGCCGAGGCCGAGTTCAATCGTTGGCTTACCTGTTTCGTTAATCTGAATCGCAAAGCGGAACATTCCGCCAGCATAGATCGCGGGCGGTATGATCCCCTGCTGCACATCGCCCTGAAACTCGGCTGAAAGCAGGCCGCGCGTTTTACCACTCAATGCGGTCTCCAACTCCCCACGCACCCGAAACTCGCCATAGAACTTGCCCACACCAATATCGATGCGCTCATTGGGTCCTTCGCCGATGCGAAACTTCAAACCGATGCGCACGATAAAGGAAGGACTTGGCCCAGTACCGGCTGCGACATCGACGTCGAAGTGAAATTTGGAGAGGACTTTGAAGTTCTTTAGCGAGTTGACGATCTCCTGCACTTCCTTAAGCGCAGGGCCGAAATCGAGCGTCGGCTCCTCGAGCTTTGGTAGCGCTCCGCTTATCGCACGGTAGTTCGTGTGAATGACGAAGATGGTGCCAAGCCCATCGATATCAATGTTGAGATCGTTTGGCGTGACTCCGATGTCCCACGGCTGGTTCTGATTCAGCGAATCGAGAACCATCTTCACTTCATTTGCGCCCGGGAAAGCGCGCTTGGCAGCCCAGTCGCCGCCCTTTGCCAAATCGAGCGCGGGTGTGTTGAAGAGAAAAGTTGGATTATCTATTCGCCATTGATTGTCGAGAGAAATATTGAGAAGAGCTGCTTGCGTGCATCGCAACGCATACGTCGGGCGAGGGAACTGACTGGTTGCCTGGACCAACGAGTAAGGGTCGGCGACACTGGGATTGGCAGTTCGCAGCGCCCCTACTTCTGCCGGATTGATCGACGGCTTAGGAAAAAGGACTCGGCTGGTTGCGGTCGCCATTAACAACCCGAACTCATCCGGCTTGGAACGGTTTGCATCGCCTGGATCGCGAAAGATGTAATTGGGCTGACCGGTGTGTCGGATCACAGGCATACCATGACGTGGATCAACGGGCGAAGCTTCAGAAGTCGCGCTGTTGACCCGAACGGCGCTCCACTGCCCGGCACGTGGCAACTTAGGCAGTCCATATGCGCCAAGCATGAACGTAGTGTTGAGTCCGGCGTCGTCTGAGGCTTCGTCGGCGAAGATGCCGGAGAGATGCATCTCGAGAGTACCCCCGACGCGAATGTTGCAGTCGATACCTCCGCCAACTGGTTTGCCGATCTGCTTGAGGAGATTTTGAATGCGAGTGCGCGTTACTTCGGAGCCAGGAGGATTGGTCGCGAGTTGGAGATAACCAGGATGATCGTAGATTGGCACGAGTCCACTTGAGCCTCCGGCTACGACACTTTCGAGATCTGCGTCGGCATCGAAGATCACCGGCTGCCATGTGGAGTCAGGAAGTTGCAACGGCGGGTTGGGAAGCACTCTAATGCGGCGAATATTCCGAAACGCCTTGACCACACCCTTTTCAAACTCGAAGTTCGTTGTCGGATCAAAAGGATCCGTTTCGGACACGACCCTGAACTCGCCATCGTTTACCGGTTGCCAACCGCTATCGAACCGCAAGACTTTGCCGGAGTTGCGACGTTCGAAAATGACCGTGCGCACGGCGTGACACATCGCAAAGGCGAGGATCGTTTTCGCCTGAATCACTTCGTAGGACGTGCGGCCGTTGAGGACGTCGAAACGAACCTTCGTAATAACGCCCACCTTATCGAGATGCCAATCACTAAATGTGCTCAGTCCGTAACCGGACAGATCGGCCCGATGCAATGGAAGTTCTGTCATCTGGTGGAGGAACGGAACTAGCGTGTCCGATAACAAATGGCCGTTCTTATTGATTCCTTCCGAGAGCACACCGGCGAGTTTGTTCTTGTTGTCTTCAAGGTTTGGCAGTTGGACCATCTTGCCAGTCATCGATCGGCTTGCCGGATCTTTTTTAGGGTCGTTGTTGAGAGACCCGCTTGCTACGAGTCGCAGCTGTCGAGCGGAAGTCAGTTGTCCAAATTGAGGTTCATGCAGCGTTGTTAGGATCGGCTGTTGGAACAGGAATCCCGCATCTTCGAAGACTGGATCAATTCGCGCGAACGCCCGCAGTCCGAAAGGCAGCGAGAACAACACGCCGCAGCCGAGTTTCTTGCTCGCTGCGGTTACGAAACCAGCACTAACCGCGCCGGGCAGAACAGGAACCAGTTGAACCGAAGTTGTGCCCGCCAAAGTTCGCGCTCCGTTTGTCGTGAACACCAGCGTGTCGGCGTGCGGCGGGACACCGGATTCCAGATTCGGCACCACTGCGACGGGTTCCCACTGCACCTGAGGCTGCATCAGCAAACGCACGTCGCGCATCTGGACTGTCAGCCGGTTCTCCTTGAGCTTGACCGGCATGTCGGAGAGTCGCTCAAGAGCGACGCCAAAGTGATGATCGTTACTGGAAAGGTCGAGGAGGTTCAGTGGCTCGATTTGAGATTCCAGATGGTGATCGAAGAGGACGCGCAACTGAACGGGTTCATCCGCGGGAATATCGCGGGGTTCAGGAAACTTCACCTGGCGTTCAAGCTGTGCGTTGG
Organism: Acidobacteriota bacterium; assembly: GCA_022616615.1. GTDB lineage: Bacteria > Acidobacteriota > Terriglobia > Versatilivoradales > Versatilivoraceae > VFZK01. The sequence continues at coordinate 6,742 of JAKEER010000325.1, forward strand.
TCGTCGGGACCTGTCCATTGGTCCACCGAAGACTGATTGAGAGTGCGGCTTCGGAGATGAAACCCTCGTCGAGTAGCGACCAGTTCGCCACATAAGGATCCGGCAGCGTGGGTTGCGCCAGCATCACGTGAAAGAAGTAGACCGCGGTGCCATCAGTGATTGTCGTTTGACCATCATAGTCACCGGTGAAGCCGAGTCTACGCGGTGACTGCACTAACAGGTACAAATTCTCCAACGCGATTCCGTATGAACGTCCATCAGGCTGCTGAGTAGCTAAACAGGCGACGCGCAGCAGTCCGCTTCGTTCGGCAATCACAGCAAAAAGTTCACACTTCCCTTGATACGAGAAAGGCTTGCCCGCAGCAGTCAAGGGACGATCCCAGCGATTTCGTATCTCGCCTCCGCTTACAAGAGCAACGTCGTGGCGATTGTGGAAACTGGAGTAGAAAACCCGGCCGATACTCTGCTGTGCGAACACGGTTTCGGTGTGCGACTGTGTCCAAAGATCAAGTTCACTGCGAGCCGAAGATTCGGCCTGACGCGTTTCCAGGGAAACGCCTTCAGCGCTCGCAGTGAGCGTCGTATCAAACCAAGTGAACGAGCCAGCAGCTCCTACGAGGCGACTCTCTAATCCCTCGCGAAGCCTCAGTTTCAGCCTTCCGCCGTGCGGCAGATCTCCAAACGTGTTCAGCGGCAATTTATTGAGTGGCAGACTCCAGCCGGCAGATATAACGCGGGTTTCACCGGTGAATCGCGCCACCGCAGACAAATTTCCGTTAATGGACCAGGGCGCGTCCTGGGTTTCATACAGGAACACGATTGAATCGGGAGTCGCCTGAGGTGGGATCAAAGCTTCATTGAATTCAAGCTCACTACCAAACCCGCTGATTCGAATAGCGCCGTTAACTCGAGTCTCGCCCGTAGACCTCACCTCGAGCCGTCGTGGCAGTTGCAAAGCAAGGTTGTTGGCGTCTGATCCGTTACCGTCTGGAGCAATGGGTTGTTCAGGATCGAGCCTGAGCGACCATGAAGTCGTGACGGGCACGGCGATACGATTGACGGCAATCTGCTGGGCCACACCATCAATTCTGAGCTCGCCTTTCTTTACTCTTAGTCCAACGTAACCAGGGGTGTTGGCAACTACGAGTCGCGCCCTAAGCCATACCGTGCCTTCCGGAATCGTGAACGTCTGGTTGCCATCGTTGCTGGAAGTCTCCGGAGGAAGAAACATCAAGAGCTCCGTAAAGATGGGGGACGGTAGCGGCA
>JAKEER010000326.1 GCA_022616615.1 Acidobacteriota bacterium
CGCTCGCGGTACTGTCAGCGCCCGGACCCTGAGGCGAACAGTACCGCGAGCGGTAGCGAGCGGGTCCTGAGGTGCGCAGAGGCAGCGTCACCCCGCTAAACGATAAAGACTGCCCTTTAATGCTTGGGTTCTGACGGATGAACGTGCGTGCTGGCTCCAGTCAACACCGTATTTCCGCCTTGCCAGTCCTCGTGCTAATGCCTCACAGCCGCTGCGATTGCCGGTGCCTGATGTGCGATATCTGGCGAGTCCTGCAAGCGCACGAGATTTCTCTTGGGGAGATCCAGCGGCTTCTTCCAGACTTGCGGCAACTCCACGTCGAATGGGTGATCTTTTCCGGTGGAGAACCCTTGTTGCACTCGAATCTGTTTCCCTTGTGCGACGTGTTGAGAGGCGCAGGCATTCGTGTAACGCTGCTTTCCTCCGGTCAGCGGCTGGCGGAGTTAGCCGCTAGTGTTGCCTTGCGTACCGACGAGACTATTCTCTCGCTGGACGGGCCGGAGCCGGTGCATGATGCGATCCGCAGGGTGAAAGGCGCCTATGCCCGCCTGGTCGAGGGCCTCAAAGAAGTCCGACGCCAGGCGCCGGCCTACCCCTTCTCCTGCCGAACCACGGTTCAAAGGGAGAACTTCTTCCTTTTGCGACAGACCCTGATGGCTGCGAAAACGGTGGGCTTCAATTCGATTTCGTACCTTGCCGCCGATGTGAGCTCGACGGCGTTTAACCGGCCACAGGGCTGGAACGAAACCAAACAGCGTCAGGTTGCTGTTTCCAGGGAGGAGATAGGCCTTCTCGGAGAGGAAATCGAACGATTGATCCGTGAACACGGCGTGGACATTGAGAGTGGGTTCGTTCGTGAATCTCCTGGGAAGCTTCGCCGGATTGTCCAGCATTTCCGCTCCCTAGCCGGTGACGCAGTCCCTGTGGCGCCACAATGCAATGCGCCTTGGGTTTCGGCAGTGGTCGAAGCCGACGGCACCGTGCGGCCTTGTTTCTTTCACGAGAGCCTCGGTAGTATCCGAGAGGAGTCTTTACCCGGCATTCTAAACGGTGAGCGCGCGCTGCGCTTTCGAGAAACTCTTAACATAGACAGCAATCCGGTTTGCCAACGCTGCGTCTGCTCCTTGTACCTGGAGCCATCTTCGCATCGCGAGTTGCTGCAGGCCAAAGCGTGAGCTCGTGGGTTTGGAGACTCTCCGAGAGCCTCCGATGAAAATCCCCCTTAGAAAAGGGGAAAAGAAGGCGAAGCGACGGCGGTCGCGGAGCCTTCAGGGGGGTTGTCTTGATGGGTTCGGGAAAGCCGAACGGACAACCCCTTGGTGCTTCGCGACCGCTGTCGCTTCGCGCCGCCCCCGTTGTTAGGGGGAATATTTTCATCGAACGTGGCGCCGCAACGCGGCGTGGGAACTCCCTTGTGAAGATCGGGCTCGCCCTAGCCGTGAAGAACTGGAAAATGCATGACGAAACCGAGCGCTCTGACGTACCATCGGAAGACCCTGCTGCCAGGACGGCAGAAGAAGCTGCTGTTTGAATCAGCCCACCTTCCAATCCAGTGCTGGCTGGAACACCTGTCTCCTAAATCGAGTTTGGAAAGGTGTTCGCAGGACGCATGGGAAGAAGTTCTCCTTATTGAGGGCCAGCTGCTTTGCGAGCGGCGGGTTTACAAGGACATCTATCTCTGTCTGCCGCCTCACCAGACCGCGCCTGCATTCTGCACCCTGGGTTCGGGAGCAGTGCTGTTTCGTACCGCGTTCGGCGGCGAGCATCGAAATGCCGACAATTGCGGTCAGGTTGCAGACGGCAAAGCTCCGGCTGAGGTGGCCGATTTTGAGCGGCTGGTCTGGAATGAGATTCCGGCGCGGCGAGCGGGAGACCCAGGCGGCCGTGTGGCGGAACTCTCCAAGAACACCGCGCAGACGCGAATCACAAGCTTGATGGATTGCCACCCTGGGTGGATACTCGACGAGCACGACCATCCGTCCGATGTGCTGACCTTCTGCATTCGCGGTGGAGGTATCTTGGGAATCAAGGAGGAATCCTATGCTTACCAAGCCGGCCATCTCGTCGTGATTCCGGCGGGTGTGCGGCACCGCTTTGCAGCGGGAGACGAAGGAGCACTCTTGATTGTGTTCGTGTTCGAACCGTTTCTCCGCTGAAAATCCCCCTTAAAAAAGGGGGGGAAGAAGGCGAAGCGACGGCGGTCGCGGAGCCTTCAGGGGGTTGTCTTGATGGGTTCCGGAAAGCCGAACGCACAACCCCCTGGCGCTCCGTGACCCCTGGCGCTCCCCTTTGCTAAGGGGGAATATTTTCATCAAACGTGGCGCCGCACCGCGCATTGATGTCAACTTAAGGCGGTTTCGTCCACGATTGGCGTGCTTTTCGTCAATCGTGGGCCCGGTCCTGCCTTAAGTTGACATCAATGCGCACCGCGGCATCAAAAACTCCTCTGAAAATCCCCTCCTTGGAGGGGTGGCGCGCAGCGCCGGGGTGGGTTCGTTCCCTAATTCAAAACCCACCCCAGGGCCTGACAGCCCTTGCCCCTCCCGAGAGGGGAATCGCTCGACTCTTCATCCGTCGAGGCATGAAACATTTTCATGTTCTATGGTGCTCCGCCGGAGCATGGATGGCTCCCATGAAAATCGCCCTCATCGTCGTCCTCGTGCTCGTCCTAAAAGCCGAGTACGACGACGAGGGCGGAGAATTTTCGTCCGTAGTGACGGCCCACGCAATCTTGCCATGCACTCTGATTGCAAAGTGAGATTCCAGAATGCAAACATCTGACTTGCACGTGAGGAAAAGCAACCTATGCAAATCATACGATCCCTGATTGTCGACGATGAAAAGTTTTCCCGTGTTTCTCTGAAGAAACTGTTGAAGCCCTATCCACAGATTGAGATCGTCGATGAGGCGGTAGACGGCGTGGAAGCCATCGAGAAGATCGAAACGCGCAAACCGGATTTAGTGTTTCTGGACATTCAGATGCCTGGGCTGAACGGCTTCGAGGTCCTGCGGGCGCTCACGAGTACACCAAAACCCCAGGTGGTCTTCGTTACAGCCTTTGACCAGTACGCAGTGAAGGCCTTCGAGGTCAATGCTATCGACTATCTGCTGAAACCCATCGACGAAGCCCGGCTGAAGCTGACCATGGGCAAGATTGACGAGAAAAGGAAAGTTGCCGCGGAAGAATACGAAAAGATCCGCCAGTTCATTCTTCACATGGAAAGGCCGAAGAACAGCCTGCCGCACATCCCGCTGCGCCGCGGGCGCAAGATCGTCCTGATGAACCCGGCCGACATTCACTATCTGAGATCTGAACAAGGCGTGACCATTGTGGTGACTCAGAGCGGCGAGTATTGGGCAAGCTATCCGCTGGCCGAAATGGAGGGAATTCTAGACGCTCAGATGTTTTTCCGCACACACCGCTCGACCATCATCAATCTGAACCGCATCAAGGAGATCGTTCCGGCGCAAAGCGGCGTTTACGACGTCTACCTGAATGATTCGACGCACACTTGTGTTCCCTTGAGCCGTGACCGGGCAAGAGTGTTGCGGGAGAGATATCATTTCTGAAGAATCCACCGCTGAGACACGGAGACGCAGAGAGAATCAGGATGCAGACGGCACAGCAAAGTCTGGTTGCACCAAGGAGAAACCCGGGAACACGGGGAATTCATAGCGGATGGAAGCAGTTGTAGGGCGCGCTGTTTTTCAAGCACACCGGGCTGGTCTCAGATGTTGGTCCCCCCAGAGGTGCTCTGATTCCCCAACGCTGAACTCAGTGGGTGCAACTGGCTTGCGCGTATAGCCGTCCCTGTGCTTACGTTCAAGTTCGGTCACACTCAACTTGTTCAAAGTTTCCCTCAGGGCGTTTCTCGCAAAAGCAGAACGGCTTGTTCCCAGTCTCTTGACGACGCGATCCACCGCGCTAACCAAATCCTGGCCCAAAGTCATGTGAACCGATCTCATGAGTACGGCGCCCACTCTCGCCGTCACTTAGACTCCCCCGAAGAGCTTCACGGACGCGGCCGTCCAGCGATCAATGGGACTCCAGAAAACGATGAGCAGAATGTTGGGCAAGAGAAGAGCTACCAGGAGGGTTTGATTGAGAAAAGAAACTTGGAGCGGGGCCCGCGAGCCGCTGCCCTCCTCGAGCAGCATGGCTTTGAGGACACGCATGTAGTAAAAAGCTGCCACTGCCGCATTGAGCGCGCCAATGGCCGCAAACCAGTACAGTCCTTTGTCGATCACCGAACCGAAGATGTACAATTTGCCCAGAAAGCCGGCGAACGGCGGGATTCCGATGAGGGATAGCATGAAGACAGCCATGGCCGCGGCGAGAAAGGGCGCGCGTTTGAACATTCCGTTATAGTCGTCGATCTCAAAGGTCTGGTCGCTGTTGTAGATGATCGTGACCACGAGGAAGGCTCCGAGGTTCATGAACAGGTACACGAACAGGTAGATCAATATGGATTTTATGCCCTCCCCGGTGAGCACGACCGCACCCATGAGAATGTAGCCCGCATGCGCGATACTGGAATAGGCCAGCATGCGTTTGAGATTGTTCTGTGTCAGGGCGGCCACGTTGCCCAGCGTCATCGTCAGCACCGAGATGCCAATAAGCACCAGCGGCCAGTTGATTCCGCCAATCAGGCCCCATTGGTTGCCACTGGCCTGACTCATTCCACTGAAGAAGAATCGCACCAGGACGGCAAATCCGGCCGCTTTGGGCGCCACCGAGAGAAAGGCCGTTACAGGCGTGGGCGCGCCTGCATAAACATCGGGACACCAGAAATGAAATGGGACGGCCGCCGTCTTGAATCCAAAACCTGCCATAGTCAAAACCAAAACCAAAAGAACGGTGAACTGATTGACGCCTTCGACGCCTTGGCTGAGGAACACGTCGCGAATGGTGTACAGATTCAGGCTTCCCGTCATGCCATAGAGCAGCGATAACCCGTAAAGCATCGATCCAGTGGAAATGGCGCCAAACAGGATGTATTTCAGCGAGGCCTCGTTGGACAGCCGGTCGGTCTTCAGATAACCCACCATGATGTAGGACGTCAGAGAAACCAGTTCCAGCGAAAGATAGAGCATCGCCAGGTTAATTGAGTTGGCGAGCAACACCATCCCTAGCGTCACCGACAGCAGCAGCGCAAAGAATTCCCCTTGATGTACGGGCGCGAGCTCGGCTGAATGCAGCGACGCCAGGACCACCAGCACTGCGGCGAGCAGCAGAAAGAGCTTGAAGAACTGGGCGAAACTGTCGAACGCCAGCATGCCCTGAAACAGGTTGGCCGAACCGGCGCCGTCCAACTGCAGCGTGAAATAAAAAGCCAGCGCCAGCGCAGCAATCGTCAACAGCGGATTCAGACGATTACGCAGGCTCTTGAAGGAAATGTCGCAAAGGATGACGGCCAGAATGGCCACGGTTAGAGTCAGCTCCGGAAGAAAGAAACGCAGGCTCTGAAGATTGTCCAGGATCATGAAAGAGGCACCTTGAGGTTAGCGTCTCAGCGTGTCGGCCTGGTCGAGGTTGACCGTTCTTAGCAGCCGGTACATTGTCAGAACAATCGCCAACGCGACGGCCACTTCAGCGGCTGCCACCACGATGACAAAGACCGCGAACATCTGGCCGTCCAGCCCGTGCGAGCTGTAACGCGAAAAGGCCACTAGATTGATGTTGGCCGAGTTCAGAATCAGCTCTATGCCCATCAAGACGTTGACTGCGTTCTTGCGCGTGAGCACGCCGAAGATGCCCAATGAAAACAGAGCCGCGCTGACCAGCAGGTAGTGCTGTAGTGTAATCACGCGTCCGTCCTCCGTCGAACCAGCATGGCAGCGCCAATGAGCGCCACGAGCAGGAGAATCGATGCAAGCTCAAATGGCAGCAGGTATTCCGTCATAAACAAGGTGCCAATCGCTTCGGTCGTTGGCCCAGCGGGCTTGTCTGCCACCAATTTCCAGCGAGTCTGCGTCGCAGCCAAAGCCAGAGAAGTAAACACAGCAAGGCCGATCAACATACCAGGTATCAGTTGAAATGTTTCTGTCTTGAGGTTGAGGTTGTAAAGCCGGTGCGTCAGCATGACGCCGAATAGCAAAAGAATCAAGATGCCACCCACATAAATCAGAACCTGAGTCGCGGCCAGGAAATCAGCGCCCAGGAAGACATACAGAATCGCGACGCCAAAGAAGGTGAACAGGAGCGCAAAGGCTGAGTAGATCAAACTGCGCGAGAGCACGACGATGGCGGCCGAACCGACCGTCACCAAAGCAACAACACAAAACAACACATCGAAAAAACTCATACTCGAGTTCCTTGTCAGGCGCGCTGGGGGCATCCCCGCCGCAGGTTATTTGGCAGGCTCCGGAGCCGGCGCGTGATGGGCCGGTTTGGGCGGGGCCAGGGGCTGGTCTTTGGCAAAGCGATACAAAAAGTCCTGTTTGGAGTAGACGGCAAACTCGTACTCCGGCGTCATCACCAGGCAATGCGTTGGACAGGGATAAGTGCAGAGGTTGCAATAGCAGCAGAGAGACATGTCGATATCAAACTGCGTGACGCGCAGCTTGATGGGCGTTCCGTCAGACGCGAACGCCGGCGCTTCTTCCTTCGTGCGCTTTTCCGTCGTCATGTAAATGCAATCCACCGGGCAGGCACGCACACATTGGCCGCAGCCAATGCAGTCTTCGATCTTGTTGAAGAGCCGCATGCGCGAGCGCTCTGGCAGCACCCATTTCTGGTCTGGGTACTGCATCGTGCAGGCACGGGTGAAGAGATGTTTCCAGGTAATCCTCATCCCCAGCAAGACGGTCCAAACTGATTGAAAAATGTCGTTGAAGTACTTCTTCATGCAAAGCTCCTAAATCCCCCTTAGCAAAGGGGTACTGTGAAAAAGCCGGAGATTGGACGTTTTTCTGGCTCCCCTCCTGAGATCAGGAGGGGATGTGCCGCGCAGCGACAGCGGTCGCGGAGCGACAGCGGTCGCGCAGCGGCACGGGGGTGGTCTGAGGGATGCACCAAGACCTGTCATTCAAGCGTTTCGTATCGAGGAAGAGTCTTTGCGGCACGAAACGTTCGATTGGAGGTTTCCGCAAGGGCCGGTCGCACCACCCCGGCGCTGGCTCCGGGACCGCCGTCCCTGTGCCAGCGCCCGCCCC
>JAKEER010000327.1 GCA_022616615.1 Acidobacteriota bacterium
ATGGCGCTGGCCGCCCATCTTTTCGGGCGCTTTACCGCCGGCATCGCGGCACACAGGACACTGTCCCGTGCAGCGACTGGTACCGGGCTCTCCTTAGTCCTGTTCAGCGTCTGGCTTCATTTCGGCAGCTCAGCGGCGGCCATTGCCTTCTATCTGTGGACAGGGGTGTATGGTCTCTTGCTGACTTCCCAGTTCTGGATCCTTGCGAACGAGCGGGTCAATCCGCGCCAGGCGCGTCGTCTTTTCGGGCTGATTGGGGCGGGGGGGATTTTGGGTGGCATAGTCGGCGGCACAGTTGCTTCCCTGGTAGGCCCGGCGATTGCACCTCATTGGCTACTGCTTTTCGTTGCCGGTATTTATTGGGTCACAGCTCCCCTGGCAGAACGCAGCGGCCTGCGCCCCGAGGAAGGCTCAGCCGACGTGTCCTCCACTGCCACGGCGGAGGCCAGCATGTCCGAGTCGTTGCGCCGACCGTACGTTCGCTTGCTCGTGCTCTTGTTCCTGCTGGGAGGCATTACCTCCGGCGTGCTCGACTATCAGTTCAAATACGCGCTCCCGCGGTGGTCGGGAGATGCGGGGCAGCTTACAGCGGTTCTCGGACTGTTTTACGGTGCCCAGAACCTGCTCGGTCTCTTCGCGCAGCTTGGACTGCTGGGTACTCTTCTATCCCATTTTGGAGCACGTGGCGTGTCGGCGCTGTTGCCAGGAGGACTTTTCCTGGGGTCGGCCATGACGGCTCTGGTGCCCTCTTTCAGCCCGGTCGTGGCGAGCCGGCTTTATGACGCCACTTTGCGTATCTCAGTGGCTCGAACGGCGTGGGAATTCCTCTACTTTCAGCTTCCAGATGGAGTCAGACGGTTCTCCAGGCGGTTCATCGACGGCGTCGTTGACCGGGGCGCCGAGGCAGTAGCGGGCGTGCTCATCCTTGGGCTCAACGCCTTCCTGGGAGGAAGCACTGTTCAACTAGCACTCTTGTGCGGGGCTCTTGCCTTGGCCTGGCTGGTCACGGAGCTGTTTGTCAACCGAGCGTATGCTCAAGAAGTGTCTCGCTCTCTGGACCGCATGCTCGTCGGCGGAACGCAGCCCGCCATCTCGTTAGGTGAGGCTGGGGCAGTGGTTGAGCTCGCGGCACTTTTGGACAGCGCAGACGAGAAGCAGGTCTTATACGCCCTCGACCGGCTTCATTCGATGGATCCAGAGATCCTTCGCGAGCGGGCCGGCAGTCTGCTGGACCATCCGTCAGCGGTCGTGCGTGCGCGGGCTCGCCTGTTGCCAGCGCTTTGGGATGCCTCTCAGGCGTATGTGGGATCGGCAGCACGGTTGGACACCAACCCAGCGGATGCTGGGACGCCCCTGAGTGAAGACCCACTACAGCGTCTCGCGATGGCTGCGGCAGCCGCGCGCTCACCAAGTTCGGAGATCGCCCGAAGGCAGCTGACAACGCTGCTGGACGACTCCGATCTGGAGGTACGCAGGGCTGCTTTTCGAAGTGTCAGCTTGAGCGGGGAGCGAGAGTTTGTTGCCGTACTGATAGCCAAGCTTGTGGGGGTCAAAAGCCGCAAGGATGCCCAACAAGCCCTCGCGAGCTACGGCGAGCGGGTTGTGGGAACGCTGGGTGATTACTTGGCGGATCCGAGGGCTCCCCTCAAAGCCAGACGGGAGATTCCCTGGGTTTTGACGCAGATTGGAACTCAGGAGGCAGCTAACTCCCTCTTTCGGGCTACCGCATCCGTTGGTGAAGACCGAGTGTTACTCCAACGCACGCTCTGGGCCTTGAACCGCATCCGCAGGAACAACGAAACAGTGGCCCTTCCGGCGGAGGCCGTGGACGAGCATCTCCAGGAAGAAATCCGTCTGTATCTTGACCTGCTGGTCCAGCGAGGAACGGTCGGGGAGCCAGCCGATGATCCGGCTCGCAGACTTCTCGTCCGGGTCTTGGGCGAGCGGATCGTGCAATGCCGCGAGCGAATTTTTCGACGCCTTGCGCTTCTCTATCCGCCCCGGGACATTCTCAGAGCCCACCGAGGGCTAGTCAGTCTGAGTGCGCGAGTCAGAGCTCAGTCCATAGAGTATCTGGAAACCATCCTAAGCGCCGAGCACAAAACCTTATTCGCATTTCTGCTGGACGACGCCCCAGAGGGTGAACGAGCTCGCAGGGCCGCCTTGAGCCTGAAGGTGGCTCACCCCACGCTTGGGGAAACGCTGCGAGTGCTGGCCGAGGGCGGGGACGCTTGGTTGAGGGCTTGCGCCCTATTCATGATTGGCTCTCATGGACTGGCGGATCTCTCGGATCGGATCAACGAGAATCTAGCTTCGTCTGATCCCACCATCCAAGAAACAGCTATGTGGGCTCGCGGACAGCTGCAGAGGACGGAGGCAAAACGTCATGCAGGTTGAGGCCACCTTAACCACGATCGAGCGCGCTCTCTTTCTGATGGAGCTCGAGTTGTTTAGAGAGTTGAACTCTGATGAGCTGGCGACGATCGCAGCCGAGATGGTGGAGATGCGTTTCGAGACGGGCGAAACGATCTTCCAGGAGGGCGATACTGAAGCCAGGATGTACATCGTCATCGAAGGAGCAGTGGAGCACGTGAGGGACCGCGTGGTCGTGCGGCGGGCGACACGCGGCATGCCTTTCGGTCTGTTCGGGGTCATGGGCATCCCCGATTCCGAGACAATTCGGGCGACCGAACCGACTCGCGCGATCGCGCTCTCTCGTGAGGACTTCATCGAGGCCATATCGGACAATCCCGCTTTTGCCGTCGGCTTCATCCGTGCTCTCGCGAAAGCTGCTCAGAGCTTCGCCCATAGAATCGAGGTGCTCGAAAAGAGGGTCGCCTCGTTAGAGCAACGCCGAGAAAGCTGAGCAGTTGGAGCAGAAAAAGGCTTCACCAAGCCGTCGGCGAAGGCGCGACAAACGGCTAAAGATGTCGATGCGATCTTGTCGAGAGTGCAGAACCGCGTGGCGCAGGCGCCGCCGAACCTTCCTACAGACGTCAACCAGTACGGGATTGCCACCCGGAAGTCCACCGCGTTTCCTCTCCTCGTTCTTTCGCTCTTTTCGCCTAACCAGACTTACGACTCGCTCTTCCTCGCCAACTACGCGACCATCAACATCAACGATGTTCTCTATCGTGTGCCTGGTGTGGGCGAAGTGCGGGTTTTCGGAGCCAGCGATTACGCGATGCGTATCTGGGTGAAGCCGGATGTGCTGTCCAAACTCGGTCTGGCGGTTCCCGACTTGGCCAACGCGGTCCGGCAGCAAAGCAATGTCAACCCTGCCGGCCAGATCGGCGCTGAGCCGGCGCCGGCGGGAATGGAGATGACCTACACGGTTCGCGCGCAGGGGCGGCTTCAGACGCCGGAAGAATTCGGGCAGATCGTGGTGCGCTCCAACCCCGACGGCTCGGTCGTGCGCTTGAAGGATGTCGCCCGGATCGAGCTCGGCGCTCTTAACTATCAACAGAGGTCGCGCATGAACGGCCAACCCGCCGCCGCCCTCGGGATCGTTCAGTCTCCGGGTTCAAACGCGCTGGACGTTGCCGATGGGGTGAAGAAGACGCTCCAGGAACTGAAGCAGCGGTTTCCAGCCGGCCTCGATTACGTGATTACGCTCGACACGACGCTGCCGGTGACCGAGGGAATCCGCGAGATCGTCCAAACGCTCGTTGAGGCCATGATCCTCGTCCTCATCGTCGTCTTCCTCTTCCTGCAAAACTGGCGGGCGACGCTCATTCCGATGATCGCCGTGCCGGTGTCGCTGATCGGCACCTTCGCCGTGTTTCCGTTGCTGGGTTTTTCGATCAACACGCTGTCCCTTTTCGGCCTCGTGCTGGCAATAGGCCTCGTGGTCGACGACGCGATCGTGGTTGTGGAAGCGGTTGAACATCACATCGAGCAGGGAATGTCGCCGCGCGACGCCACGTTCCAAGCGATGAAGGAAGTCTCGGGGCCGGTGATCGCCATCGCGCTGATTCTTTCTTCGGTCTTCCTGCCGGTAGCCTTCATGGGCGGCATCCAGGGCCTGCTGAACAATCAGTTTGCGGTCACGATTGCGATCTCCGTGCTCATTTCGGCCTTCAACGCGCTGACTCTCTCGCCCGCGCTTTCCGCGCTGCTGCTAAGACCCCGGAAGGAATCGAGGGGCTTCCTCGCCCGCTTCTTCGGCGGCTTCAACCGGCTGTTCACGAAGGCGACGCACGGATACGTCAACTGGAGCCACGCCCTAATCCGCAAGGCGGCTGTGGGCATGTTGATCATCGTTGGCTTCGCCGTGGTGGATGGGCTCATCGGCAGGCAACTTCCGACGGGCTTCCTGCCTGAAGAGGACTACGGCTACGCCATCCTGAACGTCCAGCTTCCGGCTGCGGCTTCGCTCGCGAGAACAGATCAGGTGCTGAAAAAGATTGAGGGAATTCTGGGCCAGACGGAGGGCGTGCAGTATTACAACACGGTTGGCGGATTCAGCCTGCTGACTCGCACCTCAGCCAGTTACCAGGGTTTCTTCTTCTTTGCGTTCAAGCCCTGGCACGAACGTACTTCGAGACAACTTGAAGCAAGAGCGATTGTGGAAACCTTGAACGGGATGTTAGCGACCCAGGTGCCGGAGGCCGTTGCCTTTGCTTTCATGCCGCCTTCGATTCCGGGACTTGGCAGCGCGGGTGGATTCTCGTTCTGGCTGCAGGATCGCAGCGGCGGGTCGGTCGAATTTCTCGACCAGAATCTGCAGCAGTTCCTCGCAGCGTGCCGCAAACGCCCGGAGCTGTCAGGGGTCGCCTCGCAGTTCTCCGCCTCCGTCCCGCAAATCTACGCCGAGGTGGACCGCGACAAGGCGCTGAAGCAGGGTGTGGCGGTGGGTGACGTCTATCAGACGCTGCAAGCCTATCTGGGCGGGCTCTATCTGAACCAGTTCAACCGCTTCGGCCGGCAGTGGCGAGTATTCCTCCAGGCGGAAGGCGAAGAGCGCAGCAGCGACCGGGACATCCGAAGTTATTATGTGCGGAACCAGGGCGGCAGCATGGTTCCGCTCTCGGCGCTGGTGACGACGCGCCGCATCAGCGGCCCTCAATATACCAACCGCTTCAATCTCTACCGTGCTGCCCAAGTCATCGGAGGGGCCGCGGCCGGTTACAGCTCGGGCCAGGCCATGGACGCGCTCGAAGAAGTGGCGAAGGAAGTTCTCCCGCCCGAGATGGGTTACGAGTGGGCCGACCTTTCTTACCAGGAAAAGCAGACTTCGGGGGCCGCCGTCACTGCGTTCGGGCTGTCGCTCGTCTTCGTGTTCCTGATCCTGGCGGCGCTCTATGAGAGCTGGTCGCTGCCGTTCTCAGTTTTGCTCACGGTGCCGATTGCGGTCTTCGGCGCTTTTGCCGGCCTCTTGCTCCGTGGCTACAACCTCGACGTGTATGCCCAGATCGGCCTGATCGTGCTCATCGGGCTCGCAGCCAAGAACGCGATTCTCATCGTCGAGTTCGCCAAGATCGAGTTCGAGAAGGGCCGAGACTTGGTGGACGCGGCCCTCGAAGGCGCCCGCCTGCGTCTGCGACCCATCCTGATGACCTCGTTCGCGTTCATTTTAGGCTGCGTGCCGTTGTGGGTTGCATCGGGTTCGGGCGCAGCGGGGCGACGGATTCTCGGCACCGTCGTGATCGTCGGTATGCTGGCCGCCACGATCCTCGCGATCTTTCTTATCCCGGTGACCTTCTATGTAGTGGAACGGCTGAGCGGAAGAGGCAGAGAAAAAGCGGTTGGCAGCCACCTAGTAGAACCAGCCACCGGCGTCACACCAGGCCATTGAAGAACATCAGGAGCCATGCCTGCTGCGCCGCGACGCCTCCAAAGAAGAAATGCCGGCTTTCCACCTTGACGAGCAGGACATGACATATGAAGAGACGATTGATCACAATCACGCTGATGGCCAGCCTGCTGACGGGCTGTACGGTTGGCCCGAAATATCGCAGGCCTGGTGTCAAACCGCCGGATGTATTTCGCGGCACCGCTGATTCAACACCGGCGGCCGATCCCACTTCGCTCGCTGACCTGAAATGGTTTGAGGTCTTCAAAGACCAGCGGTTGCATGAATTGATTCGGACGGCGCTTGTCGAGAACTATGATCTGCGCGATGCCGTGGCGCGAGTGGACGCGGCGCGCGCCAATCTCGGGATTACGCGGGCGGACCAGTTTCCGAACATCGCGGCCAGTGGCGACATAACGACGCTTCGCAACTCCACGAGCGGGGCGTTCGCTCTTCCCCAGGGCTCCGAGCAGAGACGGACTTTCGGCAGCGTGGCGCTCAATCTTCTTTCGTTCGAAGTGGATATTTGGGGCCGGCTGCGCCGCGCGACCGAAGCCGCACGGGCCGATTTACTTGCCACCGAAGAGAATCGGAAGGCTGTGATCACGTCACTGGTGAGCGACGTCGCGAGCGCTTACTTCAACCTGCTTGAGCTGGACATGGAGATGGAGATTGCCAAGCGCACCCTGACCACGCGCGAGGGCTCGCTGGACGTCATCAGAATCCGGGAGCGGGGTGGTGTCGCGACACTTTTGGAGGTCCGGCAAGGCGAACAGTTGGTCTACACCGCGGCGCAAGCAATCCCCAATACCGAGCAGCTGATCGAGCTAACGGAGAACCAGATCGGCCTGCTGCTTGGCAGAAGTCCAGGCGCAATTGCGCGCGGCCGCCCGTTGACTGAGCAGGAGCAACCGCCCTCCGTCCCTCCAGGATTGCCATCGTCATTGCTGGAACGGCGCCCGGACATCCGGTCCGCAGAGCAGAATCTTGTCGCTGCCAACGCCATCATCGGAGTGGCCAAGGCGGCGTACTTCCCCCAGATCAGCCTGACGGGCTTCCTGGGCTCTCAAAGCAGCCAACTGTCCAGTTTGTTTGGCGACTCGACGAGAACATGGCAATTTGTGCCCCAGGTGACACAACCGATCTTTACGGCCGGTCAAATCAAATCAAATGTGAGCTTGGCCAAGGCACAGCAACAGATTGCTCTGATCCAGTACGAACGCGTGATCCAAACGGCGTTCCGGGAGGTTTCGGATGCGCTCATTCAGTATCGCAAGGTGAGGGAGATTCGCGAGAAGCAGGAACTGCTGGTGACTACACTCCAGGACCGATCGCGTCTCGCCTACATGAGGTATCGCGGTGGAGTCGACACTCTGCTGAACGCCCTGGATGCCGACCGCGACCTGTTCGACGCCGAACTGGGATTAGCCCAAACCAGACGCAATGAACTACTGGTGCTGGTTCAGCTTTACAGGGCATTGGGTGGCGGCTGGCAGCCATGATCTTCCTTCGGCTCAGGAGCGCTGAAGGATGCAAAAGGTAAGTGAGTTATGTGTTTTGTTTTAAGACGTCAAGAGAATCGAGAGGCAGAGCAATCGGTTCAAGCGGCTGAAGCCGTTGAAACCTTGAAGCCTCACTTGCCTTGCTTTTTCTAGGCGGCAAATGAGCCGACTGGAGGAGCGACATGGACGAATTCCGAAAGTGTGAATTAACAGATGTCGAACTCACGGACAGTATCCCCATCGTCAAGGCGGTGATGAATGCAATCGAAGCACTCGTCATCGTTGTTGATCTCGAAGGGCGTATCGTTCTATTTAATCGGATGTGCCAGGAGTCCACCGGATATTCGTTTCAAGAGGCCAAAGGCATGCCTTTCTGGAAGCTCTTGCTCCCCGAAGAACTGGAACAAGTGAAGGCAGCTTTCCAATTGCTCAAGAGCGGCGATTTCCCCGGACAGCACGTGAATCACTGGGTGGCCAAGGATGGGACTCGACGTCGGATTCGCTGGTCTAATTCGGCTGTTCTCGATGCTTCTGGATCGGTCAAATACCTGATTGGGACAGGCATCGACATTACCTAGACTAGTTCAAAGTGGCAACGACCGGTCAGTCGGGGCAGAATCAGGAAGGCAGGTGTATTAACACCAGCGCGCCTTACAGCCTAATTGGAGCGGGGCCCGTAACCGCTCCTTCGAAGGAATGGGCGTGCAGAGGCATGAAGGCAGGTTATGGCTGAAGGCGACAAACCGATGATCTTTGTCCGTCCTATGAGCCGTGGTATCGTCCGCCATTTGCTCGAAAGTCAATGAGCGATCCGATATCGGCGGTATGCCCGTGTCCTTGCTGCTTGTGCTCGGTTTATTTTTGGCGCCCTGTTCCCGATCGTGAACCCGCTCACGCGAGGCCTTTCAACCGACACGCGAACGCTGCTGGCCCGCAGGATAGCTGTGAATGGGCTAGTCCTCCTGCCTGTATAGAGACGCTGAACCCTGGAAAGCCAGGATGCCAGCCCCGTCTGCTGCAACGGCTGGTTCGGCATGTCAGTCATTGACAGAAGGCCGTTGCCGATCACCCGCACGACGCCTGGCCGCGCGACAGTCGATCAGTCAACGCCGAGTCGGGCGCGCACGGCCGTCACGATGCCGTAGTCGGCGAGCTGTCGCGCCGCCCGCATGCGCTTCGCTTGCCCGTGATCGAGCGCTGCTTGACCGGTCACGAAGCTGGCTGTATGATGCGCGCCATCCAAAGGAGCCACGCTGATGCTGATACCGAATGAGCCCCAGCACACAGTCAGCAAATGCTGGTTTACTCCGGATTTCCAATTCGGACTACACCACTTTCGATATTTGGCAGACAGCTTTAACTGCCTTCCGCACACGCATGGCGAACACAATTTCATCGTTTGCTTGGACCATGGATTTGAGTGTGTCGTGAATGAACAGGCCGAAACCATGGAGCCGGGAGACCTGTTGGTGATCAATCCCGGAGAGGTTCACAAAAGCAGCTACAAATCCAATCAAGTGCCTTCCGAAGGCATTACGCTTTACCTGACACAGCGTGCACTGGAGAGCCTCCTGCGGAGAATGCGCGTTCGGTTTGATGGGAAGCGTCAGGGCATCAGGTTCCTCGGCAAGGTCCATGATCCGAAAGTATTACAGTTGGTGCAGGAACTGTTAAGCGAATGGGACGGCCAGAAAGAAGGATACGACGTCGTGATACAGTCTTGCATGCTGCAGATCTTGGTTTATCTGATTCGCAACCGGCTTGAACCTGCCATCGTGGAGAAGCGGTCCGACTTGCCCCGACAGTTGCCGAGTTGGCAGATGGATTGGGCAATCGAATACATGAACGCTCGTGGCAAAAGTGACTTCAGCCTAATTGAACTTTGCTCAAAGCTGGGCATTAGCCAGCCGCACTTTATCCAGTTATTCAAGAATTCCACCGGGATGATGATTCCGCACGATTATTACAACAGGTTACTGATCGACAGGGCCCAGAGACTTTTACAGACCGCTGACTACTCAATTAAAGAGATAGCATTCGAGCTTGGGTTTAAGAGCGATAGCCATTTTTGCAGCCTCTTTCGGAGCTTCACAGGAATGACGCCTACGACTTATCAGTTGTGCGCTAATAGTAGTGCTGAATAGATCTGGCCCACTTTGATGGTGCGACTGGCGCGTCTGCACAGATCGCTCCCTGTGCCGGCGCTGGCTGCGCATTCCTTCTTTCATCCCCTCCGTCCTTTGCCAGCAAGCAGCAGTTCCTCCCTCTTTCAAGCATTTTAAGAAACCCACAGCAGAATCATAATTTCACAACATGGGTTGTCCTTGCGTCCTTCGTCAGTGGCACATTAGTATCACTGCGTTCTTGTCTCCTGAAAGTTTCGCTGCGCCTATGTTGCAAGATCGTGAGAGCGCTGGGTATCTTTGTGAAACCCATAATGCTCGGGGAAGCCCGAAGGGTAAGTGCTTACTGGGTCTGGAGCGTGCAGCCTCGTATGTAGGTCAGGCTTTCGAGCCTGACACGTTGGTTCTCCGTGGCAGTGGAGTCAGGCTGGAAGCCTGACGTACAGGGCGTTGCAGTCCCGCTAAACAATTACCCCGAAGGTTATCTGCGGCGAGTTTGACCGGTCATGTGAGGCAGGCCGGTGAAAGGCTGGAGTGTAACCAACCGTCGTTAAAGTCATGATTCTGCCAAAAACCCAGAAGTATTTCGACTGGCTCCTGATTCTCCTGATCAACTTCATGTGGGCCACGCAGGTTCCGGTCATCAAGCTCATCGGGGAGCGCCTGGGACCGGTGGCGATTGCCTTCATTCCGATGATCTTGAGTACTCTGATGTTTCTTCCCGCGTTGTGGCGGGAGCAGACCAAACGTAAAACGCGATTTCAGTGGCGGCTAGAGGATGTGAAGCACTTCTTGCTCGCTGGTCTCTTCGGCCTGTTTCTCTTGCAGCTTGCCTACACGCTCGGCTCACAGCGAACCCTGGCTGCCAATGCTGGCGTGATTACTTTGACGATTCCGGTTTTCGTCGCCGTGGCCGGCTCTTTCTTGCTGAATGAGAAATTGAACGCGGTTCGGGTTTCTGGGTTCTTGCTGGCCTTACTGGGCGTGCTGATGACGTCGGTATCTGATCTCAGGGGATCGGATTTTCGCCACGGCAATTTTGTCATCGGCAACTTGATTTTCCTTCTGGCGTGCACCGCTTGTGGCTTCTACAACGCCTATTGCAAGCTGCTGGTCATGAGAGGCTACACAGAGTTGGAGATTCTTGTTTACACCTCCGTGATAGGCAGCGTTGCCAGCATTCCATTGTTCGCCTGGATAGAGCCCTTTCATTTTTCCAGTCTGGCAACAGTGGACAGGGTGGCGTTCTGGGGCATCCTGGAGCTGAGCTTCATCGTCTACGGCTGCTCGATGTTGCTGTTCTTCTACGTGCTGAAAAGAATGGATGTCACGCAGGCGATACTTGGCAACTATTTGCTACCGTTCTTCATTTCTCTGCTTGCAGTGGTTGTCTTGAGGGAGCCAATCACCCTGCCGATGATCGTTGGGGGAATTGTGATTCTTCTGAGTACTTTGATGGTCACAGTCTACGAACCGGACATTCTCGCTTGGACGCAACGGAAGCGGATTGCACGGAATCCCTGGCAGCGGGAGCAAGAGTAATCATGCGACCCCAAAGCAGGATGCCCATACTTTACCTTTGTGCGATCTTTATCCTCTTCAGCCTCGACGGTAACTGCTCCTTTGGTGCAGAAAAGCCTGAGCCACCGGGTTGGTTTTCTGGAGATCCGCACGTGCATCGCGGCATCCTCTGCCAGCGAGACCAAGCCCACAACCTGCTATCGCCGCAAGAGCTGCTTGAAGGCATGCGAGCACATGATCTGGACGTGATCTCCGTGTTGGGCGACATTGGCAACGGAGAAGTGAAGCACGCCGAAGAGGACTTGATACTCATCAACGGGAAAGATCATCCTGCATCGGCGCCAGGGCGCATCCTCCATTGGGACGCGGAATGGCATTTTGATCCGGAAGGCGTCGCCTTCCCGGAAAAGGCTATCGGAGGCCACCTGATTGTTCTTGGTCTTCAACGGGGACAGCAGATCTTCTCAGAGTACACCTACCCCATCTTCAAGTGGGCAAGAAAGCAGAACGCGCTCGTAGGGTTCGCGCACATGCAGTATCTCACTGATGAGCTGCCGGGCTCGCTTAATTGCTGTCTTCCCCTGGAATTCCCGGTGGAAGCAGCTCTCGGAGGCCCGCTGTTCCTGATGGAAGACGTTGACGGCGGAGATTCCGCGATGCAGGCCTACTACCGCCTGCTGAACTGTAGTTTTCGGCCAGGTATCGCAGCGGGAACAGATTACCCGTGCAACAATCTCAAGCCATTCGGGTCGCTGCTGACCTACGTGGAGATCCGTGACAAGAAGCTGAGCTACCGCAAATGGATCGAACGGCTGGTCCAGGGGCGATCTGTCGTCTCCCGCAATGGTCACGACGAATTCCTCGAGCTGCGTGTCAACGGCGCCGCTTCGCCGGGTGATGATGTGAAGTTGGCCAAAGGTGGAACGGTGCAGGTTGAAGTCCGATGGACTTCCACGAAACCACTCTCCGGCAAGGTGGAGCTAGTAAGAAATGGGATTGTCGTGGAAACCCGTGAAGGGATGGCTGCCCCCGGCGCGCCGGTGGTTCTTGGGATGACCCAAAACTTCGGGCAGAGTGGCTGGCTCTGTGCGAGGCGCATGGGTGAAGACGGACATCAGACGCATACGGCCGCAGTCTTTGTCACCGTGGGAAAGGCGCCTATCCGCGCCAGCTCCAAGGATGCCGAATACTTTGTCCGTTTCATCGATCATTTGATCCAACAAACTTCGGCCGGAGGCGCTTGGAGCAAGTATTTCTCGCGCGACCGTAAGACCGTGCAGGATCGGTATCGAAGGGCGAGAGCTGTCTACGCGAGAATCGCCAGAGAAGCCAGCAGGGTGCAGCCATAAAGTTCAACAGCGAGTCTGCCTGCCGGTGGAGGTTGCCGCCGAGGTGCCACCAATTTTTGTTACGGCGTTGGAAAAATATTTTTGGGAAACAAGTATCTAGAGGAACGGGGAGCGACTGTTCGCAGGACTCTTCGGTAGGCAAGGCAATCTATCTGGCACTATCTGGCAGAGATTCTCTTTTCTCTGACTGGGCTCACGTCACCTGGGTTTTCCGGTAGGAATGTGGGCTGCTGCGGCTCCGACAGTCACGACTGTCCCAACGTTACTCAAGGGGTCGCCGATACCTCCCCCTCTTTCAGGAAATTCGTGAAACCCTCAGCAGAATCGTAATTTCATGACATGGATTGTCCTTGTGCCTTTCGTCGGCGGCTTATTAGCATAAGAACATAAGCTGCATTCTTGCCTCCCGCTGGTTTCGTTGCGCCTGTGTTGTCAAGCTGGTCAGAAGGCCGAGTGAAAGCAGCCTTATGTTAAACCCATAATTCTCTGGAAGGCCCGAAAGGTATGACACTGGCTAATAAAAGGATCAGTAGACAATCCACAATAATGAAGTTCCTGCGAAATATTCGCCGCATCGCTTGCCGCGCAACGCTGGCAACCGTTCTGACGGGGCATGGCGTCGCAGGGGCGGCTGAAGTCTTGACAGAGTTCCGGCCCTCTTCGCTGCCTAACGCTTCCGGCTCGGTGAGTCTGGCAGGCTTTAACAGCGAGATGATCGAGCTGGAATCAGGCGTTCTGGGACACCACGCCCTGGCCCGTATACACACTTGACACCGCCGGTGCTACTTTGGCAATATTGCCGCGATGGTGGTGTGCGGCAGACATTTTGGCAGGGAGATCCTTTCGCGCA
>JAKEER010000328.1 GCA_022616615.1 Acidobacteriota bacterium
GTGGCCGCAGGCCATCGGAGCGGCCTCCGGCCGCTCCGAGGCGGGCGGGACGCCCGCGCTCCCAGGGTGGCTGCGTCAAACGCACGCTTCGTGTCGAGTCACTGCGTTCCGCCACCGAAACGCTTGTTTGGTGACGGCTCTACACAGACTGCGCTCACAACAACTGAAAAGCCGTGCGAAAGACCGGAAAAAACGTCCAATTTCCAGAATTCCCGCTTTCGCGGGAATGACGGACAGAAAGTGGGAGAATAGCGAGAAGTGATCCCCCTGACCAAGTATAAAGTTCAGAATCACAACGAAGGATTCGCTAAAAGGAATAGCCGCAGTCGTCCGAATTTGTCACGATCCGCTCGAGGCACGTGCCGCGGCAATCCAATCGGAGATTTGGGCAAAGATGCCAGAACTGGGAGCAACCCGCTCGCTCTCTGGAGAGAAGCCGGCGCGCGCCAGCACAGCCTGGACGCGCACGCTGTACGCACGCTTCTCAGGCAGGAGCCCGTTGTAAGCCTGGATGGCTTTTTCGTTTCCATGCCGGTCGGCCATTGTTTTTAGAATGGACGTGCCAACGTCGATGTTCTCTTCAGGGTTCAAGAGATTCCTCTTTGCGAAATCGAAGTGGCGGGCATGAATCCGGGCATTCACCTGCATTAAGCCCAGGTCACCTGAAGGAGAAACCGTCAGCGGATTGCCGCTGCTTTCGACGACGACGATCGCCGACACCACTGCCGGACTGAGTCCTTTCTCCACGGCGTTTCGCGCGATGGCCGCGGCATAACGCTGCTGCTCCGCCAGGGGGCGCTGTGTTTGCTTCAAGACCTGCCGGGCGGACTCATAAGCCCGCCCAACGCGCAGGTCGAAGACGCGGCCATGCAACCTCCACCCAGCGAAAAATAATGCGCCGCTGCCGGTCATGAACAGGAGCGAACCCGCCCAGAGCTTGAAACGTCCGCGACGGGCTTTCCTGGCTTTGCGACGGGGTTGTGATTGAAAGTCAAAGGAACGCTGCACTACAACAGGTTTACGTTTTCTCGTTTTCGGCATGGCAGGATGCGCAGGTCGAGTGCTCGATCTCAGACATGAAATTCCGTAAGCCCGCACTACGCCAACTGATCAAATCCCTGCCAGGTGATTTTGGCGCCCACTTCCTCGATTTTGGGCCAAGCGGCCTGGTGTTCTTTGGATTGGGCCCACGCCGCTCGCTGCTTCTCGGTCTTGAAGGAAATATCGATCTCGTATTTGCTGCTGGAATCGTAATGCCGCAGAAGTCGGGACGCCAGAAATCCGTCCTGCACTTTGATGGCAGGCACGTAAGCCGCATGATAGAGCTTCTCCAACTCCGGGCCCTTTCCAGGCTTTACTTCGATGTAGATGTGGAGCTGAACAGATTTGCTGGCACCCTGAGCATACAGGTTTGGCCCAAACTTCTTTCCGGCGAATGCGGCGACGATTCCAAGACCCAGGGATTTCAGCCACCCTCGGCGGGCTGTTGCAGCACAGACAAGAACCGGCTCTTTCGCGTGCATCGACTGCCTCCTGAAGTTCAAATTTCGGGTGGCGAGAGTATAACGTATTACCGAAAATAAAAAAGCCCTTCAAGAAGCTTGAAGGGCTTTCAACTTACATCGAGGGTTTGAACTGTCAAAGACTTGTAAAATCTCCGCCCTAAAGGGTCTGAGCCGAGCTATGGATCACGCTGCCAGTGGTGCGGTGAACTCTGCCGTCAATTTGGGAAACCGTTGAAGAATCTTTTCCTTGAGCGCCTTTGAAAGATGTTGTGATTCGTTCTCCATGAACTTGTCGCCCTTCTTCACAAAGAGCTTCAAGTTGTCCTTGTCACCATCTCGCTGTTTGACGATAACCCACTGGGTGTTTGCCCCCGGTTCGATCTCGTAAACATCCACGCGAGTCTGAGCGATTGGCAACGGGATGCTGGTACGATATAGGGCACGGCACGGATCGTCGGAATAAACTGCGAAATTCATGTCCTGTCCACCGTAGTAAAACTTGCAGTCTTTCAACTCCATGACGCCTCCTTTTGAACTGCGCGGTTTTATCAGGGTTGATTTCAGGTTCTCAGGTTCATCAGGAACTCCGTTCTGATAGTTTCTTCTGATGCAACTTTCCTGCAAAAAGCTTTCAACACTATTACGAATTCCAACAGGCTCTGGTTTTATTCCCAGCAAAATTTTCTCACGAGCCTACTGCACCCGTTTTGTTGCCTATTTGAGTAACCTATCGAGCGGGACGAACGGTCACATTAGAGCGTTGACCCGCCTGCCGCCGATCGGTTTGCCACCTCGCGGCCTTCTAAGACAGACAAATGAAATCTTCCGTTGCCTGGCAACTGCATCAATAGAAACGAGAACTTTTGCTTCTTGGCTCTTGTCGCCTCTTTTTCATCTTTCCCCTCGCCCAGCCCTGTACTTCGGTGCCACTTGACGGCTGAATTAATCCACGGTTCTTGCGATTCGTTAAGCCCTAATGCAGACATGCGAAGCCGACTAGTCAGTTCCAAAGGTGTGGCAGCTAAGTTCACAAAATGGTTAAGTTTCTGTCCTTTCTTGCCCCGTCAGAAAAGAAGGGGGCAAGAGTGTGCCTCAAACGACACGAGCGATTTCTGGATTAAGTGGACCGGCTCAACCAAAAAATGTGGGACCTGGATATGGCTCTTCGTTAAGCCCTTAAGGTCAGAGAAGGTTTCTCCGCCAGAAGCGCTTCCAGTCGTCGAGCTATGGCACCGAAGTGGCTGGGTCTGTTACACGAAAAGTGCAGATTATCCTGGGTCGGCCGCAGCTTGAGCCGGCTCCAAAGGCGCCGCGCTTTTCGCCTGGGCTATGGCTGGTTGCGCAACTTCGCCACGCAGGCCCTCGGCTGTCAACTCCGTAATTCTGGCACTGAGGATCTGGTTGGACGCGACGGCGCCATTGCTAATTTCAACCTTCAGATAGTTTGAGCTGACAGCCTCGACGGTGGGTTCTTCACCGCTCTGGCCGAGAGTAATTACAGACAGCGGTTTGCCCACGAAGGAACTCCGGAACTCGCGATTCTTGCGCGCGGCTAGTTCGCGCAACTCCCGGCCGCGCTGCTGGGCAATCTCACCGCGAACCTCGGGTCTCAGGTTTGCCGAAGCGGTTCCGGGCCTAAGCGAATAGGGAAACACATGCAAGTACGTCATGGGCGACGTCTCCAGCAACGCCTGTGTGTTGGCGTGGTCAGCGTCCGTTTCTGTTGGAAACCCGACCATCACGTCTGCTCCGATGGCGGCGTCGGGAACGCGTTGCCGCATCTTCGCGACAAGGCAGACATAGTATTCGGCCAAATAGGGCCGCCGCATCATCCGCAGAATGCGGTCCGAGCCGCTCTGCAGCGGCACGTGAAAGTGTTTTGCCATCCTGGGCGACTCAGCCACCAGATCGATCAGCTCGTCGGTGTACTCCAAAGGCTCAATGGAACTGAGCCGCAGCCGTTCCAATCGCTCCTCTTTCAGAAGCCGCCGCGCTAGTTGCGCGAGAGTTTCCTGGGGCGAAGAATCTCTGCCATAACCTCCCAGATGAATTCCTGTCAACGTAATCTCCCGAAATCCCTGGTCCAGCAGCAGCCCTACCTGGCGCATCACTTCGGCTGCGGGCAGGCTGCGGGAATCGCCGCGCACTGAAGGGATGATGCAATAGGAGCAACGGTAACTGCAGCCATCCTGGACCTTCAAGACCGGGCGCGTTCGGCCAGCCCCGGTGGCATCGGCGATGACCCGCAGTTGCCGGGATTCAAAGATGCTGCTGCAGAAGACATCAGCCCCCTCAACGCGGGTTTGTTCCTGCAGAATGGGAAACGGCGCGGTTGCCAGATAGTTCGCAGCCAAGATCGGCGCCAGCCGCTCCTTGTGCGAGTTGCCTATGACGCAGGTGACGCCTTGGATGCGCGCCAGTTCCTGAGGGGCGCGCTGCGCATAACAACCCGTCACGACGATCTTTGCCGTCGGATTTTCCCGGTGGACGCGCCGGATCACCTGGCGGGCTTCCACATCCGCAGTGTTGGTTACAGTGCAGGTGTTAATGACGACGACATCCGAACGCTGCCACCTGACAGACTTTCGAAGATCGAGATTGAGCAAGGCCCGCTCAATGGCCGCGCCATCGGCCTGCGTAGCCCGGCAGCCGAAATTGATAACGTTGAAGGTCTTGTCCATGGAGTTCTCGGCGCTTTGGCAAGAGAATTTCTGGCGAGGCATCGAACTAGTCGTGGGAAGAGGATTTCAGAAGGTTCGCTTTGCGTCGTTCCCGCGAAAGCGGGAATCCAGTATTTTTCGACCGGGAGTCTGGATTCCCGCGTTCGCGGGAATGACGGGTACACGAGATGCTGTGAGCGCCGATTTGTCACAAGACGGTCATCGTGGATTGCTCTACTTCGAAACGCCACTTCCCGCCGCGTCTGAGAGGATTTTCTGCGCCAGCAAGTTTCTTACAATGGCCTGGCTGCGGACCGCTTCCAGGTAGGCTGTTTTCAGAAGCGTCTCCTTGCGGTTGAAAATCGCTTGCCGGATGTCAGCTTGAACCTTGGGATCCGTCAACTCGTGCTGGCCTCCAGCTTCCTTCTCGATGAGTTTGACCAAGTGATAACCATACTTCGTTGGCACCGGGCTGGAGAACGTTGCTCCTACCTTGAGGCTTTGGACGGCCTGGCGGAAGCGAGGATCGATGGCCTCCAGTTGCTGCAGAGTCAAAAGGCGAAGATCGCCTCCCGCCTGGGCCGACGAACTGTCTTCCGAGTAGTCTCTGGCGGCAATGGCAAAGTCCTCTCCACTCAATATCCGCTTGAGTAATCCCATCACCTTTTGACGCGCTGCTTCATCCGTCTTCGCATCGTCGTTACGGGCGTTGGTAATCTGCGAATCGGCAAAGGGTGTCACCAGAAGATGCAGCACATGCCAGCTTTCGGGCAGGTTGTAGTTTGCTTTGTTTTTGGCAAAGTGATCTTTGATCTCGCCTTCGGAAACGGAGATCTTGGAGGTGATCTCCTTGTTGTAAAGCTTCTCGATGGTGGCGCTCTTTCGAAGCTCCTTCTTGATGTCTTCCGCGGTCACGCCCTGGTCCTTGAGGAACTGTTGAAATTTTTCTTCCGTGTAATCCTTCTTGAACTCGGTGAACTTCACGTTCACCTCGTCGTCGCTCGCAATCAGTTTGTCGGATGCAGCTCGCTGCATGAGCATTTCATCGTTTACGAGCTGGCTCAAGATGTTGAGCCGCAGCGTGGCAGCTTCCTCCGGAGAAGGGGCTTGGCCCGCCTGCTTCAATCGGTTCTGATAAACCTTCTCTACATCGGCACTCTTGATTTCGGCCTGGTTGACAATCGCCGCCGTGTCTGGCCCCGCCTTTGGTGCGGCTTGGCAGGAGGAGAAAAACAAAAACACAAGTCCTGCAAGGGCCAACTGAAACGGATTCCGCACACATTTTCTCCTTAAGCTCCAATGAAAGCGTTTTAGTCTAGCATTGAGGAAAACAGCGCACAACGGGCATTTGTGAGGGACAAAGGGTTCCGCCAGGCACCCTGCGCGATTACAAAGTCACCGAAGCCATGATTGTTCCCATGGCTGCCAAGGCGATGGAGGACGGCTGCCGCCTCTGCAACCCGCGACACGTAACTCAAGAGGACATGATTCAACTGAACAAGGAAGCGATGTAAAGCAGGACTGGCGATGAGACAGGATTGACAAGATTGACACGGATCACGGACCTGCCAGGCTTAGGGGCTCCGTGGGCATCAAATTGAACTACAGATGCGAGAGAACTCTATTCAGTCCTGGACTACGGACATCCCGATCTACCACAGGATCTGTCAGAGGATTTCTATCTTGTGAATCTTGTAAATCTTGTCGTCAAATCCTGTCGATTCCTGTTACGGCTTGCTGCCCCAATTCATGGCGATCGCGCCGCCCAGGAAGGTGATAAAGCCACACTCAACGAAGCCAGTCTCCTCCAGCAATCGTTGGACGCCGCTTTGGCCGGGATAGTGTTTGATGGACTCGGCAATGTAGCGATAAACGTCCGGGTCCCCATGCAGCAGCCAGCCTAGGGCCGAGCCTGTCGCGCTCAGATAACCAAGATACGCCCAACGATAGAAGTGCCCTTCGGGCTTTCCAAAATCCAGCGAGAGAAAGCGTCCGCCTGGCTTGAGCAAACGGAACACTTCACCTAGCAGCCGGGAAATGTCTGGAACGTTGCGAACCGCATAGCCGGCGGTGATCCGCTCGAAAGACGCGTCGGCGAAACTTAGTTGGCAGATATCGCCGGTCTCAAAACGAACACGCGTTTCATTCGATGGCTGCTTGCGGCGCGCCAGTTCCACCATCTCGGGCGTAATATCCACGCCGGTGGCTTGGCCGCTGCCGAGCTGCCGGGCCAGCAGATAGGTGATGTCGCCTGTGCCGCAGGCCAGATCGAGCACTTGATGCTGCGGCTGCACCTCAGCCATTGCGACCAGCTTTCTTTTCCAGCGCTGGTCCTGGCCGTAGGACAGCAGCGAAGTCACCAGATCGTAGCGCGGCGCAATGGTCGCAAACATCCGGTTGACGTAGAACTGTTTCTTCGCCGTTGCGGTGAGGTGTTCCTGCATGTCAAGCTTCGAGGAAGAACTCACTCTGGCTTCCTTAGGCAGGCGCTTACTTTTTGAACAAAGCATCAAAGGCTTCACGGGCTGTTTTCGGCACGGTCGGGCGGGGGGCTTGAGACGAGGTTTCTCGTTCAATACTTTTCTTTGCTGCGAAGAAGGTGCACTGGTTGCGGACGTTCTTGGGCTGCACGCGCTCGGGGATAGGTTGAGTGCATTCGAACCGGGCCGACGTGTCGAAGAATCCGCACTGTTTGCAGGCATGGAGGTCTGCTTTGCATTTCGGGCACTGTGTTTCCAGCGTGATTTCCAGAGCAATCGATGCGCCGCACATCGAGCAGCGCGTGGTTTCGTGGAAGCCAGGCATTTGCCGGGGACGGAACTCCTTCGCCCCTTTGGGGCGGGGCTCCTGCTTCGGCCTTTCCTGGCGCTCACGATCACTGTCCATATAGCCACGCTGCTTGTACTTGCGGTCCATAACTTCTCCTTGAGGGTCGGATTTTTTGATAACTTCGCTCTGCGGAAGTCAAGAGAGTGCCACAGACTGAAGCACACGACACTTCATCTCTGGCGTGAAGGCCGCCTAGAACTGCTTTCAGTGACGCGGCGTGTTCAAGGGTGTGAAGAATCTCAAGAAGTGACTGCTTCGCTCACGTGGCGGTTCCGAAGGTCCGGGCCGTGCACGTTCGCAAGCAAGTTACCTGCGGGATTTTTCAGAGTGTTTCACGCCTTTGAGCAGATGGTGCTGAAATAACAGTGATTGGAATCTATGCCCAACTCATTATATCGACGAATTCTTCTTTGGGAATTAGAAAATGCGGGTAGTGCCTCGGACGGCTGCGATTTGTACGCTTCACGGACAGGCAGGGTTGCCCCTCTTTTGCGGGTCGCGGCAACTGCCGGAAGGATCTGCCGTCGCTCAAGCAACTGGATGGCGCTGGTCTGGTCTGCAGCTACTCTCCTGAGTCTTGCGGTGTTGGCTGCTTCGCTGCGCGCGCAAGAAGCCGGTTCGACTGCACTCGCGAGCCGAGTACGACAGTTGCTCGATCAGCCGAAGTGGGAATCGTCGTTATGGGGAGTTCACATCGTGTCGCTGAAAGACGGCTCGGTGCTTTTCTCGTCGAACGCCCGGAAGCATTTCCTGCCGGCTTCCAATATGAAGCTGTTCATCGGCGCGGCCACCTTGGACGCGCTGGGTCCCGACTTTCGATTTGAAACACCTGTATATGGCGAGGGAACGATCGACGCGCAGGGACGGTTGTTGGGCAGTCTGGTGCTGGTGGGCCGCGGCGACCCGAATCTCGAAGGGCGCGCTTACGACGCGGAACGGGAAGACTTGGAGGCAGCCGATGTGCCTGGCTTCATGCTAAAGATTGCCGACCAGCTTGTGGGCCGAAGCCTCAAGTCGGTTGTGGGCGACGTCGTCGTCGACGAGACTTGGTTTCTTCATGAACCCTACGACCCGAGTTGGGCCCTGGAGAACCTGCTGTGGAGCTACAGCGCCCCAGTCAGCTCGTTGGCTGTCGGCGAGAACTTCCTAAAGCTGGAAGTATTACCCGGCGAGACGGAGGCCAGTCCTGCTTTCATTCATCCCATACCCGTCGAAACAGGACTGACTTTCGTGAACCAGGTGAAAACAACCGGCCAAGGCTGGGAGGCCTGGATGGGCATTGAACGCAGCTCCGATGGGCGGCAGGTGACGTTGCGGGGAGAAATTCCTCTGCGACATGCCGGATTGAAATACAACCTCGCCGTGCCGGATGCAGATGTCTTTGCCGGCCAGCTGCTCAAATTTGCTCTGGCCCAGCGAGGCATTAGCGTGACAGGCGGTGTGAAGACCCGCCGGTTGCTTGCCCTGGATGTTTTGGAGCAAGGAAAAGTTTCGCTCGATCGCGCAAAACGTTTGCAGGCCCTTTACTCAGAAGAGCGCAAACTGGCGAGTGTTACAACTCTGCCGTTGCGGGAAACGCTGAAGATCATGATGAAGGCCAGCCACAACCTTTATGCAGAAATGTTGTTGAGGAACTTGGGCGCTCGTACGACAGGGGTGGGTTCTGTCGAGACAGGCGCCGCAGCGCTTGAAAGATTTCTGGAAAAGACTGGCACGCCGAAAAACGGGCTCTCGTTGAACGACGGCTCAGGACTATCGCGCAAAAACCTCATTACGCCCGAATCCGTCGTCCGCGTGCTCCAATACATGGAGCAACACCCGCATCGAGCGGTCTTTCTCGATCTGCTTCCCGTGGCTGGCCGCGATGGCACGTTGAAGAACCGGATGAAGAAAGGACCAGCCTCTGAACACATTTTTGCCAAGACCGGAACCATCGAGTTTGTCAACACGCTCTCGGGCTATGCGATCGGCAAGGGCGGGGAACGCCTGGCTTTCTCGATTATGGTGAATAACGTCACGGCAACAGCGAGAGAAGTTCGAGAAGCCATCGATGCGATTTGCGAGTGGATGACGCAGTAGGTCGGACAGCTTGATGCTATTTGTCCGCTTGAGTGTGCAATCCTTGGTCCAGCTCGTCCGGGTTAAGTATGAGGTAAAGGAATGACGAAGCACGAAGAACGAGAGAAAGAACTTTCGTCATTCGGGTTTGGGATTTCTTTAGTCATTAGTGCTTCGTCATTAGTCATTCCAAACCGCTAGGAATCCTTCCTCGATGCGCCGTACTTGTTCCGGCTTGTATTGTTGGAGGACAGTCTTTGCCCAACCCGCGAACCCACTTTCGTCCTGATGCCCGCCTGATCGTGGCTGCCAGCGACAGTGACGCCAACCTGCTTTACGCAACCCGCTTCTTTGCGCCTGACCCATTTATCTTTTTCCAGCATCGCGGCAAGAAGCATCTCGTGATGAGCGATCTCGAACTCGACCGGGCACGCCAGCAGGCTCATGTGGACTACGTGCTGTCGCTGGCCGCCGTGGAGCGCGAACTGAAAGACAACAAGCGCCTCGTTATCGACACGGCCGCAGTCCTGCATCATCTGTTTCAAACCAAAAAAATTCATTCAGTTCTGGTGCCGTCCAACTTTCCGCTGGGTCTCGCCGACCGGCTCCGGCGGCGCGGCTTGCGAGTCGTGGCCAGCTCGCACGCCTTCTTTCCAGAACGCGAAGTGAAAAGCGAAGAAGAGATTCGCGAGATTTCGAAGGCACAGCGAGCGGCTGAAGCGGGAATGGAAGCGGCCATTGCGATGATTCGCGAGTCGCATATCTCGCGGAGGCTGCTCTATCAAGGCAAGGCAAAGCTGACTGCTGAAATGGTCAAGGAGCGCATCGTCGCGGTGGCCATGCGGCACGGCTGCCTGGCCAGCCACACCATTGTGGCTTGCGGCGAGCAGGGTTGCGACCCCCACGAAGAAGGCCATGGCACCTTGCGCGCCCACCAGCCCATCATCCTGGACATTTTTCCCCGCTCGCAAAGCTCTGGGTACTGGGGCGACCTCACGCGGACGATCGTGAAGGGGAGGGCCAGCGAGCGCCTCAAGAATGCGTACGCAGCCGTTTTGGCGGGTCAGTCGCTGGCGCTCGGACGGATTCGAGCCGGCGTTCGAGGGGAGGCCATTCACCAGGCGATATTGGATGACTTTAAGCGCCTGGGCTTTGAAACCGGTCTCCAGGACGGGCGCATGCAGGGTTTCTTTCACGGGACGGGCCATGGAGTCGGCCTGGAGATTCACGAACTGCCGCGCCTCAGCCCGCGTGGCCAGTCGCGTCTGAAGCCAGGACACGTGGTGACGGTAGAGCCGGGGCTTTATTACTTCAACTTGGGAGGTGTGCGCCTTGAGGATTTGCTCGTGGTGACGAAAACAGGCAATCGGAATCTGACGCGGTTTCCAAAGTATTTGGAGGTTTGATCTCGTTCAACAAGGTGCAGGGGCCGGCCGCCGTGCCGGCCCACGATACGATTCGGGAAAGCCTGGCATGGGAACGCGACAGTAGGCGTTCCACCAGAGCGGATGAACGGAGTGTAGGTGGCAAACCTTCACGCAGATAGAAAACTCAGAAGATCACTGTTAGCGGTATAAATCTCATAGGCGTACCATAGGCCAAAGCAGACGCTAAGTGCCCCGGCAGCCATCTGAAGGCCATAGTGAACGCGGGTCACCCGCCGGGCACTCCAAACGAAGGGTAGGCCGACAAAGCCCGACATCAATAGCATGCCTGCAACTGAGCCCAGCCCGAACGTCCCAAGATATAGCAGTCCCAGCGCGACCGAACGAATCTGCGTCAATACCAGCAGCGTGAGCGCCGCCGAGCCGGCCAATCCGTGTACCGCTCCGACCAACACAGGCTTCAAGCCCACCTGCCGTATCGCATGAGAGTGCGATTTCACGGGCCCGGCGTGCCGGGTGTCCGGCTCGTGAAAGTGGACGTGGATGTGGGCTACATTGTCGTGGGTGTGCTCGTGCAGATGGAAATCACCCCGCCTGCCGAACGCTTTGGCCGTGGCACTGAGGCCGAGCCCGATGATCATGAGCGCAACACTCAGCTCGAAAAAACTGGCGAGGCGCTCCGGGATAACGACGCGCATCGCGAGCACGATACTCCCAACAATGGCTAGCGATAGCGTGTGTCCCGCACCCCACAACCCGCCCACCCAGGCAGCCTGCGAAAGCTTTCGATGCTCACTAACAATCGTGGAGACGGCAACAATATGATCCACTTCCGTTGCGTGCCTTAGACCGTAGAGCAGCCCTAGACCCAGCACGCCGAAAGCTCCGGCCGCCCCCAGCGCGGCCTCTTCGCGCAAGACCGAGGAGCCGAGCTGCCCGATAGCCTGCTCCAGCCCAGCGAGAGAAGTCGCTCCCTGCACCAGCATTCCGCAACCAAAGGCGGCCGCAGCCAGTGTAAGGAGGGCCGCCAGAAGGGCAAACAGTTTGGGAGACTTCCGAACACGGTTTAAGAAACAGGAAATTAGAGGCATGAGGATTCTCTTTGAGCAAGTGCGAGTTGACATAGTAGCCGCGACGGCGGCTTTGAGCAATGAAATCCTGCGGCAATTATTGGAGCCATGTGCCTCAGACGCTGACCTATTTCGGCCATCTCCCACTCGCGTCTCGGTTGACTACAATCAAAACGATTGGGGCCGAACCTTGGCCTCCGTTCATTCCGCTCGCCCGAGAGCCGAGGGAACAGGTGCTCAACCCCGACCTAATGATCCCGGTGACCTTGTCACAGATGGAAAGGTTAATGAGTGGCTATGCGATCAGGCAAAGAGCTGGAGTTGTGATTCGCCTACCCGGCGGAAGGCCGCTGTGGAAAGTTGGGGTGATCGTCCCTGAAGACCCACTTTGCGAGAAGAAGCCTTGAATAGAAGGTGCACCTGATCTGCGAAAGCTCCTTCTCCTGACATTCGCTTTTGAAACCGCGGGTCATTCAATTTCCCTCCTCGAATCGAGCGAATTCGATTGAGAATCTTTTCCCTACGGTCTGGAAAATGCTGCCTCAGCCAACCCTCGAAAAGGGCGCTAACTCCATGCGGAAGCCGCAGCATCACA
>JAKEER010000329.1 GCA_022616615.1 Acidobacteriota bacterium
AGGCGGGCAAACTCTCTTCGACCTTCTGGTGACAGTTGAACAAAGGACCTTCCATACCATTCCCCAACTCCAAAACGATAAACCTCTCTTTCTCGGCTTGTGCGCTTCGGCATGGTGATGACCGGTAGAGTCCTCGTGGCTCTGAAGCCTGGGACAATAGGGTAAAGATCAAGACAAGGCAAACACCGGATCATCCTCATAGAGGAGATAATGTGCCGTTCACAAAACCTTGTAATGCCGCGCCATCCAGTAAGGCAGGATGAAGTCGATGCCGGAGCCTTTGATAGTTCCGGCGCCGCCTCCGAAGAGCAGGAAGGGACTGCGCTGCCAGAGAAAGTCTGTACGCACGCGGTCGGACACCGGAATGACGCTGCAGCCACGGTCGTGAGGAGGCGGGCAGGCGGGATAATTCCAGAGAGGCCGGCGCAGATCGATGAACTCATCATTGTCAGGGCGTTTGAGCCAGTCATCCAGCAACCCGATGGTCTCCTGGTCGCGGCCCGCATCAGCCCCATTTACTTCCCGGTCGACCATATTGAAGTGCGCATTCGCGTGGGCCCGCACGGCATTGCGCCAAACACCATAGGCGCGGCGGTAGTGGCGCAAGGAACGGGAGCGTTTTTCCTCCAGGCGGACCAGGTTATATAGATTGATCGCCGCAAGGTTGAACTTGAAATAAGAGCCGTGAAGATCGAGTGCTTCCAGGAGGAGCTGCGAGGAGGTAAAGGCGGCAAAAAACCTTCGGAAATTCCTATATTCCCGCTCAAAGCGCTGCGGATTCACGTGCCGGCCAATCTGCAGAAAATTCAGTTGCTGCTCCGGCCGGCCAATGAACGTTGTGCTAATCGATCTGCCCGGACACTCGGCTAGCGCGCCGCCGTCCGGCATCACTACCGTCCAGAGATGCTTCAGCAGGAATTCAAGAAGCTGAGTGACCAGCGCTCGAATCGAGGCGCGTATGTCTTCGTCGTCCACGAGGTCGTACGCGGCGCCGAGGCCAAAGAACACGCCTGAATACTGATCACGCGAGGTGTTCCCCACCCACAGGTAACTCTCTCCATTAAGCGTTCCACGGCGAATGCCGTGGCGGCATTCTTCCTTGATGACCGGTGTCGCAAATTCCCAGTCCTCGCGAAACAGGCAGCGCGCGAGAAGACCGCTCTCCGTGATGTCTACCAGGGAGCGCAGTCCCTCGAGAGTCCTCTGCAGATTGGCCAGCGCCTGGTTTGAAGCCGTCACCTTGTAGCGAAACGCCTCGGCGGCAAAATAGTGGCCTGTCCAGATGGCCGAATCCCCTGCCCGGGCATAGTTCTGAAGCGTTGCGCCGGCTGGGCTGTCGTACTGCGGATCGAGAATCGTCTTGAATGGGGTGTGCCGCTGCTGGATAATTTCCGAAATCGCGTTCGCCTTCTGCTCCCAAGCTGTCGTGTCCGTCATGGGCGTTTCCGCTCATCTGAAAATCCCCTCTTGGGAGGGGTGGCGCGTAGCGCCGGGGTGGGTCCCGGTCGCGCAGCGGCACGGGGTGGGTCCCGGTCGCGCAGCGGCACGGGGTGGTCTGAGGGATGCACCGAGAACCGTCATTCAAGCGTTTCGTATTGAGGAAGAGCCTTTGCGGCACGAAACGTTCTATGGGAGGCTTCCGCAAGGGCCGGTCGCACCACCCGGGCGCTGGCTGTGCCAACGCCCGCCCCTCTTCAGCCGAGGAAGGGGAATCAAAATGTCCAATCTCCAGTGCAAGCGGCTGGAAGCCGCTTGCACTCTGGCTGCCCTGACCAACTCGACGGTATAAGCACTCGCTAAGAGTAGCCGCGTCCGGCGACCGGCCAGACGGCCATGACCTTATCTCCGCGCACACAGAAGAATCGATCGTAGAGGTTCACGTTCGGATCGCAGTGCGGGACGATGAACTCCAGGCGGTCGCCAAGGCGAATCTCGCGGCTAACATTACTGAAGATCAATGCACCATGCTCATCTCCGTTGAACTGATAGTCGACTCCCGTCACCCCTTTGATTTCCGGGCCGAACTTGCGATCCGTGGCGAAGGCTTTGAACCCTGCATCCACGGTGGCGCGATCCGGGTGATTCTTGCTGATGACTGTCGCCAGAACACTGAGCGACGGCGCGAAGTCTTCATACACGGCCCCGCTTTTGCCGCCCACGCGGCGGT
Source organism: Acidobacteriota bacterium (assembly GCA_022616615.1). Taxonomy (GTDB): domain Bacteria; phylum Acidobacteriota; class Terriglobia; order Versatilivoradales; family Versatilivoraceae; genus VFZK01. Next base: position 2,168 of record JAKEER010000329.1, read on the forward strand.
AATCCACATCCATGAAGACATAAGAGCCGGTCTGCAGCTCGGTCATCCCCTTCAGCGCCGGATCGATGTTGTAAGTTCCCGTGCTGCCACCGGACATGATCTCCACAGGCATTCCAGCCTTTTGCATGCGGAAGAAGCTCTCCAGTGGCGCCTGCATCACTCGATGCGAATGTTCCTGGCGCGCTTCGAATCCGGGGACATGAGATGATGCCCCTGAGTACGCGTGCACGCCACGCAGCTTGAGGTGAGGCAACTTCATGATTTTTTCTGCCAAGCCTAAGGCATCGTCTCCGGGCAGTATTCCCGTGCGGCGGCCAATGGGGTCGATGTCGATCAGGACGTTCAGGGTCAGTTTGGCTGCAGCGGCTGCTTCATTGAGTTGCTCGGCGTGGGTTGCATGGTCCACGACACTCATCGTTCCGGGCTGCTTGCTCGTCAGCCGCAGCAGCCTTTCCGTCTTGTTTTTGCCAACCAGCTCTGACGTAATCAACAGATCTCTGATCCCCGCCGCAGCCATCACTTCAGCTTCGTGAATGGTTGACGTGCAAACCCCCAGGCCGCCCGCTTGAACCTGACGCCGGGCGATCTCCGGGCATTTGTGCGTTTTGGCGTGGGGCCGCAGTTGAATAGAAGACGCCTTCGAGTGCTGACTCATTTTCTGAATGTTCGACTCCAGTAGATCCAGATCGACCAGCAGGGCTGGCGTCGGCAGCTCGTCTTTCATCATTCCTTCAATCCCTTTGCCGGAATGCAGGCGCTTCTCGATTTCGACAAGCGAATATCCGGAGCGGGGCTTGGCACTAAGCAGCGTGGGTGTTGTTGCCAGGGAGAGCGTCATACCGATCCAGGACCTCCGTGTGACCTTCATGGCAAACTCCTTTGTGGTGGGTATCAATGGTGGGTCAGATACTAACTTCCTGTTGATTGGAAAGCAACACCTGTAAACCGGCGTCCAACGCCCCCGTCAAAGCCCTGGACCTCCCTGACTCCCGGTTTTCGCCGCGGTCTTCGAGTTTCTACATTTTCGAGCGCGGTGCGCCGAGTGGAAGTCGGCGACACAGGCGGTTGGAAACCGGCGCCACCGGTGGCGCGGACTCCCAGTCTGCTGTACCGCAGATTTCCAATCCGCAGGGACCCCGGCTTTCGCCGCAGCCGGGCTGCTGAACAAGCCGAGGCTCAAGTCAGTAACCCGCGCGTCAGCAAAGGCTGTGCCTCAACGTGATGACTTATTGTACTTTGACGTGGCCCTGGCCGGGAGCCGGGCTCGCAAAGACTAAAGAAGGAGGCGCGAAGCGCGGGGGGTGTCGTCTTGGCGTGGTGCTATACTGGCGGCCGGATTCCTGGGAGCGCGGGCGACCCCCGATCCCCACAGTCCGGGCGCTCTTGATGAGACCTTCCCTGCCAACCCAATGAGTTCTCTTCTGCTTCTGATCCTGGCGCTCGTGCTCTGCGCGTTTCTGCGTTTCTACCAACTGGATGGCTATGGTCTCTGGTCGGACGAGTTCGTCACGCTGATGATCGTTTCTTCGAAATCCTATCAGGAACTGATCCAGACCTGTTTCGAAGTTCCCCAGCCGATGCCGCCTTTCTACTTCCTGGCTAACAAGTGGATCTACGGCTTTTTCCCGCCCGGAGAGGCCGGCTTGCGGGCTCTATCTGCCGCCGGGAGCGTCCTGACGGGTTACCTCCTCTTTGCTGTTGGCCGGGCGCTCTTCAGTGCCGAGATCGCGCTTTGGGGTACATTGCTTTTCGCGGTGAATTCTACGCAAATCGTCTACGCGCAGAACGCCCGCCCTTACGCTATCTGCCTGCTGCTGAGTACGATCTCGATGTTTTGTTTCATCCAGTGGCGGCGGCAGCCTTCCTGGCCCTTGGCGCTGGCCTACGTGATGACGACAGCACTGCTGTTTTATACCCACTACGTTTTCTTTCCATTGCTGCTGATTCAGGGCGCCTACTTGGTCTATTGCATGAACTGGTCCCGCGCTCGACGGCCAGGACAGAACGCTTTGCAATGCAAGTCGTGGCTCAAGCTGCAGGCGGGTGTTGCTGTTCTCCTCGTGCCTCTCTACCCGCAACTGTGGCGCGTCGTCCACGCCAGGCACAGCCTGAATTGGGAAAGCAAGTATCCTGCGGCCAAAAACTTCCTTCTGTTTCTGGATCCGCGCCCGCTGCTATGGGGTGTTGCCGCATGGCTCGTGTTGGACACTACCGCCCGGCTGATGAAGCGCTTCTGGAGACATCGTCAGAACGGCGATCCGAATCCAGAACGCAGGAGCCTGGATAGGGGCGGCCTTGTCCTTCTGGTTCTCTGGTACCTTCTTCCGCTCGGCTTGTTCTTTCTCCTGGCGCATGGCAATGGCCTTAACCTTTTTGTGGAACGGTACCTCACCTTGGCCTCGTTGCCGGTCTTTCTCACCCTGCCCGCGCTGGCGCTGGCTTTCTCTCCAAGGTGGGTTGGGCGAGGCGCGCTGCTGGCCTATTGGCTTAGCTATGTCTACTGCGCACCAGCAGGCTTTTTTGCGCAAAAGGGCCAGTTTTCCCAGGGTGTGCCTGGAGGCAATGAGTGGCGCGAAACGCTTGAGCAGCTTGGCAGTCCGAACCTCCAGTCGTCTTTGTTTCTGTTTCAATCACCCTTCATCGAATCGAACCGGTTGGATTTTGCAGACAAACCGAAGCTGGCGGAGTACCTCTCTGCGCCTCTGCACAGCTTCTACGTTAAAGGTCCTTTCCGGGCTTTCGTTCTTCTGCCGGTTCACTGGTGGATCGAGAACCCGCCTCACCAACAGTTCAAATCTGAAATCCAATCACGCCTGATGGCCCATCGAGACTTCACGTTGCTGGCAACCCAGGAGTTCTGGGATCGCTTTGAACCGTGGCTGGTGCGGCAAGCTGAGGGAAAAGGTGAGTGGCGGGTGATCAGCAGTTTTCGCTCTTCCGGGGCGCTGCGATTGAAGCGCTTGGAGTGGATTCCGCGTCAGATGCCCCCGTCGTAGAACGCACTTAGGGATTCAGATGCCACTTAGAGGAAAAGAATTTCCAAGGCCAGAAATTGCTGAAAGGGTATGGTATTGATTTCAGATAGACCTTGCCCCGGTGACAAGGTGGAACGGAACATGCCAGTAGAAAGGCAGCAGGTAAGAGGCGTCTCGCAGCGCCTTCTCTCCTTCACATTTGCGGGGCCAGCCTTCCGGTGGGTGGCCCCGTAAATGGCTCATTTCAGGCTTCCGCGATGCTGCCCTCTCAAGCCGGAAGAGGGGCCTGCCAAGTCCTCCGCTAAATCCAGCCGCAACATCTGAAAAGTTCAGTTAGAATAGCAGCAAGTATTTTTGGGGAGGTGTTGCATGTCACGATACGGCAGTCAACGAGCCGTCCGAGAACAGGAAGCTTCGAAGCTGTCGATTTCAGGCATTGATCTCAATGGGAAACCGTTCCAGGAAGAGTCGAACACCATCGACATCAGTGAAACTGGCATCTCGTTTTATCTCAAAACCTCCGTCTGGATGGACGCGCATCTGAACCTTGAGATTCGTTCCAGCACTCTGTTGGGTCCTGTCTCCTCGCTGAAGGCCAAAGTTGTCCGCTTTGGGGCACAGGAAGATGGCCGGCGATTTATCGGTGCACGTTTCGACTAGGGTGTCTTCCGGCCCACGGAATGTCGTCACCACTCGCCAAGCGGAGTGGAACCTTTCGCCTTGGCTATTCCGACTCCCATTCTTAGTCTGCAGAAAACCAGTGGAAGCTCAGCGTCTTCTGATGGATTCAACAAGAATTCCGTCCACACAAGAATAGCCGCAGGCGTGCATCACGTCGGCGCTGCAAACCACGCGGACGTTCTTGGTTTCTCCCCGCAGAATAGGCGCTTGGGAGCCGAAATCAGGATCATCGGGATCGATGCTCCAGACGATTTTCCCGGAGAAATTCACGACCACTTCCAGAGCCGCGCCGCAAGATCGGCAAACGACCCGGCGCTGGCCTGCCGATCGAGGTTCAGGCGGAACCTGGGCAGTATTGTCAGTCATACCGAAAGTCTACGCGACAAAGGTCGGAATTGGCAATTTGCGAGGTGTGCTCCACGAAGTCGAAGACGGGGCGCGGTGTCTTTGGCCTGCTGGGCCTTGGGGCGCTGCTTGGAGCTGCGGGCTGCGAATTGGACGTTTTTCTGGCTCCCCTGAGCTCTCCTGAGATCAGGAGGGGATGTGCCGCGCAGCGACGGCGGTCGCGCAGCGGCGGCGGTCGCACAGCGGCGGCGGTCGCACAGCGGCGGCGGTCGCACAGCGGCGGCGGTCGCACAGCGGCACGGGGGGTGGTCTGAGGGATGCACCGAGAACCGTCATTCAAGGGTTTCGTATCGAGGAGGAGCCTTTGCGGCACGAAGCGTTCGATTGGAGGTTTCCGCAAGGGCCGGTCGTACCACCCCGGCGCTGGCTGTGCCATCGCCCGCCCCTTCTCAGCCGAGGCAGCCGAGGGGAATCAAAAGGTCCAATCTCCAGGCCGCCGCTTGCAGCGGCGGATTGAGCTTGAGCCCAAAGCATTGACGGAGTGAGCAGCGAGTGTGCTATATTTCTTCATCTTCTCCTGCTCTGATGCACCGCTGAGCTTGAAAACCTGACAACGCTGCCTAAGGAGGGCGGATGCTCCCACTGGACACCATCTCGACACTCGAGAAATGTGAACCGAAGTCGGAAGGGATTGACACTCCTCGAAAAAAGAAACCGAAGGAAATTGCGGTCATTACGGAGTGCTGTACGGGTTGTGCCGGTTCACCGGCTTGCGTCCCTTACTGCCCTGTGCTGGATTGCATGTTCTGGGTTCCAGATGCAGATCATCCTCCGTTTGGACACATCGAAGTCGATCCATTTCTTTGTATTGGATGCAAGAAGTGTACCAGCAAAGGTCCTGATGGCGCGTTCCTGGACGGTTGTCCCTGGGATGCAATTGAGATGGTTCCCACCGAACAGATTGAGGCGGTTGTGGGAAAGATGGTGGTTTGAGCTCTTCGCCTGAATGGAATTGTCTCGATCCTCGCACGGCCCACTGAACTCTGGCACGCAGAGTTCGTCTCCGAATCATCCAAACTTGCAACTTCAAGGCGGGGCGAGCGAGCCACCTAGCCACCTGCCCGTTATGAGGAGAAAGACGCATGAAAGGTCGCTTGATCTCGAAATCAAGCCTGCTAGTTCTTCTTGCGATGGTTTTGGCCAGCCGGGGTTTTCCGCAGGGGCTCGAATACGTTAAGGCAAACTATACCAAGCACGAGTTCTCCATCCCGATGAGGGACGGAATTCGGCTATTTACCGCCGTCTATATGCCCAAGGATCGTTCTACTTCCTACCCCATTCTTCTGAAACGAACGCCCTACAGTGTCGGCCCCTATGGCTCGGACCGCTACGCTGAGAGTCTTGGTCCTTCACTGGTGCTGGCCAAGGAAGGCTACATTTTCGTTTACCAGGACGTTCGCGGCCGTTGGATGTCGGAAGGAGAGTTTGAGCACGTTCGGCCACATCGTCCGGCGAAGAATGCCAAAGAGATCGATGAAAGCACCGACACGTACGACACCATTGACTGGCTGCTGAAAAACATACCTGGCCACAACGGACGCGCCGGGATGTGGGGGATTTCCTATCCCGGATTCTATGCGGCCGCCGGCTCAATCGACGCGCATCCTGCACTGAAAGCCGTCTCTCCCCAGGCGCCGGTGGCGGACTGGTTTGCCTCAGACGATTGGCATCACAACGGCGCGTTCCTCTTGGCCCACGCCTTTGGCTGGTTTTCTGGCGTGGGATGGCCTTTTTCGAAGCCGTCGACGGTGGCCCCTGGCAAGCCCGTCGAGCGCGAGATCGAAGACGCCTACGAATTCTTTCTTCGCCTTGGCCCCATGCGGAATGCGAACGAAAGGTATCTCAAGAGCGAGATCGCGTTTTGGAACGAGATGATGAAGCGCGAAACCCGCGATGACTGGTGGAAGGCGCGCAACATCCGGGCGCATTTGAAGAAGATCAAGCCAGCCGTGATGACGGTCGGGGGTTGGTTTGATGCCGAGAATCTTTTCGGTGCTCTCGAGGTTTACCGTGCCATAGAGGCGCAAAGTCCCGGCAACTTCAACATTTTGGTCATGGGACCTTGGGTCCACGGCGGGTGGGAGGGCGAGAAGAAAGGCGATTTCCTGGGAGACGTTCGCTTTGACGCGCCGACCGGGGATTTCTACCGCGAGCGCATTGAACTGCCCTTCTTCAATTATTTCCTAAAGGACAAAGGGAAGCAGGAATTGCCGGAGGCCTATGTTTTCGAGACCGGCACGAACCAATGGCGCAAATTCGAAACTTGGCCTCCAAAATCCATTGTCAACAGGTCGCTCTACCTGCACGGCAGCGGCAGGCTAGCCTTTGACCCGCCACCTGCTGGCCCCGTGGGCTTTGACGAATACATCAGCGATCCCGCGAAGCCGGTGCCATTCATCCCGGGCCTGGACTCAGGGATGGCTCAGCGCTATATGGTCGACGACCAGCGCTTCGCCTCCCGACGCACCGACGTGCTCGTGTACCAAACCGCCCTATTGGAAGAAGATACGACTGTGGCGGGCCCCATCGTTCCCAGCCTTCACGTTTCGACCAGCGGCACAGATTCGGACTGGATCGTGAAGCTGATCGACGTCTATCCGGACCGCTTTCCCGACACAAAAGGTGATGTCAAGAACAGCTTCGGCGGCTATCAGCAATTGGTGCGCGGCGACGTCATGCGGGGCAAGTTCCGCAACAGCCTCGATCGGCCCGAGCCCTTCGTGTCCGGCCAGCCGGTCAAAGTGGAGTTCACCGTGCCCGATACCTTCCATACCTTCCGTCGCGGCCATCGCATTATGATTCAGATCCAAAGCAGTTGGTTTCCGCTTATCAATATCAACCCGCAGAGGTTTCTGAACATTAACGAGGCCGCCGAGGCTGATTTCGAGAAGGCCAGCCAGCGCGTTTATCGCTCGTCCAATCTGCCGTCGTCGATCAAAGTAAGCATTCTCCCACGCTCAGTGACAAACTAGGCGCCGTCAATGTTTTGCCGTCCGACTGGGCAGCGGCCACGGCTGGGGAGAGTCTTCGTCGAAGCCGCCGTCTCAGAAGCCGCCGGACTAAGCGAGTGCCAGGCTTCCCCTGGGGCTTTCACCCTTTCGCCGCCCCTCGGCTGTCTCGAAAGCGCGCCACACCCATGAATGTCGCTTCCGGTCTGGCATTTCCGCCATTTTTCACCTTGACATTTGCCGCCGTTGGATTTTAGATAGGGCATCTTTTTAGCGGTGGACCCATTTAAAACTTCTTAAGGCTATCAGGCCAGCGCAACACCCGGCGTTCAGACTTTACTTTCAAACCGAAAAGGAGGATTGAGTGTGAATAGTGACGAACCCGACTTCCCCGTCGAGCCCGAGGACACAGAGAGCGACGTCGAACAAGACAGCGCAGCTGAACTGCCGCTTCCGGAACCGGTCGCGGTTCCCCTGGAACCAGTTGCTGTTCCGGAAGAACCAGCCGTGCCGGCTGCGGTTAAGCGGCGCGCTCCCGCGCAGAAAGCCAAGCCCAAAGCGAAGCCTAAGGCTGCGAAAGTAACTGCCGCTAAGAAGGTGGCCAAGAAGGCAAAGCCCGCTAAGAAAGCGAAACCAGCCAAGAAGGCCAAGCCGGCTCCCAAAAGGGCCAGAGTTAGCGCGAAGGCGAAGACCGCTAAGAAAGCTGCAGCCAAGAAAGCTGCCAAGAAGACTGCAAAGCCGGCTAGGAAAAAGTCGAAGTCAAAGAAAAAATAGGACGGCTGAGAGGCCGAAAACCCCAGCAGCCTGCCTGGCCAAAAAGCCTGGCAGGCTTTTTTGTTTTCTGCCTGGAATTTGAACCGCGAAGCGCGAATCAATCCGAGGAAATGCAGGCACTATCGCACTCTTGCCAAGGCTCACCCAGAAGGCTTTTGCGAAAACCAGCCCCTGATCCTGAATTGCTTTCTGAACTTAACCATGCTAGTTTGCCCGTCTTTGTCATTTCGACGAGGAGAGTTGCCATGAAAAAAGTCGTGAAAACAACTCAGGGACCTGCTCCGCGGGCGCCTTACTCCCAAGCTATCATTGCTAACGGTTTTGTGTTTGTTTCCGGTCAAGGACCCATCGACCCGCAGACCGGCAAGATCATTCTGGGAGACATCAGAAAGCAGACACGGCTGGTGCTCGACAACATCAAATCCATTCTTGAAGCCGCAGGCTCATCACTCGACAAGGCTGTGAAGTGCAGCGTATTTCTGCGAGACATCAACGATTTTGCCGCCATGAACGAGGTTTACAAGACCTATTTCAAAGAGAATCCGCCGGCCCGAACCACGGTTCAAGCCGGCGACATTTTTGGAGGCATTGGTGTGGAAATTGACTGCATAGCCACTCTGGAGTTGTGAAAAAATTCAAGCTACGGGAAGCGCCGCGTGAGGGCATGCGGCCTACAATCGTTCTATTGAGCATTACGCATCCCAGCGAGATCTTTTCCGATTCGGAAATCGACGCTGTTTATCTCGCCACGCCGGTTTTTCGAAGATCGAATCAGGAATTCGCAATCCTCTATCCTCTATCTTCGATCCTCAGTTTTGGGGAGTGAACTCATGTCCGAGATCGGATTCGGAATCATTGGCTGCGGGAACATTGCGACCATTCATGCAAAAGCAATCCAGGCCATTCCTGAGGCGCGCCTGAAGGCCTTTTACAGCCACAGCCAGCCCAAGGCCGAGAGAATGGCTCAACAGTACCAGGCGGAGTGCAAGACCAGCCTGGAACGCTTCCTTGAGCATAAAGACATTCAGGTTGTTAGCATCTGCACGCCGAGCGGGACCCATGCGGAGCTAGGGATCAAAGTAGCAGCAGCCGGAAAGCACGTTGTGGTGGAGAAGCCCATCGACGTGACTCTGGAAAACGCACAAATGCTGATTGCAGCTTGCCAGCAGGCCCGCGTGAAGCTGGCAGTGATTTTTCAGTCCCGCTTCCTGCCGTCGGTGCAGATTCTAAGGAACGCCATCGATCGGGGCCGTTTGGGGCAGCTCATCATGGGCGATGCGTACGTGAAATGGTTTCGCACGCGTGAGTACTATGAAGCCGCGCGGTGGCGCGGCACGCTTGCTTTGGACGGTGGTGGAGCCCTGATCAACCAGTCCATCCACACGATCGACCTCTTGCAATACTTCGCTGGGCCCGTGGCATCGGTTTTCGGTTTTGCCGAGAAGAAGCTACATCCTTACATCGAGGCCGAAGATACGGCAGTGGCGGTGTTGAAATTTAAGAACGGCGCCTTGGGCGTCATCGAGGGCGCAACTTCCATACGTCCGGGCTTCTCACGCCGAGTTGAGATTCACGGTGAGAAAGGGAGTGTGACTCTCGACGGGAATGACATTACCGCGTGGAAGGTCGCGGACACCGATGAAGAGGAAGAACAACTGTTTCGTCTCAAGGAACGTGACCTTTCCAACGGCGCTTCCGATCCAATGGCCCTCGACATCAACGGGCACCGCCGGCAGATCGAAGATCTCATTGAGGCGATTCGGCAAGACCGTCCGCCAATGATCGATGGGACAGAAGGTTTGAAGGCGCTCGAGCTGGTGCTGGCGATTTACCGCTCAGCGCGCGATAAAGTGCTTGTCGAATTGTAGGCCGCGCTGCCTTACAAGAGCACTTTGGGGTACTCGTGCCGTGCCCCACGACAGGAAGTCGCAGCGCCGTCTTCGGCGCTACATAAGGATGAAAATATCGTCGTCGTCCTCGTACTCGTCGTCGTCCTTGGCATTCATCGAGGATGAGCCCGAAGACGACGAGCATGATTTTCAAGGGAGTTTTTCATGCCGCTGTGCGCATTGATGTCAATTTAAGGCGGTTTCGTCCACGATTGACGCAGAAAGCGCGTCAATCATGGCTACCAAGACGACTGACTAGGGCATGGGTAGCCACAATTGGCGTGCTTTTCGC
>JAKEER010000330.1 GCA_022616615.1 Acidobacteriota bacterium
ACAAGAGGGAGACAGAGAAGCGCTCGGCGAACTGTTTGATCGCCATGCAGGCCTCGTGTATGGCATCGGACTGCGAATTCTAAAGGACGCTGGTGAGGCTGACGACTTGGTTCAAGAGGTTTTTCTGTTTCTCTTTCGCAAGAGCGCCTTGTTCAATCCGGCAAAGGGCTCGGCAAGGTCTTGGCTGGTGCAGGTAACTTACTGTCGGGCGTTTGACCGGCGGGATTACCTGGGAACCCGGGCCCACTACCGTCAATCTGCAGTGGAAGATTGCGTTGCCACCATCGGCGCCAATGGGAATATGCTTAGCAGCGCAGAACTATTCTATTGGAGTTCTTATTTGAGGAGGTCCTTCGAAGAACTCTCGAACGGGCAAAGACAAACCCTAAGGTTATATTTCTTCGAAGGGTACTCGCTTCTAGAGATCAGCGAGAAGCTGGGCGAAACTTTGGTCAACGTGCGCCATCATTACCACAGGGGGCTCGAGCGTCTGCGGAAGCTGATGCTTCAAAGCGGCAGGTCAAGGAGGCCAATAGCATGAGGGCCCGCGGGAGCGATTCAGGGGAGAATCGTGCGGAGAGTAGGCACGAAGAGTTCCTCGAACTCTGCGCGTTGTCTCTCGCTTCATCGCTCGACGAGGCTGAACGGATGAAGCTGAATGAGCACCTGGCAACGTGCCCGGACTGTCGTCGTGCTGTGGAAGACTACCGACTTCTAATTCGAAGCCGTCTTCCGGCATTGGCTCCTAGCTTTCTCCCTGATTCTCCTCCCGTAGCCGTCTCCTGGTCGCAAGAGTCAGCTAAGAGAGAGTTGTTTCAGAGCCTTGCATCCGAGGGCGCTTCAAGTGGCCCCAGCGTCGGCTGTCGTCGAAGAGAAATCATTCTTGACCTGAGGCACGCCATCGGTCGACTGTGGCCCTCCGTCTACAACCAGTTGGTTCGTGGCGAACTATATCTGCGGTATGCGGCGATCGTGATTGTTGCCGTCGGCTTGGGATTCGCAGGGTACCGTATTGGGGTGAAGCAAGGAATGGTATTGCCGCGGGCAAGCGACGGACGCATCAACGATCAGTTGAGCTCCCTGCAAGTTGAACTCGACACGCTGATGAAGGAACGAGCGGCACGAGACCTCCAAATTGTGGATCGTGACAACGCATTGCGGGATTTGACCAACCAGATTGCCCGCCAGCAGGTGGAGCTCTCAAACCTGAGAGAGGCCGAGAAGAACCTTAACGACCAGGCTTCGACCGCTCAGGCTGAGAATGCTCACATCGCTAGCGAGCGAGATAGGATCGCGACGAAGCTTAGCCTGGCGGAGGCATCGGCAGCGGCGAACGATAGGGAGCTCGAGACCCTCCGCCAGCAGCGAAAAGATGAACTCCTCCGCTCTGCTAGTCTTGAAGTCCGCATCCGCCAATTGGCTGACCTCCTGAGACAACGAGATGAACTCCTCGCACGGCAGGAAAAGACCGTCGAGCAGCAACAGCAGCTGTTGGCCGCTGACCGCGATATCCGTGAACTTATGGGCGCGCGCCAACTCTACATAGCAGAGGTCTACGACGTGGCAGGAGATGGCCAGACTGAGAAGCCTTTCGGACGCATCTTCTTCACCAAAGGCAAGTCGCTGATCTTTTATGCCTACGATCTCGACCAGCAAGCTGGTGTCCGAAAGGCAAGCGCCTTTCAGGCTTGGGGACGACGCAGCCGTGATCGTTCGCAGGCACTCAATCTGGGGATCATGTACATCGACACCGCCGGAAATAAACGTTGGGTGCTCCAGTTCAACGATCCGGAAACGCTTGCACAAATTGACGCTGTGTTTGTTACCGTCGAGCCGAATGGTGGCAGTCGGCAGCCTACCGGCAAGAGGCTCTTGTATGCATATCTCGGTGTTCCACCAAACCATCCTTGATCGCTTCCGTTCAGTCTGAAAAGCCCGAGGTCCGCTCCGCTCTGCCAATTCGTCGCGAGGCTCCTTACTACTCTCCGTCCGAGGGTTGTTGAAATAATTCTCTCCTGCCTCCCTATATTCCAAATACAAACGACACGGGGCGTGCGCTAATGCAGTCGCGGTGCCAGCTCACCATCAAGTCCTAAGAGTACTGGTTCGACCCTGCAGTTGGACGACCAGATTCTCGCCTGAGACGTGGCAAGACAGGCGCCCTCGCGCCGTAGACAAAACAGAAACGAAGTCGGGCACTAACCTTGTTTGAATAGGAGCTTGCAAATGCGAGCGTGCATCCCTTTTTGTCTCTTGATGGGTGTGTTGCTGACCGCGACTGTGTCCTTTGGCCAAGCACCCACAGCGATCGTCACGGGGCAAGTGATCGATGCGTCCGGAGGCGTGGTTCCCGACGCCACTGTCGAAATCACCAACGAGGCGACAAACATCACATACCCCAGCAAGACCAACAATGACGGCTTCTATTCTCTGCCAAATCTGCAACCGGGCACCTACCGTCTCCAGGTTTCAAAAAGCGGGTTCAAGACGATCGTAAAACCAGACATCGTTCTCCATGTTCAAGACGCTCGCGCGATCAACTTCTCTCTGACGGTGGGCGCAGTGTCCGAGATTGTGACCGTCGAAGGCGGCGCGCCGCTGGTGAATACGGAATCGGCAGCGGTGAGCACGGTGATCGACCACAATTTTGTGGAAAGATTGCCGCTCAATGGGCGTAGCTTTAATACCCTGCTCCAGCTAACGCCGGGCGTTGTTATCGTGCCTACTAGCGGCCAGACGTTTGGTTCAGGTGCGGCACCCGGTCAGTTCAGCATTGCCGGGCAGAGAAGCGACGCCAATAACTTTACCGTGGATGGGGTGTCGGCGAACTTCGGGGTTACGACGAGTGCCCAGCCCGGACAGTCCGGAACTGGCACTGCCCAGGCTTTCAGCGCGTTGGGAGGTACAAGCAGCCTGGTGTCCGTGGAGGCGTTGCAAGAATTTCGTATTGAGACTTCCTCCTTTGCTGCAGAATTTGGCCGCGCTCCAGGTGGCCAGGTGATCCTCACCACTCGGTCTGGTACCAATCAGTTTCACGGCTCAATCTATGAGTATTTTCGCAACGACGTAATGGATGGGAACGATTGGTTTGCGAACCAGCTAGGTTTGCCACGGGCTGCGCAGCGCCACAATGATTTTGGAGGTTTCTTCGGGGGGCCGATTCTTAAGGACAAGACGTTCTTCTTCTTTGCCTACGAAGGCGCCCGCTTGAGACTGCCCAGGACCACTACTGGGATGTTGGTTCCCTCTAGCGCCGTGCGTGCGAGCGCGGCTGCATCTCCAAACATAGCCGCCGTCCTGAACGCTTACCCGGTGCCCAACGGCCCCATCTCGCCGGGTGGTGATACCGCTCAGTATTCCGGCTCTTTTTCCGATAGCGCAACTCTCAATGCCACGAGCCTTCGTTTAGACCATTCTTTCAACAGCAAGTTCTCCGTATTTGGGCGATATAGCTACGCGCCATCTCGAACCGATGGTCCCCTTCAAGGAGCCGCCTTCAGCCAGACCACCCCTGTCAACACGCAAACGTTTACTGCTGGTGTCAACATGCTCCTGAGCAGCCGACTGACGAACACGGTTAGGGGAAACTATTCCACACAAAGTGCGGGTGCAACTTTCTCCTTGAACTCACTGGGTGGTGCCGTTCCCTTAGATCCGGCTTTGTTATTCAGCAATCTCAACAACGGTCAGAACCTGGCGACTTTCAATCCATTGTCGACCCTTAGAACTCTTCAGTTCGGGCCTCAGGTCAGGAATAAGACGCGGCAATTCAATTTCGTGGATGATTTGTCTCTTACATTCGGCACGCATCACATGAAATTTGGAGTTGACTATCGAGGTATCTTCTTGGATGTACAGGACGCACAGCACCTCCTCATCGTCGGCGTGCTAAATTTCGGGAGCTTTGTGTCAAGTGGAAATGCTTTTTTTGTGGTAGCGACGACACAGGACAAGGCTCATTTGCTGTCACACGCCCTGTCCCTTTATGGACAGGACAGCTGGAAGATATCCCCGCGATTGACGATGACGTATGGCTTGCGTTGGGAACTAAGCCCGCCGCCGTCTGCCCGCAACGGGACGACACTGGCCGCCTGGCAAAACGCGGACAACCCTGCAGCGATAAGTTTGGCGCCAGAAGGCACTCCCCTATGGGAAACAACGTACGGCAATTTCGCCCCTCGCCTAGGTATTGCCTACAGGTTGACGAGTCGGGGAGACCTTGTCTTTCGAGCAGGCGGGGGCATCTTTTATGATCTCGGACAGGGAAAAGTCGGGACTCTAGCCAGCTTGTTCCCCAACTTTGCCATTGGAACGCTGTCTTTTAATGTGCCCTTCCCGGTGGCGGATTGGAATCCTTTTCTTCCTTCATTATCGAGGAATCCTCCCTTTCCCAGTGTTTCCGCGTTCTCGCCGGACCTGGAACTTCCGCGTTCGTACCAATGGAGTGTCGCTTTGGAGAAGTCCTTTGGAGGAACGCAAGCAGTTTCCATAACGTATGTGGGTCAAGCGGGGAGAGAGCTACTGCGGCAAGAAAGCACGGCTCAGCCAAATTCAAACTTTAGACCTGCAAGTGTTTTTCGGTTGACGAGAAACAACGCGCGCTCGAATTACAATGCATTCCAGGTGCAGTTTAGAAGGCCGCTCGCTAACCGGTTGCAGGCTCTCTTGAACTACACGTGGTCCCACTCACTTGACACTGCTTCAGATGACGTCGCAGAGGCAGTCTCAGATGCCGTAATTTCGGCAGCTAACGACTATGCCTCGTCTGACTTTGACGTTCGGCAAAGCTTTTCCGGAGCAATCACTTACGATATTCCAGCAGCGGCCAAATCGGGGGTGCTGGCTCTTGTCACGAATGGCTGGTCCGTGGATACCGTAATCGTCGCAAGGACAGGATTCCCATTCAGCGCATTCACGTCGGCCTTTACAATTAGCGGCGCCTTTCCTCGGGCCGACTTGGTGCCTGGCCAGCCGATCTACCTATTTGGAGCGCAATGTGCCATGGTGTTTCAATCGGTGGGAGTGCTCACACCCGGACAATCCTGTCCCGGTGGGAAGGGCATCAGTCCGAATGCATTCACAAACCCACCCTCTGGTCAGCAAGGCAATTCAGGAAGGAATATTCTACGAGGTTTTGGACTAACGCAAGTTGATCTCTCATTTGGCCGCAGGTTTGCCCTGACAGAACGTTTGAACCTTCAATTCCGCGCCGATGCTTTTAATGTCTTGAACCATCCAAACTTTGCGAACCCGAATCCTCGTATCGGCAACAATCCTTCTTTGCTCTCGCGATCAATGTTGAACAATAGGTTGGGCGGGTTGAACCCGCTGTTTCAGGAAGGTGGTCCACGCTCGCTCCAGTTGTCGCTGAAGCTCAGCTTTTGATGGCTCGTTCTCCATGCCACTATCGACTACAGATGCTAAAAACACGTATTCATCCCCCTAAAAGTATCAGCGCAATGATGTTGTGCGCCATTTGCGCTGCCATGGTCTTTTTGTGCGTCAAATTAAGGGCCACCGAGGCGGAACGATATGCCATCGGGGATGAAGACTCAAAGCGACCGCTAACGGTTGCTGATTCCATCGAGTCCACAAAAGTCCTGCGCGACTTTCCAAATGACCCCATATTGATCTCGCGCGACGGAAGAAGATATCTGGTTCTCTTACAGCGTGGCGACATCGCGCGGAACGGCACTTGGATTGAGTTGCTCTCTGGCAACACTGCTTCGCTCGACGCGGCGTCGAAGCCAGCCGTAGTGGCGCGCCTGTTTTCGAAATCAACCGCCACGGTGACAGACCTTATCAAAAATGTTCGCTGGCTGGAAGACAACCAGCATGTGGCCTTTCTGTGGGATGACGGACCTGGTTTGCCGCAGGTTTTTGTGGTTGATGCGCGAACACATCGGAAAGAGAGACTTACGAATCATCCGGCAACGATCGAGAAGTACGACATCAGCCGGGACGGGAAGACAGTGATTTATATTGCCCGTAGTACGCGTAGTCGATCGAACGTGGCGGAAATGCGCAGCAAGGGATTTGCTGTCACGGACCAGGATATTCGGTCCCTGCTTCGCGATGACATTGACGGCTGGACGCCATCGAGGCCGCACTACCAAATATTTGTGACATCCACCCGCGAGGCGCGGGGCAGAAAGGTTCGGGGACCCGATCTGAATTGGTTTATCCCCCCGGAACTGTTAACCATGTCTCCCGATGGGCGCTACGCTATCGCGGTTCAGCCAGCTGGCGACATTCCCGCGGACTGGGACAAGTATACAGAACACATCTTCAAGGATGTCTATCTTCCACCGGCACGGCAGCGCCCAGGTGCCCGGAATTGGATCAGAAGATACTACGTCATTGACACGCAGCAGGCGACTTCCCGGGCTCTGTGGGACGCTCCATCGGACCCTTATGGAGGAGTTGTTTGGTCGCCGGACAGCCGCAGTTTGATCGTCGGACCAACCTTCTTGCCGGCCGCACAAGCTGATGCCGCAGGCCTAGCCGGACGCGCCGTAGTTGAAGTGGACCTTGCTACAGGGAATTATGTTCAGGTAGCGGTGCCAGCCGGCCTTCCACCTCTTGCCTATCGGCCTTTGAGTTGGAACCCGCAAAATGTAGTCGAATTCATGTACGCGGAAGGGGCAATTCAACGTCACGTCCGTTTGAGATTCAGGAAATTTGACGGCCAGTGGACACGTATCGCGGAAGAGAGCCGGAAGGACGAGCACTCTCCGCCCGTGCGGATTGAATTGCGCCAAGATCCAAACACGCCCCCGGCACTTTACGCCGTAGAGGTTGCCAGCGGCCGCGAAACTTTGGTACGGAATCTGAATCCCCAGTTGAGCCGACTCACGCTCGGCCGGGTCGAGCTCATTAATTGGAAAGGTGCCGACGGGAGACCATGGAGGGGAATGCTCTACTATCCAGTGCATTATGATCCAGGGCGCCGGTTTCCCCTTGTGATTCAGACCCGTGGCTACTCAGCTACGGATTTCTCGCTTGACGGTTCTTTTACGACGGTTTTCGCCGCGCAACCACTGGCAAATCGAGACATTGCAGTACTTCAAGTCGGTGGCCCCGACAGTGGAATGGAAAACCTTCTAGCAACACCGCGCGAGCCTGAGATCCATATGGCAGGATACGAAGGCGCCATAGAGAAACTCGCAGCCGCGGGCCTGGCCGATCGCGAAAAGGTCGGGATCATCGGCTTCAGCCGTAGCGGCTGGCACGTTTTGTACGCGCTCACTCATTCGCAATTCCGGTTCGCTGCGGCTGAAGTGGCAGACAACATGGACGCAAGCTATTTGCAGTATGTATTGGGAGAATACAAAGGCGAGAACGAGAAAAATATCGGTGCCGCTCCCTTTGGGCAAGGACTAGAAGCATGGATGCGCAGAGCTCCCGGGTTCAACGCCGACAAGGTGTATACACCATTGCGCATGGAACTAGACGGAGGTCCCATTGTCTACATTCTTTCGTTCTGGGAGATGTTCAGTAATCTACGGTACTTGCAAAAACCAGTTGAGCTGTTCGTGATTCCAGATATCGAACATGGGGTCCATGTCCTTCAAAATCCCGCTCAGCGCCTTGCCTCACAAGGTGGCACCGTGGATTGGTTCACTTTCTGGCTTAAAGGCGAAGAAGACCCTGATCGTTCCAAGGCGGGTCAGTACGCCCGTTGGCGTGGTTTAAGAGAGTTGCAGGAGCGCAGTACAACACTCTCTCCGGGACGGAGGCGTTAAGGCCAGTCAGCGATCTCCCCAGTCAGTTATTCGTCAGCTTCGTACGCGGCTGACGTGGCCCATACTGGTGGGCTGGTATTCTCCAGAACGACCAGTATCTGCTTGCTCGAATCTACATTCCGGACGCCATTGATCACAGTTGCGCATACAACCAATTCTGGCTTCGCGTATGTCATGGTTTTTCACCTCCTCTGCCTTCGCTGTGAGCATTCTCTGGCACCGCTAGGCTACCTGACGTCTGGCTTCAAAACAGGCCTCGCGGTGGCCCGAGGGGCTTGAGGGCACGGACGTGTGTGGCTACTCGTCCGCTTCATAGGCCGATGAGGTGGCAAACGTTACCCAGGGGTTGTGGTAGTCAAGGACTATCGGAATGAACTTGAGCGACGAACTCTGCACGGCGTTGATCGCCGAAGTTAGCATCGTAATCTGGGGCTTTTTGTAGATCATCGTCGTCACCTGCCTTCTTAAAGAAATTATGTCAAAAGGCTAGCCGAATTTTGTCACAAGCACCCACCCGTCTGCTTCGGGTGCTGCTCATGACAAGAAATAGTCTCCCGCACTACGAGCATAACCTTGAATGGATCTCCTCGCACCGCGCACAAAACTCAGGCAACCCTTTGGGTTCGGGCTTGCTGTGGCGCATAATCCCTTGCCTTTTTCCTTCGCTCGGCCAGCTCTTCCATGCCTCCGCTTGCGGTGGTCTCGCAGAGGAGAGAGGGCGCTCGATTCGCCAAAGAGCGCCCTCTCCCCAGTCAGTTATTCGTCAGCTTCGTACCCGGCCGATGTGCCGACCGTTGGTAGGTCGCTATCCTGAACGACCGGAATCTGCTTGTTCGAGCTTTGACTCCGGACGCCGTTGATCACAGTTGCGCACAAAGCCACTTCTGGCTTGGCGTATGTCATGGTTTTCACCTCCTTTCCTTCTGAGCGTTCTCCAGCTAGCTAGCCGAAATTCGACTTCAAAAGCAGTCCCTCGAAAATCCGCAGCATCTTGAGTGCAACACCGTCGCTTACGCATCTCTGGCGGTAAACAGCCGACTCGCCTCACAAGGAGCTACTCGTCTGCTTGGTATGCCGCAGATGAGCAGAAATAAATTGGTGGCGCAGCGGTTTCCAACACAATGAGCGCTACCTTGAGTCGATCTCCTCGGGCTAGCTCAAGAGCCGTAGATAGAAATTTGATTTCCGGTTTGCTGTAGCGCATAGCTTCTATCTTTCTTTTCTTCCTTCGCTCTCATGGCTCTTAAACCCTTTCGCTTAGAGCAGCGATGGCGGATAGAGGGTGCTCGACTCTCCGAAGCACCCTCACCGCAGTCAGTTATTCGTCTGCTTCGTACGCGGCCGATGTGCCATACATCGGTGGGTTGATGTGATCCTGAACGACCGGAATCTGCTTGTTCGAGCTTTGACTCCGGACGCCATTGATCACAGTTGCGCATACAACCACTTCTGGCTTCGCGTATGTCATGGTTTTCACCTCCTCCTTTCGCTTTGAGCGTTCTTTTGCACCGCTAGCTAGCCGAAATCTGGCTTCAAAAACAGGCCTCGTGGTCGCGCGAGGTGGTCCCTCGCTAGCAGTTTTCGGTTCTTGACATTTCTCAGCCACAATTCAACGCCTAGAGTGCGCATCAGGGTGACAGTGGGGATCTCTTGGCCCTGGCGAGCCAGTTGCAGAGCCTTGGAAAACGCTGCCGTGTCAACGACCCCGAGTGAACCGCTAACCATATGTTGGCTCATCTCGATCAGACATTCATATTCCTTTGACAGAGCGGCCAACGGAGCGCGAGCAACGTACGCCTTGCGCTTCCGGTTTAGAAGTTCGTCGGGGACAATGCTAGTCAGCGCCCGGCGCATTAGAGAGCGACGCTGGCCGGGGCGGACCAACTGTTCTCGTGGGATTGCATACATGAATTCCAGCAGGCCACGGTCAAGATAGGGATAACGTTTTTCGTAGGGTAGCTCTGACGAGAGCGCGTCGCATGACAGTTGCCGTCGCAAACCTTCTAATGTGGAGATGTTTTCCTGAAACGTCGGGATCGGCCCGAAAAGCTTCAGCCTGGTTTCGTAACCTTGCAAAGCCCACCGATTTCGCTTGACGAAATCGTGAGTGAGCCAGACCGCCGGACGCTTGTTGTCAGGAACGCCGACGAGTCCCGGAGGGCAGAATGCCCTTACGGCTTCAAGGAGCAGATGGAACCAGGGCTTTCTCTTGTTGAGCGCCCAGACTTTCAATTGATGAGCCAGGGTTCTGAAATGCCCTTTTGCGAGAAGGTCCTCAAGCGTGGGTGTGGGGGATGGTACGCCACCCATGACCTCGTCTCCACCGATGCCGGAGAGCACAACGCGATTTCTCTGTGAGATCAGACACGTCTCAAACTGC
>JAKEER010000331.1 GCA_022616615.1 Acidobacteriota bacterium
CTCGCCTGGGCGGGCATAGTTTTCGCGGCAATGCTGGATATGGAAGCGCTGGTCTTTGGTCAGGACATTCCCCTCTGGGGGCGTTTCGAGACCAGCATCACCAACGACCGGGCTTACGCGAACCCTTTTACCGATGTGACTCTAAACTGCACGTATACCCGTCCCGACGGAACAGCAGTGACTTTCTTCGGTTTTCACGATGGAGACGGAAACGGCGGGCAGAGCGGCGAAGTCTGGAGAATTCGGTTCATGCCAGACCACGTAGGAACGTGGTCGTATACGTGCTCCTTTTCCGACGGCACCCCCGGCAAGCGCGGAACTTTCCGTTCTACTTCGACCGGGGCTAAGCCAGGTCCCTTGCGGGCCGATCCTGACAACCCGAGGTGCTGGCTTTTTGCGAATGGCACCCGTTTTGCGCCACGCAGCTACATCCTGGAACACATTTTTGCCATCGGCGAACCGGATGTTCGGCGATACGCCATCGAATATTTCTTTGGCGCCAAACATAAATTTAACCTTTGTACCGCAAACTTGTTAAACCATATACCCGCTGATTCCCCTGTCAATTATGAGGGTATGTCATACCAGTATCCTTCACCCAACCAGGAAGGCCAGTACACTGCAGTAAAAGGAAACGGCCTATTACCCTTCGTCTTCTCTGGAGCCAAGCCGCTCTTCGATGGTGGGTCCAATGTTGATTGGACGCGGCCGAGCATAGCGTGTTGGACCAACGCCGACAAGGTCCTCCAGGAGCTCGAGTCACGCAACACCGTCTGGTTCAATCATTGGGGAATGATCGGTTACAACTGGGCGAACACGCTGATCCTCAAAGTCCCCCCAACGGCGCGAGAATCTTGTCTGCGCTACTGGATCGCTCGTCTTGCTCCGTACTGGAATGTGACGTGGAACATCGCCGGGGAGTGGGACGAAATCATGAGTCTCGCTGAGCTGGACAAGACTGGAAATTACATCAAGCAGCTCGATCCCTGGAACCATCCTCTCAGTGCGCACAGCTTGAAAACTACGCCCGACCGGCCCTGGGTCGACTACCGAATTGAACAGATGTTAGCGGGTAATATCTCCGACCCAGCTCAGAGCGCCGAGCTGGCGATCAAGGACTATTCAAACAAGCCAGTGTACGCCTTCGAAACATCATGGGAAGGCTTGCCGATCGAGCACAAGCTTAGCCCGGATCTGCTCCGCAGGGGAGCATGGGGGAGCATGATGGGAGGAGCTTTCTTTAACTACGGAGAGGGTTTTGGACCGACTCTGACCTTCGGAGACGGTGGCGCCTTCCGGTTTCTGGAGATCATGCACGACTTCATCTATGGATTGGAGTACTGGAAGCTGAGCCCGAGCAAGCTACCTGCGCAGGGCAAGCCGTTCATGGATGCCGGAAGTCTTTGCCTCGCCAATCCAGGGCAAGAGTACGTGGTTTACCTTCCTCTGGGTGGGCGAGTCACGCTGGACCTTTCGGCAGCTCAAGGCAGGTTTGGCGCGAAATGGCTCGATCCCAGGACAGGGACGTGTCAGGAACAATCTCCTACTTCAGGCGGAGCCAGCCGCACCTTTACCGCTCCCGATACGAACGATTGGGTACTGCACGTGCGGAAGTTCTGGGCTTTCTCGAGGGCAAGGACAAGTGGGTGAAGAAACGTAACAAAGCCGAAAGACTCTGGAGATCCCAAGCCGGACAAGCCGGAACCAAGAAGGGACCACGGGGAACACGGGGAGAAATGGCCGCGGATGAACGCAAATGAACGCGGATTTTTCAAGAGGTTGAACTGGGTTGAATCGTTGTTAAGCCTCTGTCCATGAGTGTTTCCAGCCACATTGAAAAACTTTCTGAACGAACACGAATCAATTCTATGGGTAAGACTCTAACGCAAAAACAGGGAGCCCAAAAGCAGACCCACTTATCCCGTCGAAAGTTTCTGGAGAGCATCGCTGCCGCAGCGGGAAGCGGTCTGGCCACTGGCCCGCTGTGTAATGTCTTTTCAGCCGGCTCCCACCAGAATCTGAAGACACGGACTGGAACTACTCTTCTTTGGATTACGTTTCCAACCGTGGACATCGTCAACCCTGAGGAAGACGAGATCGTCGAACGCCTCGCGCGATTACTGCACGAGCACGGGTTGAAGGGCGAATTTCTCTTCAGCGGCATCAAGGCTCAAAGGACTCTCGCCGCCCGCCCGGCGACCATTGAGTATCTCAACAAGGTAGGCATGACGATTGGTTATCAGGGCAACGCGCACTCGCTTCATCCCGGCCTCATGGAGTATGAGGAGAAATGCGAGTGGGACGACGGCATCGTCGAGGCGACGCACCGTGAAACCGAATGGCTCCATCTCGATGGGACGACCGACCCTGCACGGCGTGGCGGCATCCTGCTTTTGCAAGAGGCGTTTGGCGAGCGCTTCACTGGCTTCCGGGGTGCGGGTGGGTGGACCCCCCAGATCATGGAAGTGCTGCGCCGGAATGACATCTACGTTCATCACACGTTGTTCGATCTGGCCGAGGCCACTGGCCAGACCGTGGCCTGGTATCTCGGCTGCCTGCAGATCTCACCCGGACGCTCCAAGTGGACGGGGCCGTTCCCAAACCCCTCGCCCCTCACCAACCGCCTCGAGCTGGAACAAATCGTGCAGTATCCAAACCTGGGTCTCGGGAAGTTCACTGAAAACTTTGAGCGTATGGCGAACAGCTACCCCTTCCGCGGCCCGCGCATCCTGTTCATCAACTTCCATCCATTCTTTCTCTTCACCGACACCATCGCCGATCTGTTGAACTATGGCGAGGGCCGTACACCCGAACCACCCGATAATCTCGTACGCTCAAATCTTCTGCCAGCAGCCGAGAGGCAACGGCGCTGGAGAGTTGTTGAGCAAGTTTACGACTGGCTTGCGCGCCGCCCAGACGTGACTTTCGTAACCTCGGCGGACTTCGTTAAGCAGGCCAGGTCACCGCGCATTGCCCTCTCCGGTGATGAAATCGAATTATTGGCGCGCGAAATCGCGGCGCTTCCCCTGATGCGCCCGCCTGCATTTGTGAAGTGGAATGGAAAAGCACTGTCGCTGGCTGAGGCTTTTGACCTGCTCCAACAGGCCCTTACAAGTCATCGGCAGCACGGCCGGTTACCCGCGCGCATCGAAGCACGTTTCCGCCTGGGCCCGCGCGACCTGCCGCCACCTGAAAGCGAGCGCGTCGTCTCCTCAACCGTCTCCCAAATTGTGGATGCGGCCTTTGCCCTTGATTCAATTGCAATCCCCGCACAGGTCACTCTCGGCGGCGGCCCCGTGGCACCGTATCCTTTTCTTGTCGCGATGGCCCGCGCGCTGCTGGGGCGCGAGAAGCCGGACGGCGTGATTCTCGTTCGACCTACGGACTTCGTCTTTCCAGAATTGGCAGAGAGCTTTACAGTCTACCTGCGGCGTTGCGCTGACTGGCGAATCTATCGTCGCCACCTCGATTCCTCGAAAATTGAAAAGCACGCCAGCCTGCAACTATGGACCTACAAGCCGGCGGAAATTTTGCCTCGATTCTGAGTAAGGACATTCTGGCATTTGAAAAAGTGTTGCTTGGAGCGAGGGGGTGAATCCGTGGTTTGGCGATCGAACCGTACTTGTTGGAGCGAAGCGGCGAGCCCGGCAATGAGGATCTGCCGCCGGCACCAATGCGTGGGGTTCGGCCTCCTGCTGGTGGTGTCGGTATGGATGATGGAGGGGCACGGCCTGGCAGCCGACGTGCCTCTTTGGGGAATTTTTGAGACCAGCATCACCAACAGCAAGAGCTACAGGAACCCGTTTAAGGACGTCACCTTGAGCGCGACGTTCCGTCGCCCTAGCGGCGGGACGGTGAACTTCTGGGGGTTTCACGACGGTGACGGACGCGGCGGCCAGGCGGGAAGCGTGTGGAAACTGCGTTTCATGCCGGACGAGCCAGGCCAGTGGTCTTACTCGTGTTCGTTTTCCGATGGCTCTCCCTGTCGGGGAGGGACTTTCGCCTGTGTTACGGCAGGCGCCGAGCCCGGACCGTTGCGCGGCGATCCTGCGAACCCGCGCTACTGGGTCCACGCAGATGGAACGCGTTTCTCAGCCCGGGGGTTCTATGCAGCCGATCTCTTGTACATCGCCGAGGACAGCATCCGCAAGGACGCCATTCACCGGTTCTTCGGTCGTCAATACCAATTCAATCTTTGCAGCACCACCTTCGTTCAAGGTCCTTATTTGCACGAAAAGGGCTGGCTCGCGAAGTGGCCGGCGCCGGGCCAGGAGAAGCAGTACGTCCCCTTCACTTTCAACGGCTTTTTCCCGTTCTCGTACTCCGGCGAGAAACCCCGCGACGACGCGTCGAACGTCGATTTCACCCGCCCGAGGGCGAAGTGGATGGGCCATCTGGACAAGGTGCTGAGGGAGCTCGAAGCTCACGGCGTGGTCTGGTACAACTTCGACGGCCTGATCGGAGCGTATTGGGGTTCAGACTTCAGGATGACAGTTCCTGCGGAGGCCGAGGAGCAGTGGCTACGCTACTTCATTGCCCGGTTCGGGCCGTATTGGAACGTGCTGTGGAATGTCGCTGGCGAATGGGATGATTACCTGACGCCAGCTAGGCTCGACGGAATCGGCAATTTCATCCGGCAGGCAAATCCCTGGCGCCATCCCCTTTCGACCCACAGCGGCACGATCGCACCGAACCGGCCCTGGATGGACTATCGGATCGAACAATACAGGGCCGGAGGCGGGCGCGATGGGAGCGGTGCTGACGCAGCTGGCAACGCGAAGAGGATCAGCAGCCACTATGCCGGGAAGCCTCATTTCGCCTCCGAGGTCGCCTGGGAAGGTCTTGGGGAGGAAGAGAAGCTCAACGCGGAACAGGTTCGCACGGGGGCCTGGGGCATCCTCATGGGCGGAGGCTTCTACCTCTACGCTGAGCAGTTTAAGACGCGCGCAGGAGGCAAAGGGGTCGTGGGGGATGGTGGGGCACTTCCGTACGTCGAGGTTATGAACGATTTCCTCTACGGCGGAGAGTATTGGAAGCGGAGCCCCGCCCATGGGCTGGTCAATGCCGGCAGCCTGTGCCTGGCTGATCCCGGCCAAGAGTACGTCGTCTACCGGCAGACGGGCGGGACCATCGCGCTCGACCTCTCCGCCGCGTCGGGGAAGTTTGCGGCGGAATGGCTCAACCCACGGACGGGCGCACGCCGCCCGGCCGGAAACGTCACTGGTGGGGCGAAACCCACCTTCAACTGCCCCGACGAGCACGACTGGGTGCTGCACCTGTGGGCGTCACCGAAGCGATAGAAAGGAGCGAAGCCATGATCAACAAGCACACCAGCTTCCGCCGGCGCCATCTGGTGGCCGCCATCACGCTTACCGGAAAAAAAACGGGGAGAACAGAAGAAGAAGACCAGGGAGAAGGAAAACAGCGTGAGGCTTAAAGGAAAATTCTTGTCTCTTCTTTGCAGCTTTAAGTCTTGGTGGTGTGTCTGGCTGGGTGTTCTTATCATTCCGACTGGCGCTGAGCATTCCGGACCGAGAATTTACTTTGAGGATGTAACCGAAAAGTCGGGCCTCAAA
>JAKEER010000332.1 GCA_022616615.1 Acidobacteriota bacterium
AATATTTTCGTCAACGAAGAAGATATCCGGTTTCTGGAGAATCTCCAGACGCCAATTTCAGAGAAAGATGAAGTTTCCATTATTCCGGCCATTGCGGGCGGGTGAGTCAGGCGTTTACCAAGACGTCGGCAGGATTGTGAAAGTCAAAAAGAAGCACTGGATCGGCATTAGCTGTCCCAAGTCCCGCGATCAGAACCGCTAGCACCACTCCCACGCCCAAGTTTCTAGCTCTCGCGAACCTAGTTGTCGCTCCGTGGACTCACGTTGACGATAACATTCGATGCCACATTCAAAAGCACCTTCAAGGCCACTATTCGTGGAGTGCAACTGACACAATCTGAATGGCGTATTGGATATTCTGTGGAGGCAGAGGAGGGCTGTTTTGGGAACTAATCTTCTCACAGGCGAGTCCCTCGTGCTTCTTCAGCTCATCGTCATATGACGGCCACCCGTCACATGGCAGTTCGTGTAAACAGATCTAACCGCATGAATAGTTGGGGAGTGTTGTATTCCTTGAAGAGTAAAAGGTACTCCTCAATCAAGACTTCAGGAACCTGCGACACGGTCCCGATGTGTGAGGAGCCGATGCCACTGGTGGCCAAGCGGACGACCTTGGCAAAGTCTCGAATGAAGGTTTCGACGGCCACCGTACTCTGATAGAGCGCTACCGCAATCTCGTGCTGTGGGCGGCCTTCCAGATACAGCTTCGCGGCTGCGACGCGGTAGGTATATCGCTTCTTGCGGTCTGGGGCAGACAGTCGTTGGAAGGGAACAAAAACGCCAGACTTCGCAAAATGGGCCACATCTCGTTGTAACGTGCGGAGGCCACAACCCAGAATGTCGAAGGAAACGAGATCCTGACTTAGCGGCACCGACTGCTCGAAAGCTTCTCCTGTGATTCTCAGCAACTTGTGACGCCGCAAACCCGCCACGCCGTACGCCTTTCGAATCTTAAGGTCACCTTCTGGGTCCCAGAATGTGACCACGCATGTCTGCGTCATTCGAGAGTCAGCGCTATCGCCCATCGTCGTAGCCTTCAGGGGGCGCGAGATTTTCAGTTTGCCTGCGGGCAAGGTCGCCTAGTTGTTCTCTGCCATTCTCAAGTCCCCACAGTACTGAGGAAATTCCTTTCTAGAATTAAGACCTTGGGACAAATGATTGAGAAAATCATTTCCTAAAACTTGAAAATTATCGCGCTTACAAGAAACCCAGAGCAGCTAGGCTGCCAAATTGCTTGAGGAAGGTCTTTGTGTTTGGCGATTTGCCAGTAATCATTCGCCTTGCGGGCGGTGGCGAGGACAGGTGAAGCCGTTGGAATCATTGTTGGCTTAAAGCTTTCCCAAAGCCTCAACCTCACGCGGCTTCCCCCGCTCACTCCTTCGGTAAGTGGCCGGCTTGATTTCGAACGGGCTCTTGCTTTTGTCTCTGGCTGGCCTGCTTCAGGGGTCTGCTTCAGTAACTGTTGTTCCCGATTCAAGGAATGTGCTACTTACTCGCGCGTCCTGAGTTTCTCGTTCAGCAGGCTCCAGACTTCGCAATCCAGCAGGAGTAGTGAATCGATGAATCGTGGGAAATCTATTGCTATCGTCCTGTTTCAACTGGGCGGGCCAGACTCACTTGAGGCCATCGAGCCCTTTCTCCTGCGGCTGTTTCGCGATCCCGACATTATCGATTTTCCCTTGGCCAAGATTGCCCGCGAACCACTGGCACGGCTCATCGCTGCCACCCGCTCCAAGAAGGTTCGCAAGCACTACGCTGAGATTGGTGGTAAGTCGCCCATCCTGGAATTTACCCAGCGCCAGGCGCAGGCGCTGGAGGCCGAGTTAAGCCAGTTCCTGAACGCGAAGGTTTTTATCGCGATGCGCTACTGGCATCCGCTCACTGAAGAAGCTGTGAGAGCGGTAGAAGCCTTCGCTCCGAACGAACTGGTGCTGCTTCCACTTTATCCGCAGTACTCCGGCACCACGACCGGTAGTAGCCTGAACGAGTGGAGCCGTCAGATTGCATCTTCGCAACTAAAGGAAATCCCAGCGCGAGTCATTCGCGAGTTTTACTCAGACAAGGGCTACCTGGAGGCCCTCGGCGCAAACATCGGAAGAAGCCTGGCAAAGTTTCCTACTGGCGAGGAAGTGCACGTGGTTTTCAGCGCGCACAGTGTTCCAGTCAGCGTAATCGAACGCGGCGATCCTTACCAGACGCAGATCGAGGGGACCGTCGAACTGGTGCTGGAGCGGGCTCGGTTGCGCTTTCCGCACACAATTTGCTACCAGAGCAAGGTCGGTGCCAGCAAGTGGCTGCAGCCGTCGCTGCACGAGACCATTCACACACTGGGAAGCCGCCACACCCGGAATGTGCTGGTGGTGCCGATTGCGTTTGTGTCGGACCACGTGGAAACGCTCAGCGAGATCAACATTGAAGCAAGGCAGGAAGCCGCGCAACACAGCATTCGGCAGTTCGAGATGATGCCGGGTTTGAACGATTCTCCAAAGTTCATCCAGGCTCTGGCGGGACTGGTTTTGGCGCAAGCCTCAGCTGACCTTCAGAATGTTAATGGGCAAACTGCTTTGACGACCACTGGCGAAATCTAGCTTGACAAGATATAGACGCATGTCTATATTGACATTTGTCTAGTAGTGAAATTCAGATACAGTAGCGACCGAGTCGGCTTTGGGCTGGCTGAAATCATGATAGAGATCAATAGCCTGATTGCTAGCAGGCGATCTGGAAAGGCAAAGCCAGACAGTTGCCTTCATCGCCAAGTCACTCAACCCGAGCTTTTTCCGTGCGACGTGAGTTCGACGGAACCGGAGGAGATCCTGAGGGCCGGAAAGCTGCTAGCCAAGAAATTCTTAAACGGGAATCCTGGAGACCAGCTCGGCTTTGCCCGTTCTTTCTGTAAGTCGGTGATTTGCGCTTATTGGTTTGCGCTGCAAGAAAAATACAGCCACCCTTGGCCACCGCCTCGGTTCGAAGAAGCGTCGGTCCTCCCTGCGGGCCCCGCCGACTCCCTGGCAACAACAATGCGGGAGGCCGCAGCCCGGCTGGACCCGGTCATGGCCAGCTACCTGATTGGCGTTACCTACACCTCTCTAATCCCGCCGGAGACACGCTCCAAACTTGGTGTGTTCTACACTCCACCTGCTTTAACTCGGCGGCTTGTCGATATGGCAACATGCGCCGGAGTGGACTGGACCTCCTGCCGAGTAGTGGATCCGGCATGCGGGGGAGGCGCCTTTTTGGCGCCCGTCGCTGCGAGGATGGTGGCGGCGCAGCCAGGTTTGCCGCCAAGTGAAGTCATCAGGGCAGTTGGCTCACGGCTCAAGGGCTTTGAGATCGATTCCTTCGCAGCTTGGGCTTCCCAGGTCTCTCTAGAAGTTGCATTAATGGACGCCTCGCGAAAGGCAGGTGAGCGGCTTCCTCGAGTGGTTGAGGTTTGCAACAGTCTCCTTCGCGAGAACCCAGCTGGTGAGGCATACGACCTGGTTATCGGGAACCCGCCTTACGGACGAGTCACCCTCAGGCCCGAGGTTCGGGAGAGGTACAAACGAAGCCTCTACGGCCACGCTAATCTTTACGGACTTTTTTCCGATCTGGCAGTCCAACTCTGCCGTCCCGGTGGCGTGATCGCATACGTCACGCCCGCAAGCTTCCTTGCCGGGGAATACTTTAAGAGGCTGCGGTCGCTACTGGCAAAGCATGGATCCCCTGCGAACATTGATTTTGTGATTGCAAGAAAGGGAGTGTTTGAAGACGCGCTGCAGGAGACCTTACTTGCTACATACAGGAAGAGCAGTCATCCGGGAAGGTCGAGCGTTCACTTCATTTGCCCAGTTGATCAGGAAAACCTAAAGGTCGAATTGGCTGGCTCCTTCGAGTTGCCCCTCGCTTCCGGAAACCCATGGCTCATTCCCCGCACTCCCCAGCAAGAGAATCTGGTTGCGGTTCTGCAGCAAATGAGCCACAGGCTCCGAGATTATGGTTACGAAGTGAGCACTGGCCCGTTGGTGTGGAATCGTCACAAAAACCAGTTGACAAGTCGCAGGTCGGATGGGACCTTGCCCCTCATTTGGGCGGAGGCAGTGACATCCGATGGGCACTTTGTCTTTCGCGCTCAAAAAAAAAACCACCAACCCTATTTCAAGCCCTTGGATGGAGACGACTGGCTTATCTTGAGGAAGCCTTGTGTGCT
>JAKEER010000333.1 GCA_022616615.1 Acidobacteriota bacterium
CTGCGCGTCCGCGACGGTAAACCCAACACGGACGCGGAGCACCGCGTCCCTACCGGATCAGGTTTATACGCCCAACCGAATTTTTTCACAGCTCCCCTCTCTCCCGCGTTGGGGCGAGGGGAGCCGAGAATCGCGTTGGGGTTCAACTCCACACCCGTGCTGCTTTCCGACTTTCACGACAGAAACTAGTTAGATCGAACCCAATTCACCGCCGAGCGTGCCGTCAGACTGTATTTTGCAACAACAGATACTGAATCCCGATGATCGTCTTGGCGTCGCGGATTTTCTCCCGCCGGAGATACTCACGGAGTTCGGAGCGGGTCAGGCGGACGACTTCCAGCTCCTCATCTTCGTCTCCGCCCGCTTCCGCTGGAGTGAGGTCTTCAGCCAGATAAATGTGCAGCCTCTCATCACAGAAGCCTGGGGTCGAGTAGCACTCCGCAATCTTGCTGAGGCGTCCGGCCTTGTATCCAACTTCTTCGGCCAACTCGCGTGCCGCAGCAGCCTCTGGAGGCTCCCCCGCGTCAATCTTTCCCGCTGGAAGCTCCAGAAGATACTCCTGCATCGGATAGCGAAACTGCCGCACCAACAGGACATCGCCTCCGGGCAAAACCGGAACCACTGCAGCGCCTCCGGGATGCTGAAACACTTCGCGGATGGTCTTGATTCCCTGATTCGTCGTGATCTCGTCCACAACGAGGTTGACGATCTTGCCCCGGTAGATTTCTCTACGATGATTGACGGTGTGAGTGATCTTCAAAGAGCCTTCTTTGTGTGCACAACCGAGGCAGGGCGGGCTGTCCGCAGCCCGCCACGGAGTCTGAGAGTACCCGCAGCGGCGCGGTGAGGACAGCGCGCCCTACCTTCAAGACGCTAAAAAAAATCCCCAGTGGAAACACTGGGGATGGGAAGACAACTCAAAACCGCGCCGAGGACGAAGCTCCGAGTTTACTCTTTGCTCTTTTCGGGCTTGGTCTTTTTCGCAGCTTTGGCCTTCTCGGCCTCGGCCTTCGCAGCTGCCTTTTCAGCCTTCTTGATGGAAAGCTCACTCCCCAACAGCTCGATGACCGCCAAATCAGCCCCGTCACCCTCTCGATGCCCCAGTTTGATGATGCGCGTGTAACCGCCGCTGCGATCGGCAAAGCGGACAGCGATGCTGTCGAAGAGTTTCTGAAGCACGGCAGCTTTCAGCAGAAAGCCAGCTGCCTGTCGGCGGGCGTGAAGACTTCCAGCCTTTCCCAGGGTGATAAGCTTTTCCGCAACCGGTCGCATCGCCTTGGCCTTCTGAACGGTGGTGGTCACCCGCTCGTGCTCAAACAGCGACGTGCACAGGTTTCTCAGCAGCGCGATGCGATGGGGAGTCGGTCTTCCCAGTTTTCGACCATGGACTCGATGCCGCATTTAGATGAATCTCCTTACTCAAATCAAGACAAGGGTGGGTCGCCGCCAGCCATAAGTGCGGGCCCGCGCTCCCCGGGAAATCCTCCCAGCCTGACGCTGACATCAGTTCCCAGGGGCCGGTGGAATCGGACGCCCCGCCTCATCGAGCGTCATTCCCAAGCTCAGGCCCATGCCGGATAGGATCTCCTTGATCTCATTCAACGACTTGCGGCCAAAGTTCTTGGTCTTCAGCATCTCCGATTCCGATTTCTGGACAAGTTCGCCGATCGTCTTGATATTGGCGTTCTTCAGGCAGTTGTAGGAACGAACAGAAAGCTCCAGCTCTTCGACGGACTTCGAGAGGTTCTCGTTCGCCACATCAGCGGTTCTTTCCGCTTTCTCCTCCCGGGCTTCCGGCTGCTCCTCAAAATTGATGAAGATGGCCATGTGGTCCTTAACCAGCTTGGCCGCATAACCAATGGCATCCTGCGGATTGATGCAGCCGTTCGTCCAGACATCCAGGGTCAGCTTGTCGTAGTCGGTCATTTGCCCCAGTCGGGCTGGCTCTACTGTGTAGTTCACCTTCTTCACGGGGGAGTGCACGGAGTCGATAGGAATATAGCCGATGGAGAGATCCTCGTCAAAATTCTTGTCGGCCGAAACATAACCACGTCCGATCTTCAGGCGCATCTCCGCATGCAGCTTGCCGCCTTCGCTGACGGTGGCGAGATAGACATTCTTGTCAAGGATTTCGACATCACCGTCCGCTTTAATGTTGGCCGACGTCAGAACACCCGACGCGTCTGATTCAAGGTAAATCGTCTTCGGGCCTTCGCTGTTTAGCCGAAACGGGACCTGTTTCAGGTTAAGAATGATGTCAGTGGCATCTTCGACCACGCCTGGGATGGGAGAAAACTCGTGCAAAATGCCTTCAATCTTGACGGCGGTAACGGCGGCGCCCTCAATGGAGGAGAGCAATACTCTCCGCAAGGCATTACCGATGGTTGTCCCGAAGCCGCGCTCGAAGGGCTGGGCGGAAAACTGGCCGTAGTTCCGCTCATTCTCACCGGCATTTACGAATAATCTCTTGGGTTTCTGAAAACCTTTCCATAACATAGCTGCCAAAGC
This sequence comes from Acidobacteriota bacterium, assembly GCA_022616615.1. Lineage (GTDB taxonomy): Bacteria > Acidobacteriota > Terriglobia > Versatilivoradales > Versatilivoraceae > VFZK01. The sequence continues at coordinate 2,509 of JAKEER010000333.1, forward strand.
CTCCCAGCTCTTGCTGGAATTTTCCAACAAGACTTAACTGAAAATGATCGATGGGTCTGATCCGGAAACTTGCGAGCGCAATTCCCTTACTTCGAATAGAGCTCAACGATGAGGCGCTCCTGTACGGGCAGGTTGGTGTCTTCCCGCTTGGGCAACGCAAGCACTTTGCCTGAGAATTTCGAGCCGTCAAGCTCCAGCCAGCTCGGAACTCCCCGGCTTCCAACCATCTCCAGGGAATTGATGATCGTGGGGATTTTCTGGCTCTTGTCGTGGATTGAAATGACGTCGCCTGGCTTCACCTGGAACGAAGGGATGTTGACCTTCGTGTTGTTGACCCGCACATGCCCGTGCCCAACCAACTGGCGGCCCTGGGAGCGGGATGAGGCAAAACCCAGGCGATAGACAGCATTATCCAGCCGGCGCTCCAGCATTTGTAGCAACGTCTCGCCGGTAACACTCTTCGAACGTTCCGCTTTTTCGAAGTAGTTTCTGAACTGGCCTTCCATCAGTCCATAGATGCGCTTCACCTTCTGCTTTTCGCGAAGCTGCAGGCCATAGCCAACGACCTTCGACTTTCGACTCTGCCCGTGCTGGCCCGGAGCGAAGTTTCTCTTCTCAATCGCGCAGGAGTCCTTGAAGCAGCGGTCACCCTTCAAAAATAACTTCATGCCTTCCCGCCGGCACAAGCGGCAGACTGACTCTCGATACCTTGCCAAATTCGTATTCCTCCATCTTTACTGGTTTAAGCCCCAAGGGGACCAGCCCGTCCTATCGTTCAACCCCAAAACGGAAGCCTGACTCTTGCAGTTCAGGTTTACCTACACTCTTCGCCGTTTCGGCGGGCGGCAACCGTTATGCGGAATGGGCGTTACATCCTTAATCGATTTCACTTCCAAACCCACCGTCTGAAGTGCGCGAATCGCCGACTCCCGGCCCGACCCCGGCCCCCGAACCAGAACATCCACCGTCTTCATGCCATGTTCACGGGCCTTGCTGGCCACGGTGCTGGACGCCTGTTGGGCCGCAAACGGCGTTCCTTTCCGGGAACCCTTGAATCCAAGCGAGCCCGCGCTGGACCAGCAGATGAGATTTCCCTGAGTGTCGGTGATGCTCACGATGGTGTTGTTAAATGTGGCCTGAACATAGACAATGCCGTTCAGAACGGTCTTTTTTTCTTTCTTCTTAAAGACCTTTTTCTTTCCCGTCTTGGTCGGTGCTTTCGCCATCAATGCTCCTCGAAATCCCCCTTAGAAGAGGGGGAAAGAAGGCGAAGCCTTCAGGGGGTTGTCTTGATAGTTTCGGAAATCTTCAATCACAACCTCCAAGCGCTTCGCGCCGCGCCGCCTCCTGGTCAAGGGGAACTAGTCATCCTGCTAGGTCTTTCCCGTGGGCTTCTTCTTTCCTGCGATCGCGCCCTTGCGCGGTCCCTTGCGCGTTCGGGCGTTCGTATGGGTCCGCTGTCCGCGTGCCGGCAGCGATTTCCGGTGCCGGGACCCCCGATATGACCCGATCTCCATGAGTCGCTTGATGTTCATGGAGACTTCCTTCCGCAGGTCGCCCTCGACCGCGCCCTGTTCTTCAATCACTTGCCGCAACCGGGAAACCTCATCCTCCGACAGATCTTTCACCTTGGTGTCGAGGCTGATATTGGCGGTGGCCAGGATCCCTCTCGATCTGGGCCTCCCGATCCCATGAATATAAGTTAGGCCGACTTCGACCCGCTTTTCTCTCGGTAGATCAATTCCTACAAGACGTGCCACTTTTCCCCTCCACGGCTCAAAAGCTCAAATGCGAAGATTCACTGCCAGCTAGCCTTGACGTTGCTTGTGTTTCGAATTGACGCAAATCACTCGAACCACACGCTTACGGTGAATGATCTTGCACTTGTCACAGATTTTCTTAACCGAAGCCCTGACTTTCATGTGGCATCAATTCCTATTTGTAGCGGTAGACGATTCGGCCTCGGGTGAGGTCGTAAGGTGAAAGCTCGACCGCGACTTTGTCTCCAGGGAGAATTCGGATGAAATTCTTTCTCATCTTGCCGGAAATATGGGCCAGCACCACATGCTTGCTTTCCAGTTCGACCCGGAACATGGCATTGGGTAGGGGCTCCAACACGGTCGCCATCACTTCAATAGCTTCTTCTTTAGACATGCCTATGGGCGCTTCATCTCCGCCAAATCAAAAGCGGTAAGTATAGAGGAACTATCTGCAAATTTCAAACACTGCTTCAGTTAGTTAGTTTCTGTCGCGAAACTCGCGAGGCCGTGCCTGCGCTATTCTTGCGCGCTCTTCAACGGTTCGGCTCCCCTCGCCCCAGCGGGCACCACCACTAAAGGCCGGCTCACCCACGTCTCCCTCTAATTCTCCGGCCGCGCGGCCCCAGGAACCCATCGTAGTGCCGCATCACCAACTGCGCTTCAA
>JAKEER010000334.1 GCA_022616615.1 Acidobacteriota bacterium
CAATGGGACTCCCAGCCGCGAAGATCGAGGAGCCAACGCATCGCCCTCCCGGTTGCGTGGCCCGTGATCCCGCACTGCTGGAGCGCGAAAAGCGCCAGCCCTGCAAGGCCGCAACCCTCCGTGTCGTCACCGACAAACGCCGGCCAACTGCCGTTGGGGTTCTGCGTCCCAAGCAAGAAGTGGATTGCCCGGTCGCCCGCTGGATCCCCGTCGGAAAGCAGGGACAACAACGCAAGGCAAGTAGGTTCAAGAGCTGCTTGGAGGGAGACTTGAGTGAATGGCCACCCCCCCGTTTTCAACTGGCAGTTTGAAAGTACTCGTCTGGTGAACTGGCGCCTTTCAATCATGCCGGACACGGGCCGGTTTCTAGGTCGTCTGGGCGCAGTTGTCAAATAAGGGAAAAGAACTCTACGAGCGCAGTCTCAAAGTAGCTAGGAAGTATGCATCTGGGACCAGCAAGGCCCTAGTCAGTCGGTTGTGGCGCAGATGGGGTGGCAGGGCGATTCTTTCTCACGTCCCACAACTTGGCTCCGCAATATATCTGTGAGGCCTGTACGCTCCTTTTGTCGAACGCTAGTCGTTGCTGGATATCCCGGAGTTCCCGTTCGGCCCAGGGCTCCGCTTGGTCGACTGACAATCCCCACAGCGAAAGAGGAGGCAACACGATGTAACCATCAGTTCGGGCGCCCACGGCGACGCACTGCCCGGCTGCGGCAGAAAGCGCCGTGATAGCACAGGTTAGGGCCGCAATTGGTTCGTGACCGGCTGTCCTCTGCACTCCCTCGAAGCGCCGCTCTGGAAGCAAGGTCTGGATCAGTTTCTCCAACCGCGAAGCAACAATTGGGAAAAGACAATCCGTCCAACATCGGCCTTTCGAGGGACGTACCGGGTATTCACGTTCGTCGCATAGGACTCCGAGGAACAGGTTCGGAAATGCTTCGTACACAGCGTCGTTTGAAGCGGAAAACGGCATCTGAGCAGATCCGATTGAACAATACTGCCGTACCATCTTTGCAAGAGAAGTGGCGTTCTTGTGCAGAGGCGGACCACTTCCGGCATTTGTCTGACCGGGCTTTCCTCGTTTTTGGAAGGCTCCCCGACTCAAGACACACTCGGCTGTTCGGTATGTGTAGCGCACGCGTAGTCTCGGCCTGAGTGGGCCGTCGATTGCGACACTAAGAAAGGGTTGTTTGTTCTGACTTTGAACGGCACGCAGTGCTTGCTTCCGACAGAGGAGTTCCGCTGTGGCCGAGGATACTGTCCAGTCGATTCGATCTTTCGTCCAAGTCAAATGGCAGAACGCCGTGGTGCGCTTGGTCAGGCTGTAGCCGACATCAATTCCGAGAACGCGTCCAGTTTCCGGTAACACATGAACAATCATACACGTAGCTGAGGAGCGTGCAATTGGCCTGATTCTCTCCGAGCTTGCCAAAGGCAACTTGAGTTGCGTGGTGACGGGACCTATGGCACCGGTGCGATCAAATCTTTGCCCCGAAGAATCGCGGCAAACATTCGTCATGAAATCTGCTATCAGTTAGAAATTATTGGGCGCTTTGGAGGACTGCGACGCGAGTGCAACGCCGATTGGCGATCAGTCGTCAGAAAGCCTGCGATTGGTTGAACAAGTCTTTCAGAACGCGGTCTCTGTGTTCGAAGAAATATCTCGGTGCGATAAAAAGAGTGTTATCTCCCGCCGCTTTCCTTTGGTTTGAACCAAATTCCACGACCAAGGTGCTCACGCGGACGAACCTTTTCAGTCCAGCTCTAGTGCGCCATGAGGCGCGGAAATGAAAGAAGAGCACATCCGGCTAAGATGACCGGACCGAGGTTCTGCGGTATGGTCCCGCCCTCCAAAGGCGGGAACCGTGTTCACTTCTGTCCAAGAACTGGCTCAAAAGCTCCGCAAAGCCAAGTACGTGATCGACCCCATCACGCTGCAGGTGGTTTATCTGGCCTCGCGGATGCAGAAGCCGCTCCTAGTCGAAGGTCCACCCGGTTGTGGGAAAACTGAACTTGCTTATGCCGTCGCCGCGGCTGGCGGTACAACCGTGGAACGGCTCCAGTGCTACGAAGGGATCACCGAAGAGAAGGCCATCGGAAAGTTTGACGAATCCCTGCAGAGGATCTTCCTAGAAACGGAGAAGGAGAGCTTGGGGGAGAACTGGTGCGTAATCCGGGAGCGGTTGCATTCGCTGGACTTCTTCTGTGAAGGGCCCTTGCTGCGGGCGCTGCGTCACCAAGACCGGCCGTGCGTCCTGCTTGTAGACGAGCTCGACAAAGTCGATCACGCATTCGAGGCGCTGCTGCTGGAGATTCTAAGCGCCTGGCAGGTTACTGTACCCAAACTCGGAACGATCAAGGCAGAGACAGTACCTTTCGTGGTTCTTAGCTCGAACGAAGAGCGGCGCCTGGGAGACCCGCTACGCCGGCGGTGCATGTACCTGCGCTTCGAGTACCCCACTGTCGAGCGCGAGATTGAGATTCTGCAGGTGCGCAGCACAAACCAGGAGCCAGCCTTGCTGGGACAAATGGCTGGCCTAGCTCACGCATTGCGAGGATGGAACATGGAGAAGCCGCCATCCATCGCGGAAATGCTGGACTTGGCGGAAGCACTCCGTCTCCTTGGGGTGAAGGAGATCATGCCGGAGCAACGGGACGTCTTGCTCCCACTTCTGGCAAAGACCGAGGCAGACCGCGGACGACTTCTGCTTCGGGAGGGCTTCGAAGGATTGATCGTCGACTCGAAGGTGTACCGAGACAAACTGAGCCGCGCAGGAGCCGCAGCCTAGAGAGGAACGTGGCCAAGAGACTCGCAAAACTCGTGTTTGCCTCCATCGCTTTGGTCGTTTCCCCGCCAACCATGGCGCAGGCAGCGACTGTGCGGGAAATCGCGGCGCAGCATGTGGAGAGCTATGCGCGGGCATATCAGGTTCCTGTGGAGCTTGTCGAGGCCGTGATCGAGGTGGAGTCCAATTGGTCGCCTCACGCTGTCTCGCCCAAAGGAGCAGTCGGCTTGATGCAGCTCATGCCGGCAACAGCCGTCAGGTTCGGCGTTCGAAATCGCTTCGATATCGAGGAAAACATTCGCGGCGGGGTGGCATATCTCGCCTGGCTGATTCGGCTCTTCCGAGGCGACCTGCGACTGGCGGTAGCGGCGTACTTTGTCGGTGAGTCACCGATCCTTTCGCGGGGACTAGCATACTCATCTCCGGAGGTCTTTCAGTACGTGAGCCGTGTGGCCAAGCGATACCGCGTCAAGCGCATGAAAACGATGGCGAGACTAGGGGCCGGTGCTGTCATCGCGACGAAATGAGGTGAAGCCATGAAGCTATTCCAGGTCGGCTGTCTATGGCTGGGACTGGGTTGCAGCAGCGGAGTCCTCGCTCAATCGGGCCAGGTGCAGCCC
>JAKEER010000335.1 GCA_022616615.1 Acidobacteriota bacterium
CAACCCCTTCCGGGTTGGGTCGTCACTGGGTCACAGCCACGGGTTCCGCTGGGCGCGTCACCCGTGGCTATTCAAATTGATCCCCTCCGGGGATGCCGTAACCCTGTAAGCAAAATACGTGATCGAACTTATGAAACGTACTACTTAGCGAGGCGAGGCCAGCTTCCAGGCTCATCGTTTCCCGGATGGCTTATAGGAGATCTGCCAGTGGGTCCTTGGCGTTCTTGGCGTTCTTGGCGTTCTTGGCGTTCTTGGCGGTTCCTTTCAACGGCTCCTCGGCGGTCTGAGGTCGCTCGCTACGGCTAGCCTACGCCTTCTCAACCTTTTCTTTGGCGGGGTTCCACTTCAGATACGCCCTTTCCCGGAACGACTGCACTCCCATGCAAGCGGCAACGACACCATAGTAGCCGAGCAGGGCGTCGCACTTCAGTTCTTCGCCTTTGCGAATGGCATTGTGCAGGTTGCGGTGATGCAGTTTGACGTCTTCGGCGCCCGTCTTTCGGTAGGCGAGCAAGTGGACTTCACGAGGCTTCATTTCCTTCGGATCGGGAAGATCGGTACGGACTGATTCTTGAGGAGTGATAACGAAGCCTTCCCTGTTGAACTGCAATGTTGCCTTGTGCCCGCGAATGACATGATCGATGGGTGTGTCGTTGGCCATCGAAGAGATTAGCGCTACTGTCGGGCCGCCGGGATAATCCAAAAGCATGTTGAAGGTGTCGGGAATCTCGGCAATGCTGTCGCTGAAGTTCCATTTGCCTCCAGTGCCCACGACGTGCTCCGGAAAGTTCAGGCCCACGGCCTTGAGAATTCGCGTGACACGGTGGATGAACAGGTCGGTAGCGACGCCGCCGGAATAGTCCCAGTAACGGCGCCACTGGAAGTAGCGATGCGGATCCCATGGACGCTTGGGCGCAGGCCCAAGCCAGGCCTCCCAGTCGAGATTGACACCCGGCTTTGCGTCCGGGTCGAGGTCATAGGCCCAGAAATCTCCTAGATAGTTGCGGGAGTAGTCGATTTGAGCCATGACCACTTTCCCCAGAGCGCCTTCCCGGATGCAGGCGTTGGCAACTTCATAGGATTCATCGGACATTCCTTGAACGCCGACCTGAAGCTTTTGCTTGGAGTCGCGGACTTTCTTAACTACCTCCTGCGCCTCCTTGATGCTGTGCGTCATCGGCTTTTCCACGTATACATGCCTGCCTGCGTCGAGCGCGTCCAGCGTCATCTGGTGATGCCAGTGCTCGGGCGTCGCGATCAGCACGTAGTCTAGCTCCTTACGCGACAGCAGCTCCTTGTAGCGCACGAAAGGCTTGGCCCCGGTCTTCTGAGCAAAGGCGTCCAGCCGTTTCTGGTAGATATCGCAAACTGCGGCAATCTCAACGTTGTCACTATCTTTCATCGTCAGTAGGCCGGCCATATGGCTGCCGGCCATGCCTCCGCAGCCGATAATGCCAAGGCGCACCCTTTCGTTCGCGCCCTGAATGGCAGCGTAGCTGCGGGCCGTCCAGACGTGCGCCAACGAGGCAGTGAGCGCGGATTGCGCCAGGAAGTCTCTTCGAGTGATTGCTGGACTCATGATTTTGTCTTTCTCCTTGAGAGGTCGAGAGTATAATGCACCGTTTTATAGAGCCGCCGGATTCCCGCCACTCACCGGTCTGCGGGCAATCCTCCAAGCCGATAATATCGGCAATGATTGAGTGGTTCCAAGACTTTTTCTGATTGATGCGAATCGGACGTTTTTCGGGAGACTGACGTGAGGTCGACTTGAGCATTTTTGGAAACTTACAGGAACTGTCGCTGGCTGACATTATTCAGATCATCGCTGGAAGCCAGAAGACGGGAGTTCTTTACGTGAACACGGATGAGGGACGGAGCACTATCGTCTTTAAGAACGGGTTCGTCGTTTCGGCTTCAAAACCGGATTTGGCGATTCGGCTGGGACAACTGTTGCGCCGCGAGAATCAGATTTCCGAAATTGAGCTGGAGATGTGCCTGAAGGACCAACAGCAGACGGGCAAGCCGCTGGGAGAGATTCTGCTGGAGCGGCTTTTAGTGAGCCGCGACCAGCTTCAGGGGCTGATGAAGCTTCAAGTGATGGAGACGGTCAATGAGATTGTGAATCTGGATGAAGGCAGCTTCAGCTTCCATGCAAATGCGCAGTTGCCGCCCGATCACATTGCATTCGATGCGCAGCATCTGCTGCTCGACGTCGCTTTTCTTCAGGACACTAGCGGCCCCAAGAAAGCAGCGGCCGAAGGAGGATCGTTTTCTCCGCAGAACCTGATTGCCGGCCTGGACGACGAAGCACCATTTGAGAGTTCTGAGCGAGGAGAGCAAGACCTCAGCACCGGGTCGATCCATTTGCTTCGCGAACTCGCCGAGGAGCTGGCGCGCCCGAAGGAATCAACCGAAGTATCGCTGCTGGTGATGCGGCTGGCCGCAGAGTGTTTTGACCGGTGTCTGTTTTTTGTTGTTAGAGAGGATTCTCTTGTTACCTGCGGCGGCTTTGGATTTGCCTTGCAGGCGGACACGCAGCAATCCCATCCGGAACGTCTGGTTGTTCCTTTGCGTGGCTCCTCGATTTTCAAAATAGTTTACGAAAGCAAGAAGGTTTATCGAGGAACGTTGCTGGAGGGCGCCTGGGGGCGCGACTTGATTGCGAGGCTGTCTCCCCGGTTGCCCAATGAGGTGCTGGTGCTTCCGATTGTCTGTCAGGAAGAAGTGATCGCCCTGCTCTATGGCGACAACGGTATCGGACAGGGAGACATTCCCTCTTCCGACCTCTTGCAGGTCCTGCTGCTCCAGGCGGGAATGGCCCTCGAAAACAGCCGCTTGCGAGACAAGCTGTATCAGCTTACAGCCGCTGCGAGCTTGCCGGTTTCCCAGCCTCCGGCCAACTAGGCGGAGGCTTCGTGTTTATTGCTGCCCCGAGGGCCGTGTAGCCGCTGAGGTTACGAAGCGGAGTCCGCCTCCTCGCGTCAGTGTCTTCCCGGAAAAACTTCAGGGTCCCGTCAAAGTCCCGTAAGTCCTTGAGTCGAGGCAGAGCCCTTGCTGACGCGCGGGCTACTGACTTGAGCCTCGGCCTTGTTCAGTAGCCCGACCGTAAGGGAGGGCTCGCGACTTTGACGGAACCCCCGGAAAAACTTTGTCTCTCCTTGACTGCGTCCGGCAGATAAGGTAAAAGATTTTCCGTTTTGTCAGGGGCTACCGATCGCCCTTTCCCTCCGCTTTTCTAACTTGTTTCAGATCAAGCTGGAAATTGGACGAAGGATCGGTCCAATTTGGATGGTTGATTGCACCTTTCCCTATGCATCATGAGTAGGCGCTTGATTTTTCAGCGCTTGGGTGAGTGAGTTTCTTTTCCAAATCAACTTAGGGATTGTTCCCTTTGACACAAACTAAGCTGAACAGAACTGCTCCGGCGGAGTCGCCCCAGTTTCGGCAGTTGAGGCAGGCTTTCGAAGAGCTGGCGGAGCTGGTAGGCCTCACACTGGTCGTCTACGACAAGGATCGTTATTTGCTTGGCGACTGCCGGCCTAACGCCATCTGCAGCGCGGTGCAAAAGGGTGAGGAAGGGAGGCGCTTGTGCGAGCGAGACTGCGGGGGCATGCTGGACCAGGTCTCGCGGGGCGGCGAGTTCGTTTCCTTCAAGTGCCATGCCTCGCTCTACAGCTTTGCAGCGCCGGTGCGCGTCGAAGGCCAGGTGCGCTTTGTTGTTCTTGGTGGCAGGGTCTTTCGCAATTATCAGGACTTCTCCGCCTTTACCAAAGTGGCTCCCCAGTTTGCCATCAAAGATTACTTCTTCGAGGACTGCGACGACTCGCTGCGCTTCGAAAATGCCGAGTATTTCGAACGAACGGCCCGCTTCATTCAGTCGATGGTAGATTCCTTTTTCAAGGGATCCATCCAGGGAGACAAAGCCAAGAAGAGGACGGATCAAATCAGCACGCTGTACGATCTGTCGAGCGTGCTGCCCCTAGAAGCTACCCCGGAGAAGATTTTCCATCTCGTGCTGCAGGCAATCGGCGTTCTCTTCGACATCGAAGGGGGCGCCGTTTTGCAGACTGGCGGCGAAGGAGAGTCTTTTCAAGAACTGTGCTCGTACGGTTCGTTACTGGCTCGCAAGCAGGAAATCCGTCTTCCAGAACATGCTGGGTTCGGAGAATTGAACCAGGGAGAGCCGCTGTTCATCGGAGAGACTTACCCCATCCTGCGCCTGGGCTATCCTGAGTCGGTGCACAGCGTTCAAAGCCTTCCCGTGCTCCACCGGAACCGGCTGGCCTGGGTAGTCCAGGTCTATAACACGCCACTGGATGCGGAAAGTGTCGAGCTGCTTCAGGCTTATTGCCGGCATCTGGCTGTCATCCTGGAGAACGTGCTGATGAAACAAGAGGCTCAGGACAACCAGAGCGTTCTGTCGGTGGTCACGGATTTCAGTCTTGCGATCGGAGCTCAGTTGGAATCGCAAGGACTCTATCGCGCCATTCTCATGAAAACTGCTGAACTGGCAGGCGCTGAGCAGGCGTCGCTGATGATCTTTGACGAAACCTCGCAGGAGCTTTCCATCAAGTGCGTCAAGGGTCTGAACGAGAAAATCGTGCAAAACCTCCGGGTCAAACCAGGCCAGGGTGTTGCTGGATTGGTCTTCGACTCTGGGCGGCCGTTGCTGGTGAAGAATGTGGATCACGACCCGCGCTTCACGGAGCGACAGCGGGCGCGGTACAGGACCAAGTCGCTGCTTTGCGTTCCGCTGAGGATCAACCAGCGCAAGATCGGCGTGATCAACTTGACCGACAAGCCCGGAGAAGGCTTCGATGAGAACGACCTGAGACTCGTCGAGTCGGTTGCCAGCCATGCATCGGTAGCTCTGGACCGCACAGACTATTACAAAATGTCCGAAGAGCTGCGGAAGATTTCAATCACCGATTCGCTGACCGACCTTTACAACCGGCGGTTTTTTCAAGACCGCATGAGTGAAGAAATTGAACGCTCAAGGCGCCACGGGCAGCCAGTTTCGCTGATCATGCTGGATATCGACAACTTCAAACACTACAACGACACCTACGGGCATCTGGCAGGCGACGAGGCTTTGCGCCTGACCGCGGCGATTATCAAGAACTCTGTGCGCAACATCGATCGGGTAGCCCGCTACGGCGGGGAAGAGTTTGCCGTCATTCTTCCAATGACTGAGATTGCGGCTGCGCGCGACATCGCAGAAAGAATCCGCAGCGGGGTGGCTGGCCGGTATTTTCCTGACGAAGCGTTGCGGGCAGCCGTGAAACTGACCGCCAGCCTGGGGATTGCCAGCTTCCCTCAGCATGCCGGCAACCTGTTCGAGCTGGTTGGGAACGCCGATAAGGCGCTTTATCTGGCCAAGGTGAGCGGCAAGAACTGCGTGGCCGTTTTTGACAAGTCTCGGGCAAACAAGAACGCTGGAGGACAGAGCTGAGGGTGCGAGTCTAAGCGCCCACTCGTATAGCGTCCGATGCAGGGTCGGTTCTCAGAACGGACTGGCCGCTCTGAGAGCGGCCGCTACAGCTAGTTCACTTGGTAGCAACGAAGTTCAAGATTCGGTCAAATTTGCATCTGTTTGAACCGCCAAGAGCGCCAAGAACGCAAAGGGGAATCGAACCTTTGGAAGCGGAGAATCTCAACTCAGGGATCTTAGATCCAGATGGCCGACCGAGTACTTCTACGAAAGGCTTCATCAGGCAAGCTCTTGGCGCTCTTTGCGTCCTTGGC
>JAKEER010000336.1 GCA_022616615.1 Acidobacteriota bacterium
ACATTTTCGCTTTTCTCCGACACACGAGATCAAAACCCGCTGGGCATCCCGCCGCTCAACGGGGAGCTATTCAGCTATCGCGCCATTCCAGACCTGGAAGCCACACAGCTTTACAACCACGATCTGCTCAAGGCGATTCGCCGTTTATCGCTTTTCCGCGAGGACAGAATCCTTCACCGAATCAACTACTCGGCGCTCGACGTGGAAGAACTCGGTTCGGTCTATGAGAGCCTGCTCGATTTTCAGCCGCTTGTTGAAAAAGAGCCGGAAGGGCTGAGGTTTGAACTTCATGAGGGCGGAGAACGAAAAACCACTGGCTCCTACTACACTCGCCCTGAGTTAGTCCGCGAACTGATTCAAAGCGCGCTGGTGCCCGTGATCGAAGATCGCTTGGCCGAGCCCGAGAGGCAGGCCAAAGGAAAGCCGGAAGCAGAGGTCAAGTCAGCCAAAGAAAGAGCAATCCTGAACATTGCCGTCTGCGATCCGGCCTGCGGTTCGGGCCACTTCCTGCTGGAGGCCGCGCGGCGATTGGGGCGCGAGCTTGCCCGCATTCGCACCGGCCAGGACGAGCCCGGGCCAGAGGATTTCCACCTTGCCGTACGCGATGCTATTTCGCACTGCATCTACGGCGTGGACATGAACCCGCTGGCCGTAGACCTGTGCAAGCTGGCGCTGTGGCTCGAAGGCCACTGGATTGGCAAGCCGCTCAGCTTCCTGGATCACCGCATCAAGTGCGGAAACAGCCTGATCGGCTTGCTCGATCCGAGCGTGCTGGAGAAAGGCATTCCCGACGAAGCGTTCAACCCAGTGACCGGCGATGACAAGAAGGTCGCTGCGGCCTACAAGAAGCGTAACAAGAAGGAACGCGAGACCCTGCTTCGGCGCTTCGACTTTGATGCGGGAGAGCACTTGCACGCCTTTGCGAAGGCCGGTGCCGAGGCACTGGACTTTGCTGAGGACAAACCCGAAGACGTGCGCCGCAAAGAGGATCTCTACCGCAAGGCCCGGGAGCAGAAGGTTTGGCTGCACGATTGGACTGCCGCTAATCTCTGGACCGCTGCTTTCTTCGTCCCGCTTACGAAGCATGACGATCCCGTTGTCTCTACGCACGAGACCTTCATGGACTATCTGCTCCACGGGAAAGACCGCCCTCAGATGACTGGGTATGCCAATGCTCTATGCTTTGAGCGGCGCTTCTTCCATTGGCGGCTGGAGTTCCCGGAGGTGTTCGCCAAGGGCGGTTTTGATGTAGTGCTGGGGAATCCTCCTTGGGAGCGAATCAAATTGCAGGAAGAGGAATTTTGGGCGGACGATCCCTACATCGCGACAGCTCCAAACAAGGCGGAGCGCACAAAAAGGATCGAAGAGCATAGAAAAAGCGATGACCCAGTGAAGCGGGCGCGCGTGGCGCGCTTCGACGCTGCGAGGCACGCCGCCGAAGCCGCCAGCAAGTTCATTCGCGAGGGTAAGCGTTTTCCGCTTACTGCGGTTGGCGACATCAATACCTATGCGCTTTTTGCGGAACTAGCTCGAACTCTGCTGAATAGACAGGCTCGCGCCGGGATCATCGTCCCTACGGGTATCGCTACCGACGACACGAATAAGGAGTTTTTTGGCCACTTGAATCGTGAACAGGTCCTGCCGAGCTTCTTTGACTTTGAAAACCGGGAGGCTATCTTCCCAGGAGTCCATCGAAGCTACAAATTCTCACTGTTCACGATTAGTGCGAGACCTGCCTCCGCGACCACGTTCGCTTGTTACCTTACACGCACGGAGCAGATACGCGACGCCGCTCGCCGTTTCGAACTGGCCCCGGAAGACTTCGCTCTTCTCAACCCCAACACGCGGACTTGCCCGATCTTCCGTACACGTGCGGACGCCGACCTAACCAAGAAGATTTATGGGCAGGTACCCATCCTGGTGAACGAGAGGACCAACACAAATCCCTGGGGCATTGAGTATCTCCGGATGCTTGACATGTCGAACGATAGTGAACTCTTTGAGACTGCCGCCGGGGATGGCTCGGTGCCTCTTTACGAAGGAAAGATGGTGCAGGCTTATGACCATCGTGCTGCCAGCGTGATAACCAACGTGCAGAACCTCAAGAGGCCAGGACAGCCGGTCGAAACCACTTTAGAGCAGCACCGAGATCCCAACCATCTTCCTCGCCCTCAATACTGGGTTCCGGAAGGCGAGGTCCGCGACCGCCTTCCGAACTGGTATTCCTACAAATGGTTCCTGGGCTTCAAGAGTGTGACTAGCCCCACCAATGAGCGAACCTTTATCGCCACGTTGCTGCCGTGGAGTGGCGTCTCCAATTCGATGCCGTTGATTCTGACCACACAGAAACAGGCTAAGCTCGTAGCCTGCCTTCTTGCGAACCTCAATTCTTTAGTTTTTGACTATGTGGCGAGACAAAAAGTTGGAGGTGTGAACCTCAATTTCTTCATCATCAACCAACTGGCCACACTTCCGCCTGGCAGCTACGAACTGGCTGACATTGACTTCATCAGCAGCCGCGTATTGGAGCTTGTTTACACCGCATTCGATATGAAGGTCTTCGCGAGGGACATGGGACACGATGGACATCCCTTTCTGTGGGATGAAAACGGCCGCGCAATCCTAAGGGCCGCGCTCGACGCGTATTTTGCACATCTTTACGGCGTGACGCGGGACGAACTACGTTACATCCTCGACCCCAAGGATGTTTTTGGTGAGGATTTCCCAAGCGAAACTTTTCGGGGACTGAAGGAAAACGAAGAGCAGCGGTTCGGCGAGTACCGCACGCGGCGGCTGGTCCTGGCCGCCTACGACGAACTGGCCAAGACCGACCGCTTCGCCGGCGAGAAGCGCGAATCCGCCATCGAAGCCCCCAAGGGCCGCTCGATGGTGCCTGTGCCCGGCAGTGATTAGCGATCAGAGTGAGTCCAAAGACTGTGAAGAGAGCCCAGCCCAAAGCAGTCATCCACATTAACTTCCTGCCGGAGGTCCTTCTTTTCGACCCGCGACGCATCTGGACTGCCCTAACGAGGGCAGAATCGAATGGGATCGCAAAGGCTGGGGCAAGGCAGGCCGTCCAAAACGATCTGGGCCAAACAGCAATTTGCCTCGCACAAAGAGACTACATGGTCCGTATGGCAGTGAGTGTGTTGAAGGACTCGCTATCCTCCTTGGCAGATCGCATCCCGGATCCCCTGACTATCCCCGAGGCTGAGCCCGGCGGCATTCCCTACAAGGTCGTAAGAGGGAAAGAAATATTCAAGGATCGAGAAAAAGCCCTGTTGGCTGTGGATTCGCTGCTATTCGAGTTCCGGGCATACTTGGAACTCCTCGCCAAGTTCGTTTTCGGTGTCCTTAAAGGTGCAGGCTTCGCCCCGCCGTCCCAGATGAGAATGCCTTCGGGAAGAACCCTCGCAATCGTGACAAAGAAGGGTCAACTCAGCACGCACAATTTTCTTCTGCATCTATGCGAGCAGCTCTCACTCGACACTACCTGGTACAAATTCTTGACTAAACACCGCAATTTCTTCACTCACGAGGCTGCGCCATACATCGCTTTGGAAGATCGTCTGGTGCGTCCACCGGAGTTCGAATTCATCATCATGCGCGTCAATATCACCGACTTCGCGCAGGCTAATCCAGATGACTATTTTCGCCTGTCAGAATTCACGAATGTTGTTCAGGGACTCGTACAATTGAGCTCGGAAGTTCAGGAGCACTTGGTCGGTTTGCTCGAACGCTAAAGATCCGCAGAACCAGAGGCATGCAAAATATGAAGGCGAGAAGCAAAGAGCTTCTGGACCGCGCCATCGCCGCAATGGTCGCAGCCATTGAGATCTATAACAAGCCGAGTTTTCCTTACCGGGCTGAGTCCTTCACGATTCTTGCAGTGAACGGTTGGGAGCTCTTGCTCAAGGCAAAATGGCTAGCGGATCACAAGAACCGACTATCCAGCCTGTACGTGCGCCAAGGATTGGGCACGAAGCGGAAGCGAATTAAGAAGACGGCCGCAGGAAATCCCTTTACGCTTGGGCTAGACTACCTGGCCAACAAACTGCGTGAGAGTGGTGCCTTGAACGAGAATGCTCGGCTCAATCTGCAGGTTCTTAGCGAATTGCGCGACTCGGCCGTGCATTTCTATCACGAGAATCCACGCTTTGCCGAGCGTTTGCAGGAAATTGGCGCTGCCGCCGTTAAGAATTTCCATGCGGCTTGCACCGATTGGTTTGGAGAGAATCTGTCGCGCTTCAACTTCTACTTAATGCCGTTGGCGTTTGTCAGTTCTTCAGGAACCTCTGAGGCCATCGTCCTCAATAGCGAGGAAAAACGCCTCTTAAAGTATGTGAGTGACCTAGTATCCAAGGACGATCAGCCTGAATCTCGATACTCTGTGGCGGTGAATGTCGCATTGCGGTTCGTGAAGTCGAAAGCCCAGGAGGCAATGGCTGTTAAAGTGACGACCGACCCCAGCGCTTTGGCGGTGCGATTGACCGAAGAACAGATTCGAGAGCGATACCCATGGGACTACTGGGAACTGACCTCTCGCTGCCAGGGGCGCTATGCCGATTTCAAGATAGACAAGAAGTACCACAATATTCGCAAGAGTCTGGAGTCGGATTCCCGGTACGTTCATATCCGATACCTTGATCCTGAGAATCCGCATAGTGCGAAAAAGGCATTTTTCAGTTCCGGGATTCTGGATAGGTTTGATACTCATTACAAGCGCAACAGCTGAATCGGAGTTCTGCCGGCCAGGACACTGAGGAACAAAGCTGATGGACGTATTTGCGTTGCGAGATCGAGTCGTTGACGACTACAAGCGGTACATCGAGAGCTTTGTCCGCATCCGCGACAAAGGCATCGACCAGTTTGTCCGGCAGCAATTTGAATCTGGCGCGCTCTGGCCCGACCCCATCCTGCAATTGAATCCTGCTTATGAGCCAGGGCCTACGCTAGACGAACTAGCTTCACGCGGCGTTATTCAGGCGAACACCGCGCGTTTCTTCCGCAAGCCCGATGGCGGGCCCATCCGGCTCTACAAACATCAGCACGAGGCGATTGAGATTGCCCGGCACTGGGAACCCTACGTCGTCACCACGGGTACTGGCTCTGGCAAGAGCCTCACGTATCTGGTGCCCATTTACGACCACATCTTGCGCACAAACCCAGAGAAGCACCAGGTGCGCGCCATCATTGTTTATCCGATGAACGCGCTCATCAACAGCCAACTGAAAGCACTTCAGGCCTACGCCGAAAAACGCGCCGAATCTCCCGTTCGCTTTGCGCGTTACACCGGCCAAGAGAGGCAGGATGACCGCGACCGCATCCTCGCCGATCCGCCCCACATCCTCCTAACCAACTACGTCATGCTGGAATATATGCTCCTGCGGCCCGCCGAGCGCCTGTTCACCGACCGCGCTACCGCCGCCCTAGAGTTTCTGGTGCTCGAC
Organism: Acidobacteriota bacterium; assembly: GCA_022616615.1. Lineage (GTDB taxonomy): Bacteria > Acidobacteriota > Terriglobia > Versatilivoradales > Versatilivoraceae > VFZK01. The sequence goes on from JAKEER010000336.1 coordinate 5,451, forward strand.
GAACTCCACACCTACCGAGGCCGCCAGGGAGCGGACGTGGCGATGTTGCTCCGCCGTGTCCGCGAGCGCGCCGGCAATCCCCGCCTGCTGCACATCGGCACCAGCGCGACGATGATCACCGAAGGCAAGCGCGAAGAGCGGCGGCGTGCCGTGGCTGCCGTTGCCACGAAGCTCTTTGGCGCGACAGTGAAACCTGAAAACGTGGTGGACGAGACCCTTCAACGCGCCATTCGGGTGCCCATCCCGCAGGAAGGCCCCGCGCTGCGCGCTGCTGTGGAAGGCCCGATTCCGTTTGATCTAGCTGGCCTCAATCGACATCCGCTTGCCGCGTGGACCGAACACACTTTCGGGCTGGCCGAAGAAGATGGCCGCCTGGTTCGCCGGAGACC
>JAKEER010000337.1 GCA_022616615.1 Acidobacteriota bacterium
CGATGGTTTGAGACAGCAGTTAAGCGCTCTGCGTGTATTGCTTGTGCCAGTCTTGTCTTCAATCACTGACAGGAGCGGACCGCCCCTGGACGATGAGGCACGATCCGTTTTGGGAAGCTCCTCATCTTCTCTAATTGGGAATTGGGGACAGGCTTCTCTTCGGCTTTTCGATCAAGTTGAGCAGCTCTGTAACAGGGTTCGAGGTCTGTTTGCAGGCACGGAACCCACCGGCGAAAGAACAGAGGCCGCCATCGAAGCACTCTTGGGATCTCTCCGGCAGTCAGGAGAATGGCTCCAGGGATTAGAAGCACGATTGAGCGAGCGGCTCGCCATAACAGGTCTGAGTTCGTCAAGAGAAAAATAGTCCACTGAGTAATGCCTCAGTTAGAGGGGGCAAGGGCACAAGCGTGGAGCGGGCGCTCTGCGCACGCTGGATGGACGCGCGACGAAGCGCGCGTTCCACCCCCCGGTAACTGAGGCAATAACCCGCCTGAGTAATGGGTTACTTACGGCGGGAATTGCGCGACACTGGTAGGCATGATGAATGCGCTGGGGGACCGCTGTCCCCTGCATTCATCATGGGCTTTCACGCACCCGAACACTCGTCCCACGGGAAAGGCAGATAGCGCGTTCGTCGTGGGTACCACAGATTCAACAGCCACTGACGCATTACTCCACTTGAGGCAGAGATGGGGCTTCAATCTTTCTCTCGTATACGGCTTCTGGTGGTTTTCATAACCACCCTTGAGTGTGTTGGCTTTGCTCAGACCGCTCAGTTCACTGGAAGAATCTCTGATCCCAGTGGGGCGGTCGTTCTTGGCGCCAAGGTTACTGTGACCAATGTCAATACCGGGATAAAGCGAGTGACAACCTCAACTGAGGAAGGTTATTACACAGTCTCGCTCCTCAAGCCTGGAGCTTACCGTATCAACGTCCAGATGGCCGGGTTTAAACCCATAAGCCGGTCAGGAATCTCGCTGAATGCGAACCAGGTCTACCGCATCGATTTCCTTCTGGAGCTGGGAGAGTTGACGGAAACCATCGAGATCCGGGGCGGCGCTGCGCTGGTTGAGACCGAAACCTCCCGTATTTCTGACAGGAAATCAGCTGACCAGTTGAAGGCGCTGCCTCAGAATTGGTTTCGCTTTGTCATGCCATTCTTGGTTCTTTCCCCGAACGTGGTTCAGGGAAGTGACGGGGCCACCCGATTTGCCGGTAGCCGCATCAACCAGTCTCATTTTGCCATCGACGGAACTACCGCCAGTGACGGCGTGGGCGAGACACCGATCGGACCTCTCTTTAGCTATATCGAGTCTGTTGAAGAATTCAAGATAGACATGGCCAACAACAGTGCCGAGTTCGGTCCGGTGGGTCAAGTGACCGTGATTTCCAAGTCCGGGACGAATACCTTCCACGGCTCGGCATTCGATCATTACGTCACGCCATTTTTCAAAGCGCGCAATCCGTTCGCTGAGGTCCGCGAGTCAGGCATCAGCCACTTCCCTGGATTTTCTGTGGGGGGGCCCGTCTATTTCCCCAGGATCTACAACGGAAAAGGTCGAACGTTCTTCTTTACGTCTTATGAAACCTCCAGGGGCAACTCAACCACAACTTTTCTGAACCCCACGGTCCCACTGGCTGCCTGGCGCCAAGGGGACTTTTCGGAGTTGAGTACCAGCCTGCGCGACCCTCTCACAGACCAGCCCTTTCCGGGAAACCGCATTCCTTCAGACCGGCTGAATCCCGTTTCCCTCAAAATTCAGGAACGTTTCTATCCTCTGCCAAATTTCGGTGATGCGGCGGTCTTCAGCAGCCAGAACTATCGCGAAGCCAAGACAAGACCGTGGGATCCGGTGAGTCTTGGCACGCTTCGACTGGACCATCATCTTTCTGATAAAGATTCGATTTATGGCCGCTTCAGCTGGACTCGCGCGAACGTCCGCGCTTTTGACGGAAACCTGCCTGCCATTGGGCGGCTCGATGCGGTGCGCCGCACGCGCGCCCTAACTCTTTCCCACATCCATCACTTCAGCCCAGCTGTCCTCAATGAATTTCGTTACGGCTTGGCCTACAACAATTTTCCGGTCCATGGGAACATCCAGGGGAAGCGGCTGGTCGAGCAGTTAGGTCTAGTGGGGCTTGCGCCCCATCTGCCTGACATCAGCGGCATTTTGGAGATTAACTGGGCTGGCCTGGGTCTACAAAGCATTGCCCAGACGAACTTCCAGGATCCTGGTTTCCGAAATCTGCTCCAGGAGTTTCAGGATCATCTGACTTGGTTTCAGGGACGCCATAACGTCAAGTTCGGAAGCGCTCTTACTCGAGTGGCCTGGAGCGATCTGGCGGCAGATCCCAACCTATTTGGCAGCGTCACATTTTCGGACCGGTTCACGGGATTTGCCTATGCCGACTTTTTGTTAGGGATTCCAACCACGATGGCAAGGGCGTTTCCGCCCCTGCGTCTCAATCGCCGCCGAAATCAATATGACTTTTACGTTACCGACGAGCTAAAACTAACTCAAAGACTGACACTGAATCTCGGGGTGCGCTACGAATTACACCCCTACTGGACGGAAAGGAATGGATTAGGCTCCGTGTTCGACGTTGACTCGGGCCGCATCGTGGTGCCGCAAGGCGCCCTCTCCAAAGTCAGCCCTCTGTTACCGCGAGACTTCGTGGATGTCGTCGAAGCCGGAAAGATTGGCTTGCCGCGTCACACGCTCTTACGGACGGACAAAAACAATCTCGCGCCCCGAATCGGCGCAGCTTATCGGCCGTGGAACAATAACACGGTGTTTCGCAGTGGCTTTGGGATTTTCTATGATGTCGTGCCCAGATATCACGACTTTGGCGGAATTCCTTTCCTGCTCAACGAATCCGCTTTCACCAATCCGGTTGTCAATCCAACGGTCGTCTTTCCTCGAGTCTTTCCTGCGAGTGCAGCCGCCGATGTTTCCAGGGTAGCGCTTCCTTCCGCCCTCAACCCCGATCTCAAGATTCCCTACAGCTTGCAATACAACTTCACCATCGAGCACTCCCGCTGGAATACGGGATTTCGCCTTTCCTACGTTGGGACAGGCACCCGGCAAGGCGAGTGGAGTTACGACATTAATTCACCGCTGCCGGACGAACGGCCTTACATCGAGAAGCCTCGACTGTTTCAGCGATACTCGAGCATCCGCTATCTGACCAACGGCGCCGGGCACCAGTACCACGCCCTTACGGCGAAGGCGGAGCGGCAGATGATCCATGGCCTCTACTTTCAAACTTCGTGGGTTTGGGCCCGTGACATTGGTGACCTGGGAAGGGATGAGCCTTCTGAGAATTCTTTCGATCGCCGGCGAGAACGCTCAGTGGCTTCAGACGTCCCAACCCATCGTTTCAACTTCAACTTCACCTACCAGCTTCCTTTCGGAAAGAGCCGTCACTACAGGGCGCGAGGCCGTCTTCTCAACCTGTTCATCGCAGGATGGGAGCTCACCAGCATCTTCACTGCGGACACGGGGCGATTTTTAACCCCGTTCTGGTGTGGACCTGATCCAACGGGTACCGCGTTTACAGAGACCCGTGATCCAGCGTTCGTCTGCAGGCGGCCTGATCTGCTGCGCGATCCTAATCTGGCGAAGTCCCAGCGCACGATCGACCGGTTCTTTGATACGGCGGCCTTTGCAACGCCCCCGGTGGGACGCTTCGGCACTTCTGCAAAACATGTCATAAAAGGGCCCGGCATTAACGTCTTTAATGCTAGCTTGAGCAAAACCATCCCACTTGATGACAAGGGCTCGCGGTTGCGCTTGGAACTGATGGCCAGGAACCTTTTCAATCATCCCAATTACAGCAACCCGAACACCGACATCAGTTCGGTAGGGCAAGCAGGTGTGATCAGCGGAGCTTATGGTGTGCATGGACCCGACTCGCCCCTTTGGCGGCTCTTCCGCGCGGGTGTGCGGGTTGAGTGGTAGTTGCACCCAACGGCTAGGTATTACTCTGTTAAGTCATGGTTGGGTGGCGCAGACATCGCGTCTTGGGCGATGTCTGCGTTCTGTCTCGCACACATGGCAAACCGCGCCATGTGTGCGCCACCCAGGGGGTTGAGTGGTAGTTGCACCCATACCGCCAAGGGAGTGTTCTTCAGCGATGCGGCATGAGCGTCTCGCCCATGTTTGGGGCCGTCGGCAGGAGGCCCGTGCCACCCGTTGAGCCCGCCCGCTTTGTGAACTTGACCGTTTTGTGAACTTCGTCACCACTAAGTAGTACGTTTCATAAATTCGACCACGTATTTGGCTCACGGCTTCACAGCATCCCCGGAGGGGATCAGTTTGAATCGCCACGGGTGAAGCGCCAAGCGGAACCCGTGGCTGTGCCCCATTGACGACCCAACCCGGAAGGGGTTGAACATTGACAGGGACGGGAATTCAACCCCTTCGGGGTTGGTATCCGTTCCCTCGCTAACCACGGGTTACGCTCCGGGACTGGCGTCCCAGCGCTCCACCCGCGGCTATTCAAATCGATCCCCTCCGGGGATCGCTGCCATCACAAATACGTTAGTGTATTTATGAAACGGTGCACTAAGGGACAGTGGACAGGGATCTGATTCGCTGAGATAAATCAAGTAGGAAAAGTTCCAGGCCCAAGAACCCAGCGCTAACGGGCGTCATCCAAAGCCACCTTTCAGGCTCGGGGAGTTCTCTGCCCAAGTAATGAAAGGCGGCAAAAATCCTGGAGAGGCTGTCCCAATGGCTGATTCCGGCGA
>JAKEER010000033.1 GCA_022616615.1 Acidobacteriota bacterium
GGATTCGCCGGCGTTTCGGAAGGAGCGATTGCAGTTCCTCCAGCAATTTGCAGCACACCTCAGAGAGGAATCACCGAAGGAGAATCGCAAATGAGGTCAGATAGCCATAGCAGTGGTTTTTCGCAGGAACTGCCTGTGCAGATTCTGGAAGGGGCAGCAAAGTCGACTCCGAAAAGACCAATTTGGGTATCCGAGGAGGCCTTTCCCTTCACGAGCCGGTGGCTCCAGGTGGATGGCGCCAATCTTCACTTCGTAGACGAAGGCGAGGGGCCCGTGCTGCTCATGGTTCCCGGCAGTCCATTGTGGTCTTTCATGTACCGGGAGCCGATTAAGGCGCTCCGCAAAGAATTTCGCTGCATCGCCGTGGACCTACCTGGCCTTGGACTCTCAGAAGCTCCAATGGAGCGAGGCAAGGCGTTCTCGCGAAACGCGGACTGGCTTCATGGTTTTGTTCAAGCGCTCGACCTTCGCGACTTTACGCTGGTGGTCCATGCCACGGCCGGCCCTTCCGCCTTAGAAATGGCGACACGGATAGGTGACCGCATACGCCGGCTTGTTATTTCAAACACATTCGCCTGGCCGCTCGACGAGTATCCGATGATGAGCCGCTTCGTGAAGATTGTGAGCAGCCGCGCTTTCGGTTTCGTTAACGTGCGCTTCAATTTGCTTCCCAGGATATTGACACGATTCGGTCGGCAAACAGGGCGCTTCTCGGTGACAGAGAAGGCCGCCGTGGGCGGCCCATTCCGGAAGCATGAGGCACGCTTGCATCTTCAGAATCTTCTGCTAGGCCTGCGAGCCGAACGAGACCTGTTCCGGTCCCTTGAGGGGCGCCTCTCGGTCTTTCGCAGCACCCCAACGCTCTTCCTTTACGGCGCTCACGACAACGGTTACAAGGCAGGCTTCCTTGAGCGATGGCAGCGTTTGCTGCCGAATTGCCGGGCCGTCGTGCTCCCCAACTCAAATCATTTTCCGCTGGAAGACGAGCCTCAAGCTTTCACTGCTGCTCTCCAAGAGTGGTTGTGGGCCACGCAAGCAGCCTCACCCAAATCACGAGTTTTGCGATCTCGGGGCCTTTCAAGGGAAGCGTAAGTATCTAAACTTTTCTAAATCGTATCGCGTTCAACGGGCAAGTTGGATGCCGTTACTCGCGGTGCCGCATCCTAAACACTTTCTGTCGTTTTCACTTTACGGCTGATCAGGATCCCAATAGAAGGGAAAATTCATGAGGCAATGCAAGGCGGTAATGCTGCCGCTGGCGCTCCTGGCGCTCAGCGCTTGTCAGGGTGGACCGAGAGGGGGGAGTGGCAACCCGATTCCCCCGCCGAATACGGGCCCTGTGACGCTGACGGTGATCGACACGCCCCCAACAGGCGTCACCGTCCTTTCGTTTGAGATCACCGTGGTGCGCGCGGTCTTACAGCCGGGGAATGTCGTGCTGCTGGACTCTCCGGCAACCATGGAGATGCGTCGCTTGGAAGTGGATGCGGGCCTCTTAGCCACGGCCGATGTTCCAGTGGGTGCCTACCCCGGCATGAACCTGACTTTGGCGAGCCCCAGACTGACGGTTTTCAATCAATCCGGAGCTGCCATCGGTGGTTGCCCGAACAACACCATTTGTGAGCTAACGTCATCTGCGACAAGCACGCTGAGTTTCTCCTCGTCTCCGTTTCCTTTGACTGTTGCAGCCGGGACGCCACAGGCGCTGCAGGTGGACATCAACGTGAGTAGCATCATCCAGTCCGACCTGAGCGTGAACCTGAGTGTGGCACAGGGCGTGACGGTGGCAGCTTTGCCGGGAGGCGGTGCGCTCGTGGAACTGGAAGACATTGTTGGTGCGGTCACCGCCGTCCGCACTGCCAACAGCGAGTTCGATCTGCGCCCGACCCCGGATGGCCGAATACTCTCGTTCCGTGCCGATAGCGCTACCCGATTTGACGGTTTTGATGACCCTGGCGGAATCAACTGCCCCCCAAACAACTTCTCGTGCATTTCAACCGGGCAGGTCTTGGAGGTCGACGCCCGGATCATGGCCGGTGGATCTGTCGTGGCCAAGGGCATTCAAGGCCTGGACAATGATGCCGACGAAGAGGTGGAGGGCGCGGTCTTGTCGGTTGCAGGTGCCCCATCCCAGGTCGAACTGGTTCTGCTCCAAGAAGCCAGTAACGCACCGGGCCTCGAGGTTGGCGACCGGACCGCGGTTCGATTGCTGCCGACGACCAGATTTCGCATAGATGACGATGGCTTCACCCTGAGTCCCGCAGATTTTGATGGGGCGAGTGACCTTGCCATCGGGCAATCAGTTCAGGTGGAGCGCCGCAGTGCCGTCAGCACGGGGCCACCTCCCTCCTTCGACACGGACAGCGTTGTACTGAAGGACCTCCGAGTGACGGCTACTGTGCAGACAGTCACGCCTGCTAACAACGAGTTCGTGCTTACAGGGCTCCCTGCGTTTCTAGGAGTCACTACGCTGCAAGTGAGGATCGAGCCTGGCAGAACGGAATTCGAAAACGTCCCGGGGTCTGTTCTCACAGGTCTTTCCGCGGGGAATGTGGTTTCCGTTCGCGGATTACTCTTCAA
>JAKEER010000338.1 GCA_022616615.1 Acidobacteriota bacterium
AGGATGTGGGCTGCCCCATAGGCCTCCAGCGCCCATACTTCCATTTCTCCAAACCGCTGGCCGCCGAATTGCGCCTTGCCGCCCAGCGGTTGCTGCGTGATAAGCGAGTAGGGGCCGATGGAGCGCGCGTGGATCTTGTCATCGACCAGGTGCGAGAGCTTGAGCATGTAGATGTAGCCAACCGTTACCTTCTGCTCAAACCGTTCGCCCGTCATGCCATCGTGCAAGTAGGTCTTTCCTGAAGTCGGCAAACTGGCCTTCTCGAGCTGCAGCTTGATTTCCTTCTCCATTGCGCCGTCGAAAACAGGTGTCGCGAAATGCAGCCCCAACGCCTTGGCCGCCCAGCCCAGGTGAGTTTCAAGAATCTGCCCGACGTTCATGCGCGACGGAACGCCCAGCGGATTCAGCACAATCTCCACGGGGGTGCCATCAGGCAAGTAAGGCATATCCTCTTCTGGAAGGATACGAGCAATCACGCCCTTGTTCCCGTGACGGCCGGCCATTTTGTCACCCACCGACAATTTCCGCTTCATGGCCACGTAGACTTTGGCGAGCTTGATCACACCAGGAGGCAGTTCATCGCCTTTCTTCAGCTTGCCGATTCGCTCGTCGTGCAGTTTCTGTAGAACATCGATCTGGCGCGCGGTCATTTCCTCGATTTCCAGAACCTGCTCGGAAATTGAGCCATCCTTTTGCCCCGTCTTGACGCGCGACAGGTCTTTGGCACTCAGACGCTGGATGATCTCGCGAGTCAGCGTTGTCTTCTTTGTCAGGATGCGTTTGCCCGACCGTTCGTTGACCAAGTCGGCCGTCAAGACTTGGCCTTCCAGCAACTGGCAAACGCGTTTGTTGCGTTCGTCTGTCAGGATGCGGATTTCATCGTTGAGGTTCTTTTCGAGCTTCTCGATCTCGCCATCTTCAATCGCCTTGGCGCGCTCGTCCTTGTCCTGGCCCTTGCGCGAGAAGACTTTCACCTCGACGACGACGCCCTCAATGCCGGGCGGCGTGATCAGAGACGCGTCCCGGACATCGCCGGCCTTTTCGCCGAAGATGGCGCGGAGCAGCTTTTCTTCCGGAGTCAGCTGGGTTTCGCCTTTCGGCGTCACTTTGCCCACGAGTACATCGCCCGGCTTCACAGTGGCGCCGAGCCGGATGATGCCGCTCTCATCCAGGTCGCGCAAAAAGCTCTCGCTCACGTTGGGAATATCACGCGTAATTTCCTCGGGGCCCAGTTTGGTGTCACGCGCTTCAATCTCGAACTCCTCGATGTGAATCGAGGTGTAGTAGTCCTCTTTGATGAGCCTTTCGCTGACCAGAATGGCGTCTTCGAAGTTGTAGCCGCGCCACGGCATAAACGCCACCAGGACGTTGCGGCCCAGAGCCAGCTCACCCAAATCCGTGCAGGGTCCGTCGGCCAGCACCTGTCCCCCATGCACGCGCTCGCCCTTGCGCACAATGGGCTTTTGATTGATGCAGGTGTTTTGATTCGAGCGTTTGAATTTCTTGAGCTGATAAATGTCGGCGCCCACTTCACGGGAGAGCTGGCCTGACTCGCCTGTGTCCACGCGGACGATGATGCGCTCCGAGTCCACGCTGTCCACAACACCAGCGCGCCGGCACAAAACCACCGCTCCGGAATCGTGCGCCGTCACTTTCTCCATGCCGGTTCCCACATAAGGAGCGTCGGCGCGCAGCAAAGGAACGGCCTGGCGCTGCATATTCGAGCCCATCAGCGCTCGGTTGGCGTCGTCGTTTTCAAGGAAGGGAATTAGCGACGCAGCCACGCTGACCAACTGCTTGGGGGACACGTCGATGTAGTCGATATCCTCGCGATTCTTCAGCACAAAGTTGCCGGCCTGGCGCGCATTGACGAGATCGGACGTGATGTTACCCTCTCCGTCCAACTCCACGTTGGCCTGGGCGACGATGTATTTATCCTCCTCCCAAGCCGTCAGATAGAACGAGTACGGCTCATAATCAGCCGGGCGTTTCTTCGGCTTCGTCCGGAGAGCCTTGTTTTCATTCTCAACAACGTTCTTTTCCAGGTGCTCGCCAATCTTGAAATCAGAATCCCCGCCGTTGGTCACCGTGACGTAATCCACCACCTTGCCGTTCTTCACCTTGCGATACGGGCTCTCAATAAACCCAAACTCGTTGATGCGGGCATAGCAGCTGAGCGAAGAAATCAACCCGATGTTGGGACCTTCAGGCGTTTCAATCGGACAGATGCGCCCGTAGTGCGTTGTATGCACGTCGCGCACTTCGAACCCGGCGCGCTCGCGGCTCAAGCCACCGGGGCCCAGCGCCGAGAGGCGGCGCTTGTGAGTGATTTCAGAAAGCGGGTTGGTTTGGTCCATGAACTGCGAAAGCTGGCTAGATCCGAAGAACTCGCGCACGGCAGCCATCACGGGCTTCGCGTTGATCAGATCGTGCGGCATGGCCGTCGACATTTCCTGATAAACCGACATCTTTTCCTTGATGGCGCGTTCCATGCGCACCAGGCCAATGCGGAATTGGTTTTCCAACAGCTCACCGACGGCTCGGACGCGGCGGTTTCCCAGGTGGTCGATGTCATCGACCAAGCCAATGCCCTTGCGCAGTTTCAGCAGGTAGCGAATGACCGCGTAAAAATCATCAGGTTCGAGCGTCCGCTTGTCCAGAGGAGAGTTCAGATCCAGCTTGATGTTGAACTTCAAACGGCCCACGCGCGAGAAATCATACTTCCGCGAATCAAAGAACATCCCCTCAAACAGGTTCGTTGCGGTTTCCAGCGTCGGCGGGTCGCCTGGGCGCATCTTGCGGTATATTTCAATGAGCGCCTCTTGCGTAGTCTTGATCGTGTCCTTCCGCATCGTTTGACTCAACACCACCCCGGCGTCGTCACGTTCCGGATTGAAGATCGAAAACTCCGTAATGCCGGCATCGATAATTGCAGAAATCGTGTTGGGCTTCAGTTCCTGATTCGATTCGAGCAGCACCTCGCCCGTCTCACGGCTGACGACGTCGGCTACCGTAAAGCAGCCTTCCAAGTCGTTGGCGGAAATCTCAACCTGCGTAATATGCGCCTTGGTGATGAGGTTGTAGATGCTATGAGAGATCTTCTTCCCGGCATGACAGATGACTTCCTTCGTCTTGGGATTGACAATGTCATGCGAAATCTTGATGCCGATGAGATTCTCTGACACGTTCCAATAGAGCTTGCTATCGGAAATGGCGATCAAATCGGTCTTGTAGAAAGCTCTAATCAATTCCTCGTCAGACTTCAGCCCAAGAGCGCGCAGAAAGATGGTTCCCAGAAACTTGCGCTTCCGGTCGATGCGCACATACAAAAGGTTTTTCTGGTCGTACTCGAATTCCACCCAGGAGCCACGATAGGGAATGATCTTGCCCAGGAAGTAAGTCTTAGCGTTGGCCGACTCAAAAAAAACGCCCGGCGAGCGATGCAACTGGCTGACGATGACGCGCTCCGTGCCGTTGATGATGAACGTGCCGTTCTCGGTCATCAACGGGATTTCGCCAAAATAAACCTCCTGCTCCTTGATGTCGCGAATCGCCTTCTGGCCCGTGTCGGGGTCCTTGTCGTAAATTGTCAGTCGGATCGTGACCTTCAGTGGGGCAGCGTAAGTCATGCCCCGTTCCTGGCATTCCGACATGTCATACTTGAGCTTTAAGCTTACTGGATCGCCGCAACGATTGCAGAAAGTGGAGATGTTGCGACTGAACGTGCCGCACTTCGAACACACGACATCATCGATGGAGAAAGGATTCGTGATGATGACATTGCCGCAGGAGCGGCAACTGCTGCGCAAATGCGAGAGCCCCTTGAGATTGGTGCACTTGCACTCCCAGTTGCCGATCGAGAAGTCCACGAACTCCAAAGAAGAAACGCCGCGGAAATCGCTAATAGGGAACACCGAGTTGAAAACGGCCTGTAACCCGATGTCTTCTCTTTCCCCAGGCAGAAGGTTCATTTGAAGAAAACGCTCATAGGATTTCTTCTGAACCTCAATCAGGTTGGGAATTTGGATCGAGGTTAAAATCTTGGAGAAATTAACGCGCTCTCTCACTTTCCCATTCGATGCGACTGCCATCTTGATGACTCCTTAGGAACCGGCGACAGCTTCAGCCAGGTTCCGCTCTAAGCAATGAAGTGTTCTGGAAAAATGGACTTCAGATTCTGGCTCTGAGGGAAATAGGAAGAGGAGGAAAGCACACTTTCCCCCTGGAGAAATTGACTCGATTTTGAGATCTTTCCGGCCAATAGAAACCTGAATCTACTTCAACTCGACAGCAGCTCCCGCATCAGCAAACTTCTTCTTGATGGCTTCCGCTTCTTCCTTGCTGATGCCTTCCTTCAGTGTCTTGGGAGCCCCATCGACCAAGTCCTTGGCTTCTTTCAGCCCCAGGCTGGTCACTTCGCGGACAACTTTGATTGTGTTGATCTTGTTCGACCCCACATTGGTGAGAACCACCGTGAATTCGGTCTTTTCTTCGGCAGGTGCGGCAGCAGCACCCCCTCCGCTGGCAGCGCCAGCCACCACTACAGGAGCCGCCGCCGCGGCGGAAACGCCAAAAGCTTCCTCGAGCCCTGTCACCAAGTGGGAAGCTTCCAGCAAGCTCAAGTCTTTAATCTCATCCAGGATCTTTTGAACTTTGTCAGACATTCCGTCCTCCTCAATGATGTTTGATTTCAGTTTTCACAAAATCTTCCAGTTATTCCTTAAACTTCTTTTGCTCGCCCGCCTGGTTGATGACCACGGCCAGGTTGCGGGGCACGGCCGAGACGGCACTCGCCAAGCGCTGCGCCTGAGCATTTAGAAGAACCATTAGCTTCGAGATCAGTTCCTCCTTGGAAGGCAGCGTTGCAATTTGGTCCAAATCTGCCAGATTGACCACGCGGCCATCGACAACGCCCGCCTTAAACACAAACAGAGGGTTGCCTTTCGCGTAAGTCGTGATCGCTTTGGCGAGCGCCACCGGATCTTTTTCGTTATACAGCACGGCGCTGCTTCCGGCGAATTTCTCTGTTAAGGGCTCAATGGACGTGTCTTTGCAAGCTCGTTGTGCCAAGGTATTCTTGACCACCTTATATTTGGAGCCGGCTGCGCGAATGCTGCGTCGCAGCTCGCTGTCCTGGCTCACCGTGAGTCCTTGAAAACCAGCCACAAACAAGTTCTTCGCCGCCTTAAATTCTGCGTTCAACGCTTCGATTTCTTTATCTTTCTCACTCCGGTCCATGAATGACTCCTCTGAAAATGCGAATCGGTCAAGGTAGGGGGCGGTGTCCTCACCGCGCGGCTGTGGGTATCCTACTGCGGCGGGCTGAGGACAACCCGCCCTACCTTTTTTATCCGTCGTAGCGCCATCCAGTGGCTTAGGACTGCCTGCCAAGTCCTCACACCATTTACTTCTCAAATGCCACCAAATCCAACGAAACCCCCGGCCCCATTGTGGAACTGATGGAGATGCTGCGAACGTACTTCCCTTTCGCTGCGGAAGGCTTGGCCTTCACAACGGAATCAATCAACGTCCGGGTGTTTTCAATCAATTTCTCAACGCTGAAAGAAGCTTTGCCAACCGGTGTGTGAATAATGGCTGTCTTGTCCACCCGAAACTCTACTTTTCCGGCTTTGATCTCGTGGATTGCCTTCGACAAGTCAAACGTCACGGTTCCGGTCTTCGGGTTCGGCATGAGTCCCTTGGGTCCCAAGACCTTACCCAGTTTGCCGACAGACTTCATCATGTCAGGCGTCGCGATCAACGCATCAAAATCAAGCCAGCCTTCCTGAATCTTGGCAACCAGATCCTCGCCGCCAACGTGTTCAGCTCCGGCCTGCTCAGCCTCCTTGACTTTCTCACCCGAAGCGATGACGCAAACCTTCTTGCTCTTGCCAAGACCGTGCGGGAGGACTACTGTGCCGCGCACCATCTGATCTGCGTGCTTGGGGTCGACGCCCAGACGCATTGCGATCTCAACCGTCTCGTCAAACTTGGCTGTCGCCATTTTTTTGATCAACGGCATGGCCTCTTCCAGCTTGTAAGGCTTTTCCTCGACCAGGCCCTTGGCCTTCTTAAACCGCTTTCCCACGCGACCCATTTCCACTCCTTAACTCACGATCTCAATGCCCATGCTGCGCGCCGTGCCTTTCACGATCTTCACCGCCGCCGCGACATCGTGGGCACTCAAATCGGGTAGTTTCAACTTGGCAATATCCTCCACCTGCTTTTCAGTCACCTTGCCGACCTTGTTCTTGTTCGGCTGGCCGGAACCTTTGGCAATGCCGGATGCCCGCTTCAGTAACACGGAAGCTGGCGGGGTTTTCGTCACAAAGGAATAGGACCTGTCGGTATAGACCGTAATGACCACGGGAATGATCAGCCCTTCCGAATCTTTTCCAGAGGTCTTAGCGTTGAACGCCTTGCAGAAATCCATGATATTGACGCCATGCTGTCCCAGGGCTGGACCGACCGGAGGCGCGGGTGTCGCTTTACCTGCGGGAATCTGCAGCTTGATGTAACCAGTGATTTTCTTTGCCATTTAGAATCTACTCCGCATTCCGGGTCCTTAAGTTTTACGGACGCGCGGCAGCGCGCCCCTGCCTAAACCTTCTCCACCTGCAAGTAGTCCAGCTCCACAGGTGTCTGACGCCCAAAGATCGTCACCATCACCTTCAAGGTGTTTCGATCCTCGTTCAATTCGTCCACAGTCCCAGTGAAGCTGTTGAAGGGCCCGTCAATAATCTTGACCGACTCGCCCTTTTCAAACGTCAGCTCCACTTTCGGTTTCTCGGCGGTCTGCTCGGCGTGGTAAATAATCTGGTCGACTTCCTGCTGACTGAGAGGGGAAGGCTTCTGTCCGGATCCGACGAAACCCGTGACTCGCGGAGTATTCTTCACGATGTGCCAGGCCCGATCCGTCATCTCCATTTCGACAAGGACGTAACCCGGAAACGTCATTTTCGAGCTCGTGACTCGTTTGCCGCCTTTCATCTCAATGACGTCCTCGGTCGGCACAATAATCTCCCCGAATTCCTCGTCAACACCAAACGCCTGGATGCGGCTGCGCAGACTCTCGGCGACTTTCCTCTCAAATCCCGAGTAAGAGTGAACGATGTACCACTGTTTTGCCATTGCCGCTCCGTCTGTCAGAGACTGGTGCTGCGTTACTTAAGGAACTTGAAGATCTGGTCAACGCCCAGCCGCAACACTAGGTCCACCAAGCCTAAATAAATACCGAAGAAAAAGACTGCGCAAATGACGACAATGGTCGTGCCGTAAACTTCCTTCCGGCCGGGCCAGGATACCTTTCTCAGTTCAGCGCGCACTTCCACGAAAAACTGTCGAAGCTGCGTAATCCTGAGCTTCTCCAACAGCGAGGATCTTTCAACCAAAGTTTCGGTTGCCATAGGTATAACCCGATTGATGAGAATTGGCAGGCCAGGAGGGACTCGAACCCCCAACATCCGGTTTTGGAGACCGGCGCTCTACCAATTCGAGCTACTGGCCTGTATAGAGAACACGGGCGCCCCACGAGCGGCCGCTGCCTACTTCGTTTCGCGATGCACGGTATGAGTCCGGCAGGTATTACAAAATTTCTTAAACTCCAACCGAGCCGTAGTTTTCTTCTTGTTCTTGGTGGTTGAATAGTTTCGGTTCTTACACTCGTTACACTGCAAAGTAATGATATCTCGCATGTTTGTTCAACTCAGCCTTCCAGGAAATCCGTTCGACATGCCTTAGGAAGAGACAAGGCAACCCTTCTAGCAGGCAGCTACGCCAGGATCTCGGTCACCGTGCCGGC
>JAKEER010000339.1 GCA_022616615.1 Acidobacteriota bacterium
TCAGTCCAACGAATTCTTTGTCGGATGCGCGCCGAACTCCCGTCCCAGTTCTCAGCAAGGTCCCGTCGCGGCGAGACCCGACAAAGAATCTTATTCGTTATCATCAGACTCCAGGAAGGACTTCTTTACAACATTGGACCCGAGCAGGTGAAGAGTGAAGATATGATCCCGATATAAGCCAGCAAAATAGATTCGACCGTCAAGACCAGCATAAATCGGGAGGCCGCCGATACCGGGCAACTGGTTTATCATCTCCAAAGAGGAGGAGTGGTCCACTAATCCCCTCCAAATCTTGCCTGCGCGGTCGCACGCTAGCAGTCGATCTTGTGGGTCGGTCGCTGTCCATGCAGGTCTCCAGGCGTTTACGGGAACATCTTTGGGTGCGAGATACTGTACGAACTCTCCGCTGGCACGAAACGTGCGTATCACTCCAGCACTTCGGTCGACAGCGGCAAAAGACCCATCATCAAAGCATTCGAGCCGAGATAACCACTTCAATGGAATCTTTGAATCTGTTAGCTGGAATCCGCCGGCTTTGGTTATCGTAAAAGTAAGACCCGACGTCTTTACACCAACCTCCTTAATATCTTTCGTTCGTCCACTCCACTCTTGCAAGTTTTGGCACGACGAAATAGCGAACATTAGCCCCATGAGAAGAAAAACGAAGAACACGATCTTTAGCATCATTAGTTGTGTTTGCAGTTGTACTTGTAAGAAATAAGGTGGGTTAATACTCTGGAGCAGCTCACACTACTGCATCTTCCACCTTCGCCACATCACCTATTTTAGGGTTTCGACCTAGGTGGTATGGTCGGTGGGCAGTCAAAGCTTACGCACTTTCTCAACAGCACAGCAGGTTTCTCGTTACACGTTTAGCAGCAGTCGCATAAGATCGGACCATTGCAATAACAGTAACAGTTATCCGGGTGCGATGTGCAGATGCAATCATGCGGGTATCCGTAATAGTGAGCGTAATTGCATAGGCCAGCCCGAGGCCGCCGTCGAGCAAGCCTCCACTCTGCTCCGGCAAGCGTTCGGCAGGGAGCTTGAAGTTCCCGCTTACACCGGAAGAGCTTCCAGCCCGATTAGAGCAAACACTCGGCTTGGGCCGGAACTCTTGGCCCTTGGAGACACTGCGGAAGCTCGCCGATGTTCTTCTGGAAACAGCGGAAGGCCGGAGGAAAGCCCGCGCTTGGGAGGCCCGATGGCTCAATCTCTGCGGCTTCTGCCTGCGGCCCGGTTTCGGATATCCAGGCGACGACTGGCGGATTGAGCAGTCTCGCCGCATCTACCCGGCTGGCCTTGCCTTCGCTAACCGAGTCCAGAACCAAGTGGAATGGTGGATTTTTTGGGGGCGGCTCGCCGGCGGTCTCAAACGTAATCAGCAGATTGATCTTTACCAGCGCCTTTCCTCTTTCCTCCTGCCGTCCAAAGGCAAAGGTCCGAGAATCAACGCCAGCCTGCCGCGTGAGATCTGGCGCGCGGCCGCCAGCCTCGAGCTATTGCCAACACGGACGAAGATCAGCCTCGGGGATGCGCTGATCAGCAAGGTGCGCTGCGGTGACTGTGGCGAGACCGAGCTATGGTGTCTTTCGCGGATCGGCGCCCGTCAATTACTCTAGGACCAGCCAACCAAGTTCTGCCGCCTGGCAAAGTCTCTTCTTGGGTGGAGGTTCTGCTGCCACTGACGCAGGCGCGCGAGGCGATCGCTTCAATGGCGCAGCATACCGGCGATGGCACCAGGGATCTGGCTACCTCCACGCTCACCCACGTGCGCCTCAAGCTGAAAGAAGCTCCCGACGCCGATCGCTTGCTGACTATCCTGGATGGTGAAGTAGCGCGAGACACGCAAAGTCTTGAGTCGGATCTTCGGCGAAGAGCTGCCTTCCGGACTTGTCATCCGAGCCACTGCCAAGACAAAGGCCTAGCAGATCGTCGATTCCCTGGGGTGGACGAGTGACAACTGCAGCGCTTGGCAAAAGCGGATCCTCAACCTAGCACAATATTGCGATGAGAGTGATGATTAACGGCTAGAAGAGAATCTCAACGCGGGCTAGAATAGCCGAAGGCCGGCCACTCGTCAGAGTGGATCCAAAGGCGGTGAGCTGAGATCCAATGGATAAGCCAACAGCACAAGCTCAGACACGGGTCGAGTCTGACAGCATGGGGACCATTCGAGTGCCCGCCAATGTCTACTGGGGAGCACAAACGGTGCGCTCGTTGATCCATTTCAACATTGGCCGCGACACGATGCCGCCGGAAATGATCCGCGCACTAGGCATTCTGAAGAAAGCTGCGGCACTGGTGAACGCGGAGCTTGGCAACCTGCCCGCTGAGAAAGCGCGGCTGATTGTTCGGGCCGCCGATGAGGTGATTGCTGGGCAGCTTAACGAGCAATTCCCGCTGCGGGTCTGGCAGACGGGCAGCGGCACACAGACCAACATGAATACGAACGAGGTCATCGCCAACCGCGCGATTGAGATTTCCGGCGGCGTGCTGGGTTCCAAGGACCCCATTCATCCCAACGACCACGTCAATATGTCGCAGTCGTCTAACGACACTTTCCCCGCGGCCATGCACATTGCGGCGGCAGAGCGCCTGCACAACGATCTGATCCCGGCCGTCCGCCGCGTCCACGAGGCGATTGACGTTAAGGTGAAAGAATTCGCCGATGTGGTCAAGATCGGTCGCACCCATCTCCAAGATGCCACTCCACTCACCGTTGGGCAAGAGATGTCGGGGTGGGCAAGTCTGCTGACCCGGAACATCGAGCGATTGAAGCCGGCACTCGACGGCCTCTACGATCTGGCAATCGGCGGCACCGCAGTCGGCACGGGCCTGAACACCCATCCGGAGTTTGCCGGTCGCGCGGCCGCCAAGATCGCCGAGTTGACTGGGCTTCCGTTCCGATCGCATCCCAACAAGTTCGCGGCCCTTTCCGCCCACGATGAACTGGTGTTTGCTCACGGCGTGCTCAGCACGCTCGTAGCGTCGCTGATGAAGATCGCCAACGACATTCGCTGGCTGGCTTCCGGCCCGCGTTGCGGTCTGGGCGAGCTGCACATTCCCGAAAACGAGCCAGGTTCGTCGATCATGCCGGGAAAGGTCAACCCGACCCAGTGCGAGGCAATGACCATGATCGCGGTGCAGGTCCACGGCAACAACGCGGCTGTCAGCTTCGCCGGCTCGCAAGGCAACTTCGAGCTGAACGTGTTCAAGCCGGTCATCATCCACAACTTTCTCCATTCAGTAACGCTGATCCATGATGCCTGCCATAGCTTTGTGGATCATTTGGTGCGAGGCATCAGCCTCAACTATGCCCGCATCGATTCCTATGTCAAAAGCTCGCTCATGCTGGTGACTGCACTGAGTCCCAAGATTGGGTACGACAAAGCTGCCGAAATCGCCCACACGGCGTATCAAGATGGCAGTAGCCTGCGGGAAGCTTGCGTCAAACTAGGATACTTGACAGCGGAGGAGTTCGACGCCATCGTCCGCCCGGAAGCAATGACTCATCCGTGATGATGCTGGACGATCGGATGGCGACGGGAGCCGAAATTTTGATTTATTCACAGCTGCCCCTCACAGACCAGGATGAACAATTCTGACCAGACGTAAGAGCACTACTGAACTGCCATGCAAACCCCCAGGCCTTAGCATAAGACTTGTCTCTTCAGCTGCTAGTCAGAATCTGGTGGGGGGCGGATGTCCGCGAGGTACCAAGCCTGGACTCGAAAGGGCCAGAGAAGCGAGGCAAGCATGCTCTTCAAATATGGCCAACACACACCGAAACAGAAGGTACAACTATTCCTCATCAAACCGTCCAATTACGATGATGAGGGTTATGTAGTCACCCACTTTCGCGGCGTGCTGCCGTCGAATACCCTCAATTGTCTGGCCGCCCTGACTGAGGAGGTGTTGTCGCGGAAGCTGCTGGGAGAAGGTGTGCAGGTAACCCTCCACTTGCTAGACGAGACAGTGCAAACGATCCCGGTGGAGAGGATCTGCCGGAACGCCCGGCGATCCCATGACCAAACCGTCGTGTGTCTGGTGGGGGTCCAAACCAACCAGTTCCCCCGAGCTTCTGACTTGGCGCGTGCGTTTCGAAAGGCAGATATCACGGTTTTGATCGGGGGGTTCCACGTCAGCGGTTATTTGTCCCTGCTCCCTGACATTCCGTCTGATATTCAGGCGTTGATGGACGAAGGTGTGACCATTGTCGAAGGGGAAGTGGAAGAAACATGGGCGGAATTGCTGCAGGGCGCAGTTGCCGGAAGACTCAAGCCGCTTTATGACTTCGTCAATGACAAGCCTGATCTTTTCACCAAGCCCATCCCGCTTCTGGACAAGAGGCTGATGAAGCGCTTTGTGGGCTCCAATTTTGGGACCATTGACTGCGGCCGCGGCTGCCCGTTTAATTGCAGTTTCTGCACCATCATCAATGTGCAGGGCCGCAAGATGCGGGTCCGGTCGGCCGCTTTCATTGCCGAAGCCATCCGCCAGAACTGGCGGCAGAATCGAGTCAACTTTTACTTCTTCACGGATGACAACTTTGCCCGCAATGCTCAGTGGGAGCAGATCTTCGACACGCTGATTCAACTTCGCGAGCAAGAAAATATCTCTGTGCAATTCATGATGCAGGTGGACGTTCTCAGTTACAAGATTAAGAACTTTGTGACCAAGGCTCGGCGCGCTGGATGCACGCAAGTGTTCATCGGTATGGAGAGCATCAATCCAGAGAGTCTAAAGGATGCGGGAAAAACACAAAATAAGGCCTGCGACTATGTAAACCTGATTCAAGCCTGGCATGAGGCTGAGGTGGCAACCCATGTCGGCTATATATTAGGCTTTCCGCACGACACGGAGGAATCCATCCGGCGGGACATCCAGCGGCTGATGCACGAGATCCAAGTCGAGCAGGCCTCTTTCTTCATCCTTATTCCCTTGCCGGGTTCTCGCGATCACTTGGAAATGAAGCAGCGAGGCGATTACATGGATCCCGACTACAACAAGTACGACTCGATCCATGAGACCATGCACTATCGTCATTTCCCTGAGCCCGGCTCGCTTACGACGCTTTACCATGAGGCTTGGGAGACCTTCTACAGTTTCGAGAATATGAAGCGGGTCCTCTCTCGCGCCTCACCACGCAATTACTGGAATATTTTGCGGAACTTCATCTGGTACAAGAATGCCGCCATCCTGGAGAAGCGCCATCCCATGATGGCTGGATTCTTTCGGCGCAAGAGCCGCAGGGCTATGCGTCATGGAGTTTCTGTGCCAACTCGCTGGACTTTTGCAAAAATGCGCGTTGGCGAGATTGCCTCCTATCTCAAAGGGATGGTCGCGCTTCTCTGGGAAATGCAAGAACTCTGGTTGTCCACACGTCCGCGCAGTGCTACAGAGGAGCAATTGGTGCACGAGATGACACGGATTTATGAGAGCGTTCAGCGGCGTTTGACCGTGTCTGAGCTCCAGCTCGCCTACAAGAGAGCCAAGACCCATCTGCCGGAGTTGAAAGTGCCTTCTCGCTTTACCCTCTATTGGCAGAAATGGAATCTTTTCTATGCCGGACGCCGGGTGTTTACTCGGGCTGACATCGATCAGAGCTGGTCTCGCATTGTGACGTGGGTGCGTCGTTACAAGTTCCCCTGCGTATCTCCGGTCCGTGTCCTCACCACGGTTTGGCTGGAGCTTCAAATCAGCGCGATGTTCGCTCATGCGTTGCTACAATCCCGAGACAAGAAACTGGGGTTGGATGCGTGAAATCAGATTTTTCGCCGGGCTCCGGAGGAGCCGAATCCTTATAGATCCAGCCGTCGATAAGGTTTTTCAAGCCAGATCCGCTGTATTATTGGGTGGACTGGTTTGAATCGAGGAGGCCTCGGAACCCTCCTTTGATCCAGGCAGACCCGGACCATGCGTCAGGACTTCCTGATAAGCGTCAGCAGAAATCGTGATCGAGCCGCAGGAAGTGGCTGCTTGCAGAGTGTCGCCCGGCAAGGGTACCTCTCGAGCAGCGTTTCTAAATTACCACAAGGCATTCTGCGGTTAACCCGGTAACCTCGCCCGTCGAATCTAGCTTAGCTAGTTTCTGTCGCGAAACACCCAAACCCGCTTCCACAGAGCGGCTCCGCCGCCCGATGTGGGGAAAGGCTGTGCCTTTCCGCAATAGCCGGAATTTCTTCTCTAGACTCCTCCGTTCGCCTGAAGCTGCGCCCCAGGCGCGGCTTCAGGCGAACGGAGAATTGAACTGGAAGTAGGCGCACCCAACGGAAAGGCAGAGCCTTTCCGCACATCAAGCGGCAAAGCCGCATTGAGACCGGCGTTTCGAGTTTTGCGACAGAATCTACCTAGGCCCGAATGAACAATCCCCCTTAGCGGGACACCGGCAGCCAGGCTCGACCGATCAGTTGGCCGCCTTCGGTGACAACATCCAACCGGATGACGCTCGAAGACGACAGATTAAAAACCTGGCTGGTCCAAAGCCGAAACCCTTCCCTTCGGCCGCCAGTCACTTGATAGAAAGGAGAGCCAGAGACCATGATGCCATCCAGATACCACTGATGCGACACCTGCTCGCGCAGCCCGAGGGGAGCATGAATTGGCGTCAAGCCCACAATCTGGACCGGTGCATTAGCCGGCGCAGCCGAAAGTGGGCCGGCAACCTTACGCGAGGCCCGATCGAAATTGCTTCCAAATTCGGCGCTCAGCAGGCGCAGCGGAGCGGGCGGGACATAAGCCCGCCCGCTGAACACAAAGAGCATCAGAAATAGGCCACCCGCCGTGATCAAGGCGCGGGCCTTCCACAGCGGCAAACCCGACAGCCGGAAGCAGAAGGTGGCAAACGCCAGAAACGAAGCCACTGCGCTAATGTACAGCGCACCCAGGTTACTAATGCTCCACAGCACCGGGAGCATCACGTTGACACAGGCAAACAGATTGAACGCAAAAAACAGCGCTGCCAAATTCCACCTTGCGGACAGGCGCCGGTCGTAGACGACGTCCAGCGTCGACAGCAAAGCCGACGCTGCCAGCAGCACAACGAACCCGATGTTTCGCGAGCGCAGGGTGGCGCTGGCGTAGTAAATGGGAAGAATGAAGAAGAGAATCTGCTGGTAGAAGTTCCGGTTAAAGTAATGAATGACTCGTTGAAGCCACCGGCCCCAACGCTGCCCCAACTTGGGCAGCACCCGCGGAAGGAGCAGGCTGGTGATCCAAATGAAAAGAACATAAAACAGCGTGACCCGGAGAAAGGCAAAGTTTCTGTATCCCAGCCACATCACGCCGATGCCAAACAGCAATGCGTAGACGCTGTGTAACCACCAGAGAGTTTCCTGGTTGCGGACCACCAGTCCCGCCAAGGAGTGCAAGAATTGGGGTTTCTCTGGAGAGGTCATGGAGCTCCGGTTGCGCCGCGCATCTCATGCGACCAACCGGCGGGACAATTCATACCACAATCCAAAAGCTGCCGAGATGTGGCCGGCGCCGGCGCCTCAGGGACGTTTCACCTACTTAACCTGATAAGGCAATATAGATCGCTAGCGAGTGCGGACCATTCGATCGGAAAGCCCGCTTGTTCTTGCTGACCGAGAATGTCGCGTTGGGCTATATTGCCGGCGCCCAAAATGTAAGAGTTCCAGCCCGAAGACTTCGGGTGCAGCAAGACGCGTAGGGACCAGGGGTCTGCCGAAACATCCGCACCCTTTCGGGCTGGGATGCTTCGGTCTCCTGCTCCCGGGAGATCCGGTTTCCTGATTACACACCGCCAAGAGGAGACTTTCTTGAAACTATCGAAACCGCCGGTTGCGAAGATTCTCAAAGGACTGCAGCAAGAATATCCCGACGTTACGTGCGAGTTGAATCATCAGGGAGCGCTCCAACTGCTGATTGCCACGATGCTCTCTGCGCAGTGCACCGATGTTCGTGTGAACATCGTAACGCCAGCGCTTTTCGAGAAGTATCCAACCGTTGCCGACCTCGCCAACGCGCGACTCCCCGACTTGGAGGAGCTGATTCGCTCAACCGGTTTCTTTCGCAACAAAGCCAAGAATATCAAGGCCGCTTGCCAGCGGCTCCTTGCAGATTTCAAAGGCAGCGTGCCAAGGACCATGACGGATCTTTTGACGCTGCCAGGGGTGGCCCGGAAGACAGCGAACGTAGTTTTGGGAACCGCTTACGGCATTCCTTCCGGCATCGTGGTGGACACGCATGTTTTCCGGCTGTCTCACCGGCTGGGCCTTACCCGCGCCAAGACGCCCGAAAAGGTCGAGCAGGATCTGATGAAGAAAATCCCTCACGAGGAGTGGATCCAATTTTCGCACCGGCTGATCCACCACGGACGGAAGGTCTGCTTTGCGCGACGCCCTCAATGCGCGCGCTGCGCCCTGGAGGCCGTGTGCCCGAAGGTGGGGGTGACGAAGGTCGAATGACGAAGTGCGAGGTTCGAAGTGCGAAAGCGGAAATGGCGAATTCAACCTTCAGCCCTCGAGCCTTACATCTCACCTTTCGACCTTCGAACTGCGGTGCTCGTACTTCGCAGGCGCCGGTCCAGCAGGGCGAGGCCCAGGAGCGTTTTTGCATCCTGGATTTTCCCTTCGTCCACAAGCCTTAGAGCTTCGGTCAGTGGCACCCACGACGCCAGGACTTCCTCACCTTCCTCAATGAGGCCGTGGACACCCAGGGCCTGAGTAACGTCCTCAACTTGGCCCAGGTAGAGGTAAACCTGGTCGGAGCAGCCTCCTGGACCGATGAAGTAATGAGCCACGAGTTCCGCCTGCTTGAGCCTTAAGCCAGTCTCTTCGAACACTTCGCGCTTGGCTACCTCTAGCGGCGTCTCGTTTTCCTCCATCATTCCGGCCACGCACTCGGTCAGCCAGCCTTCGCTGGTCCTGGTATGGGCCGTGTAACGGAACTGGCGCTGCAACACCACGCTACTGGTTGCGGGGTCGTAAATGAGAACCGCCACGGCATCGCCGCGAAAATAACGATGACGCGTGGTCTCTGCGCTCATCCCGCCGTTGAAGCGTTCAAACCGAACAATAGCCTTTTCTACTTTCACAAAGCCGTCGTATTCGAGCTGGGTTTGTTTGATTTCGACTTTCATTAGTTTTTGTTAGTTGTCGGCGGTCCATTGTCAGCGGTCAACGGACAACTGACGACTCACAACAGACAGGCTATTGAGGATCGCGGAATATAGTGACGAAACCCTTCCGTTCCCGAGAACTCAATCGACCTCGGTTCCCCTCGCCCCCTACGCGGGAGAGGGGCCAGGGGTGAGGTGAGCACACTGTTGAACGCTGTGACAAGAGCTCCGAGATCCTCATCCACTCTGGACTCAGGAGCTAATTCCGCCCACGGGTATCCCCCTCACCCCCAACCCCTGAAGCTGTGAAAAAATTAAATGGTAGGGACGCGCTGCTGCGCGTCCGCGACGGTAAACCCAACACGGACGCGGAGCACCGCGTCCCTACCGGATCA
>JAKEER010000034.1 GCA_022616615.1 Acidobacteriota bacterium
CGAGCCCCTTTGGCCCTAAGGAATCGCACCAACCAGCGTCGCAAACGACTGGATTCAGTTTCAGTAAGATCTGCCACGAGGTTCAAGCGGTCAATGAAGTTCAAACCGGATGGCTCATCTATTTCTGCTGCAAAAAAGCGCTTCCTGGTCTCCCGGCGCCATGAATCAAGAACCCAGCCCAGAAGTACGGCGATTGCCAGCGGTCGCGGCCTGCCAAGGATTGCCGCGCTAAACGCAGGGCTTCCGATGGAGAGACGCCGGCGCTGAAGATGTGCTGATAGAACACCTCCATGAACTCGGCTGTCGCTTCGTCGTCAATTTTCCAGGCGGTAGATACAACCTGTCCAGCCCCGGCGTGCAGAAAAGCCGAGCTTAAGCCCAGGGTCGCTTCCGCGGAATACTCCCTGCCGAGAGAAGTGTCGCAGGCACTTAGTACAACCAAATCCGCTGCCAGTTGAAGGCGATAAACGTCTCTCTGGAACAATATTCCCCGGCCATCGGCCAGCTCTGGCATCGACGTTGATAAGGCCATTCCAGACCTGTCGGGGTCGTCTGTATCAACGAATCCGTGAGTCGCGAAGTGAAGGATGCGATGCTGGCTGAGCGCGCCCTCCAGCAAGGCTTCGCGAGTTTCCGGGCGGCTCTCCATCCGAGTGGCGGTGCCCGCCGGTGCGAGTTTTAGAATTGCCTCCGTTTCCTTGCGCGCAAAAGGAAGCCTTGCCAATCCGGCACGATGCAGGTTCCGGACGGTTCCCAGGGAAACCTTACCAGACTTTTTGCTAAGGCTTCCATCGGGAAGTGATTGTCCAGTCTCAGGCCCAGACCGCCCTGGGGTCAGCACTGCCACGAGCTTCTTTGGGTCGGCGGAACGGGTCCGCCTTCGCCGCAGGCCCAGAGCTGCGGCGGCTGAGGGAATATTGTTGATCGGGCGAGTTAAGCCAAGCAGGCGGTTGCTAGAATCGGTGGGATCTGGCAAAACTGCAAACGGCAGGCAACCTAAGACACCGCTGGCCGCGACGGTGAGCGGACGCGAACCCAGTTCGGCGATTGCACCAGCAGGCAATAGTATTTCACCCAACTGACGCGAGAGCTTGGGACATTCTGAGTCGGCCTTAAGAATGCGACTTCGTGCCTCGGTTGCTCTTTCGTCTGGCAGATGGCGGGCTCGCGCGGTCAACAGCCCGTAGAGTTGCCTGGCAAGAGGCTCAATGTGGTTCCGATCTGGCAGCGTGAAAACCTTCAACCCGTGAGAAGAAAGAACAAACAGGTAGCTTTCGATCTCGGATAGCCAGTACTCAAAGAGAACTCCGTCGCGATTCGGTATCTCCTGCAGGTCAGCCAGGGAGGTTTTCTCGAGACGAGGCTGCTCTTCGAGCAAATGACGCCCCAAGGCAGAGTCGGCGGCACGAAAGGCCTCCAAACCGTGTCTAGAATTCGGATCGCGCTGATGGAACTGTATGAGAGTGCGGACTTCAGCATCGGGAACTAGCAAATGTTCGGAAAATCCGGCTCGCTGTTTTGCGGCAGATAGGTCTGAGCGAAGGAAAACTTCGATGTGTTGAGCCTCACGCATCCAGGACACCGCTCCAGTTACGTTTCCGATCTTTGCCTCGCATGCTCCGATGAGTCTTGTAATGTGGACTGTAGCCGGGCGGTCTCCCTGAAGTTGACGCAGACGAAGCGCCTGTTTGAGACTCGCGATGGCTTGAGGGTAACGGCCCATCCTTTCATAGACGAAGCCGAGCAACCAGTGACCAGCCGCTTCGCCTCGCTGGTCATTCTGCTCTTGACGAATTTGCAGAAAGCGCTCTGCATTGGCGCGAGCGAGATCGAATTGACCCAATGCGGCATGCGCCAATGAAAGCGGGTGGAGCACCGAGGCAACGGCTCCCAAATCACCGAGCTCTTCCCGGACCTTTAGAGCAGACAGGCCTAAGTCAACTGCTCTTTGATAGTTTCCTTTTCGCTTTTCAGAGCTTGCCTGATCATAGAGTCTTTGTGCCTGAAGTTTTCGGTCTTGAAGTCTTCGGTCTTTAAGCTGCTCCCGCAGACGCTCCGTCTCAAGCACTAGTCTGGATACCTCGGCCTTCTGCCCTACCGCATCCAGGTTGATCGAAAGTTTGCGCAAGGCCTCTGCTCGCCCAAAGTCATCGCGGAGATAATCCCAGCGCTCTAGAGAACTACGATAGACTTCCTCGGCTTCACGGTACCGGCCAGCCCGATGGTAAATGTCTCCCAATCGAAGCAAAGCTTGGGCAGCCCTGCGCCTTTCTCCAGAGGCGTGCCACAGAGAAACAGCCCTTGACAGACAATCGGCAGCGACCCTTTGTGAAGATTCAAGGGCCTCGCGCTCCAATTGAATAGCCCGATGGAACAAGGCCTGGGCAGCTTCGGCGTCTTCTACATCGGCCAATGGGAGATCTAAAGCGGAGGTAACGAGTGTGTACCGTCCCACCGCCGTGTCATCGGGAGGAGCGATCACTTCTATCTGATAAATATCGGTACTCCTGGCGGCAATAGAGACAGATTCCCAGCCCCACTCGCTGCCGTCCATGGCTGGCACCCGGCGGCCATCTGCACTGACAACGGCAACGCCAAGATCTATTTCATGTTGGAAAACTTCGACGCGAACGTGCTGGCCGGTTTTCAGATGTAGTTTGTAGACATGCGTCTGACCTCGAAGGATTCGCGCAGAAATGGCCTGACCGCGGAGTAGCTCTGCCGGACGGCGGACAGCAACGTACGAGCCTGTCAGGACACTAGCCAGAAATAACAGCAGGGGGACTGCCCGGAGAAGATGGCGTTGCAGGCCACTCATATGATGGAATCTGAACGCTCTTGGTGAGTATTGCAGGGTAGAGGAACGAGACGCATTTTCGCAGAGGCCGCCGGCAAAATCAACGCGAACTAAGGAATGTTTTGAGACTTCAGGTAACGGAATGAGGCCAGATCTCAGCGATCCATCATGTTGGGCGCCAGCGGAAAACTGTAATTATTGTCTTTAATTGGCGGAGGCGAATGGGAATCGAACCCACCTATCGCAACAGGGTTGCGACACACAGGTTTTGAAGACCAGGAGAGTCACCAGACCCTATGCACCTCCTCCGGCAACGCACTATAACACGAGTCCCGTGGAGTCAGGAGTGTGTGCCACAAGGCCTCTGTCAGAGTCCCATGTCAAAGGTGGCGCCGTGAAAAAATTCGAACTTCAGAGGCAGCGTGCGTGAGGTTGAGGCTTTGAGAAAGCCTCAAGCTGCCATGATTTCAACTGCCGTGCAACCGCGTTGCAGGCCTGGGCCCCTGTTTTTTCGCGCTTGGCAGGGATTTCGCGAACCCGCGCGGGTTGTCGTGCCCCCCTGCACCGTCCAACCGGGCCTTGGGGGTGCGGCCCTTGCAGCTCGCATCATTGAAATTCCTGGGTCTAGCTTTTCATTGCCAGCTCGGTCTGAAGCTTCTGCCGCAGGTTGGAGGCGATGAGTTTGTTTGGACGGGCACTCTTGGGAAATGCTGCCTCTGCGCCATCTGCAGGGCCGATGTCGGTTTGAGATGTTTCCAAGAGGTTGTCATTCGTGTTGCGAAGCAGTCTGTAGATCAGTCCGATTTCTTTTCTGGAAAGCGTTAGAGCCATAATCTATCTCCTGGTGGCAGAAGTGGAATTTGGATGGCCATACACTCGAAGCTCTTCATTTCGAAGACCCTGGCCGAACTGCCAACCCCTTTTGCAAGTCCTTCGGCAACCAGCAGTTGCAGTCGCCACGCTGCCTTAAAACCCTTGAGGGGAGAGCTATTGGCACAAAGAAGGGACAGCTCAGGAGTTGTCACATTGGAAAGGCGCAACGTCATTTCCATAGAGGTGCTTCTCAAGGAAATGACAACGCTGGGGTTCAGCGGTTGCGTTAGGCGGAGTGCCACTGACAACATCACGGGACTTTGACCATGCTGTCTCCCCTGAATCCAGGTTGGCCCCAAAGTAAACTCACGCTATGATGATAGTATCTCTTTAGCGCTAGTCACGCCCGAACCAAAGGCCGCAGTTTCCTTCAGGACCGATCGATTTCTCGCCTGTTTGGGTTTCATTGGCGCATCTGGCACGCGGAGGCAAGCGCCCCCGCTGCGAAGGCCTTCAACACCTGCGCCTCGTACACATCTGTTTTTCAGTTTTTCCATAAACACAGGAGGCAATGAAATGAGTCAGGCGAAGCGGAGCGAAGTAAAGCAGCACGCGCACGGCGCCTTTTGCTGGACCGATTTGGGAACCACCAACGCAGAGGGCGCAAAGAGATTTTACACTGCCTTGTTCGGATGGGGCGTCGAAGAGATTTCGATGGGGCCTGGGATGTCTTACAGCAAGCTTCAACTGGAAAGCAAAGACGTGGCCGCGCTTTATCCCCTCAGCGATGAGCAAAAGGCCCAAGGGATCACGCCTCATTGGCTGGCCTACGTCTCAGTAACGAGTGCTGACGACATTGCGAAAAAGGCCGAAGCTCTGGGAGGCAAGGTGGTCAGGGCGGCCTTTGACGTGTTCGACGTGGGCCGCATGACCCTACTGCAAGACCCTACGGGTGCTATGGTAGCTGCCTGGCAGCCGCGCAAGCACATTGGGGCGCAGCTCGTGGGCCAGCCGAATACTCTTTGCTGGGCGGAGCTGGCGACTACTGACAGCGACGTCGCGGGCCAGTTCTACACTAGGCTCTTTGACTGGGGAACGAAAACCTCCGAGGACTATGGGATGAAGTACACTGAGTTTATCGCGGGTGGCAAACCGACCGGTGGGATGATGCAAATGACGGCAGAGTGGGGGAGCATCCCTCCACATTGGATGGTTTACTTTGCGGCAGAAGACTGCGATGCGAGCGCCAGCAAAGCCCAGTCGCTGGGCGGGCAGATTAAGGTTCCAGCGACCGACATTCCCAAAGTGGGGCGCTTCGCCGTACTGCAGGATCCCCAAGGTGCCGTCTTTTCGATCATCAAGCTGACAAACCCCGCCCAATAGGAGTCCACAAGTTTGTCACCATTCGGGGGAAACGCGCCGATGGCTTGATCTCCCGAATTGGCGAATTTTCGCACAGAGGAAACAACAGTCGCGCAGCGAACGGCGGTTTGGCTTTTCCTTTTAATTAGGTGCAGAAGTAGCCGGACACTGTGCGGGGCCCTAATCAGCGCCCCTCACCCCCGATCCCCTCTCCCCGAGCGGGGCGAGGGGAGAGGACAAGCAAAGGTCGTGTCCTCCAGCCACGGCTCGGACTAATAACCCCCACGCAGCACCGAGACCGCTGCCCACTCTTGACACAGGATCCTGTCCGCCGAACTCACGCAACTTCGCAATGTTTCCGCTTGTCGTCGTAGTGTTCAGCAACGTGATATGCTTGAATAAGATCTGAGTTATGCCGGCATTCAAACTATTCAGCAAAGGAGGAGTTCGATGAAGAGACACTTACATCACTGGATGGCACAATCGATGGTGGCCTTGGCGGTTTTCGGATTGTTGGGCTGCACGAAATCTGGCACTGAAGCTCCCACTACAGCGACGGATGCTTCGATCACCGACGCCCTGAAGGCCAGCTTATCTTCTGATGCCCAACTTAAGGGAGAGCGTGTGGAAGTCGCGGTCAACAACGGTGAGGTGACCTTATCCGGCGAGGTCTCCAGCGACGCAGCACATCTTCAGGCCTATAAGCTGGCCAATGAAGTTCCTGGAGTCAAAAAGGTGAACGACTTGTTACAAGTTAGACCGGCGGCAGCGTCCGCACAGCCTGTCGAACCTCCGGTTGCGGCAACCTCTCAGGCTCCATACAGCGCCTCAAAGCCTAAAGCGAAGAGTCCGGCCGCGCCGTCTGTTGAAGCGCCTAGAGCGTCTACTGCGCCACCGCTAGACCGTTCCGCCAGTACCCCTCCATCTACCGTTCCTGCTCCGATTGCTCCTCCTCGAGTTGTCACAGTTCCGGCCGGAACACCCGTTCGGATTCAGATGATCGATTCGGTAGATTCGGCAACGAACAAGGTTGGCGAAACTTTCCTGGCTTCCTTGGCGGCGCCAATCGTGGTTAACAATGAAGTGATTATCCCCAAGGACACGGACGTTTACGTCAAGCTTGCCAATGCCAAGACCTCAGGCAAATTCACTGGGCAAAGCGAGTTGACCCTGGAGCTGGACAATCTGAAACATCAGGGCACAACCTACCAAGTGAGCAGCACTACCTACCAGCAGGTGGGAGCATCGCGCGGGAAGGACACAGCCAAGAAAACAGCCATCGGCGCCGCCATTGGGACGGCCATCGGAGCCATTGCCGGCGGTGGCAAAGGTGCGGCCATTGGCGCTGGCGTGGGTGCAGGTTCGGGAGCGGCTGCTCAGGTGTTCATGAAAGGCAAGCAGGTGAAAGTGCCGGCGGAAACCAAGATCGACTTCCAACTGGAACAGCCTCTGGAAGTGACGGTTTCGGCCCTGAGCAAAAACAGGCTCAAGTCCAGGTAATATGGCCAAACAGCCAGCAGGCGCGAAGTGGAAACAGGAGAGGGGAGCCGGATTAATTGACCTTTACTGCGAGATCGCTGCCTCGAACGTAGTGGACGGTGACTTTCTTACCCGATTCGGGCTTCTTGCGCAGCATCTTCTGTTCGAGCTGGATGGAGTAGTGAAAAGTTCTAACTACGTAGATGTTGTCGTGACTTTTCACGGTGATGGCTTTCGGACCGGCAACCACTACGGTGCCCTGAAACTTGTCTGTTTTGGACTTGGCTTCCAGAAAGTCAGGCCCAAGGCTGCGCAGCAGGAACAACGCGACGAAAACCAGGCAGGAGGCGCGAAGCCGGCCAAATAGAGCAAACGGCATAGCAGGCCGTACCATCTTGAGACGGTGCCGGTCGCCGCAAGGATCTGTGGCATGCAGGCGTCGGGCTTCAGTTGACTTCTCTGTCATCGATGCTGATTTTCAGCGACTTCAGGAACTTGACGTCTTGGGAAGTGATATTCAGTTGGGCTTCGCCGTCGAAACCCTTCGTGTCCGCAGACTCGTCGGCAGCAGTCTCCTGGCGGCGGTTGAAACCGATGGTGGCCTCCAGAACTAGAAACACGTCGTATCCGGAGCTTCGAATCTTGGCGATGGCCTCGCTGATTCTGTCGGAATTTGAAAGCGTGTCATTAATTGCTGCTCCCAACTCTTTCATCAGTTGCTTCAGATTGTCATCCAGCGTTTCCACGTAACCTCCAGCCGGTCTTTAGACAAGGATCCCATTGCGGCGAAGTCCAGCTTAATTATCGGAAGGCGATTGGAATACTTGCGAGAATTCGAGTTAGACGGGAGGCATGTTACGCCCACGCATCTGGACGTGTCAAGGCAGCCTGGTCATTGCGGTCATTGCACCGGCTGGTAATGAGCAGTGCCGCCAGACCTCTGTGTCCCCTTCAGCAAAGTCTTTGAAGATTGTTCTCCCTTGGAGCCAGGCGGCGCCGGCGCGTGGAGAGCGACCGGCTTCACGGGCCCGCCGGCTGTGGTATCATTCTGCGCGCTTAACTTCACCCAGCGGCTGAGTGACCCGTGCTTAAACTCCTGCAATACGCTTTTCAGGATCTGATTCGGACCCTTCGCGTTCTCTTTCATGAGGCGATGGGCGCCATCTTTCTGTTGATCGGCATCGTGATCACCCTCAACGGTTACAAGCAGCTTCGCCGTTACCTGGACATCGGAGAAATCTCCTACATCACCATCATCTCCACTTTCACGTTTGGAATTCTGATGCTTGGATACGGCATCCATTCGTTCTATCAAGCGAGGAAGATGAAGTAGGACGCCAGGACTTTCCGTTAGACTTTGACAGAGCCTTGGCGCGTCATTCCGTCTGCATTGCCAGTTCGCTCGCCCGGCGGATGATTTCGCCGCGGTCAATGTGGCGGTACTTCTCGGGCAGCAGGCTCTTGCTGGTGCACTCCTGAACGGCTACGAGGTTTTGCAGTTCGATCTCGGTGGGATAGGAGGGCGGAATAAAGTCCTTGAGGGCGGCTTCCAGGTCGGCCTCGTCTACAGCGGGCTTGTTCTCGAGTGCGCTTTTCATGCGGGCACGCACCAGGACAGCTTCAATGTCAGCGCCCGACAGCGTGCTGCAGTGCTCCAGAAAGTACTTCTCGACCTGGTCAGACTGGAGTGGGGTTTGTGTCTTCTTTTGCATGGCGCGGAGCATGGCCAGACGCTCTTCATCCGTGTCGGGGTAGAACAGAGCGATGTGTTCCTCAGCGCGTCCCTGGCGTTTCAGGTCCACCGGCAGCAGGTCTGGCCGGCAAGTCAGCAGAAACCAGATCACCTTGCCG
Source organism: Acidobacteriota bacterium (assembly GCA_022616615.1). Taxonomy (GTDB): domain Bacteria; phylum Acidobacteriota; class Terriglobia; order Versatilivoradales; family Versatilivoraceae; genus VFZK01. Next base: position 8,303 of record JAKEER010000034.1, read on the forward strand.
CGATACTCGGTGTTGCCCATGAACTGGGCAATTTGGGCGAAGACGCGGTTGTTCACACCACTGTCGCCCGAAGATGACCGGTCTCCCAACTGTGCATCGGCCTCATCCACGATCACGGCGATTGGACTCATCGCCTTCAAAAGATTCAGCACCCGTTCCAGGTTGCCTTCCGTTTGTCCCTGCCACATGCTGCGAAAGTTCTTTAAGGTCACGGCTGGAATCCCCACTTCGCCTGCGAAGCAGGTGGTGAGGAAGGTTTTGCCGGTGCCAACCGGGCCGCAGATGACGTAGCCCATGGGCAAGATGTCTGTGCGACCGATGCGGAGAGCGGCTGCGGCATCGCGCAGCTTCTTCTTAGCCGGTTCGTGGCCTGCGACCATCGACAGGTCAAACCGGCTCTGGACGAACTCCAGCAGTCCGCCCGACTCGGCTTCGATGAGTTCTTTCTTGCGCTGAGTGAGAAACTTCAAGGTCAACGGCTGGCGGTTCTGCACGGAGTGGGCAATCAGGTTCTGGAGCTGCAGCCGCTTGAGTCCTGAGCCCAGCTTTGCGAGCGTGGCGGCGTCTACATCAGAGCCTGCAGGCAATGGTGTTTGAGCCAGTTGATGTTGGACGAATTCCAGCCGCTCCCGGTCATCGGGAAGCGGGATGGCGATGGAGGATACCCCAGGGTTCTGGACGATGCTCTGGTTGAGCTCGGCGAGATTCTCGCAAACCAGACAGAGGGTGATGTCCGCTTCAAGGAACGCCGCATTCTGAGCCCAGCGTTTGAGGATCACGAGGGCGTTGCGATCGGTGTCAGGCATGCCGGAGACGTCACCAGCAGGAACCACCGTTTCGGCATAGTCGATGACGAGAGCGATCTTCTTCCGCTCCATGAGCCGCAGGCGCAAATAGTTGTCGAGCAGATTTAAGACGCCATCGGGATTCCGTGGCAATCCCTGGGCATAACTTGTGCCGTGAAAGCTGTCGTAGCCCTCCAGCGCCCGGCGGAAATCGGCCTGCGCTTCGGCCGGCTGAAACGACAGCCCGCCGCCGCGGTCGTAAGTGATGACCAAGTCACGCTGGCCAAATAGAGCCTGCCGCAGGAAGCGGTGCAATGGCAAAAACTCCACCGCCTGAGAATTCCGGAACGGAGACAGGTCGCGGACGTTTCCGTGAATGACAAAGAGAGCGAAGGCACCTGAGTAATAGCTCTCGGATAGCTGGCGCGCCCAGGCGGGAAGCTGGTTGATTGCTGTGGACATGGCAAGCAGAACACCTCAAAGACGTACGCCTCACTCGACAGTCCTGTGGGCGGCAAGCCGTTCCTCGCGAGAGTAGAGGCAGACTACTTCATCGCAGACTTTTTGGGTATCAGTGGAATTAAACATCGCAGGGCGCTGTTGACGGTTTCGGAATCAGGAAAGCACTCGCGTACGTCGGGATCGAGCATGACTGCACCGTCTTCAAGTGCGAAATGCTGAACCGCAGTGGTCCCGTCCGTTCGATGGATTTCAACTGTGTGAACCTCACGATAGTCCTGGTAGTACTTTCCCCGGACACCCCCTGGCATCCTCGCGAAGTCGTACTCAACACGCATGTCATCTTTTTTCACACGCCTGCTCTTAGCGGCTTTTTTCCTCATAGGCATTTCTCTCTCGAACTGTGGCCCTACGGCAACTCACAATTCGAATCCTATATTTCTCTCGGTGTGCACTACCACCAAGACTCTGCGTTTCGACGACCAACCGATGTTGACGAAACGCTGTTCAGTGGAGGAATGGTCTGGGTCCGGGAAAGTCATTGAGAGCGGATCATTGAAAACGGTCTTTGCTTCCTCGAAGCTAACCCGATGCTTTCTGAGATTCTCTTTGGCTTTTTCCTCATTCCATTCAAACCGTAGTTCCATCTTACCTCAAGCAGCAAGCACCGCGCCGGTTTCGAGATGAACTCATTTCACCCGTCGAATCGGAGGCCTGGAAGTACGTTGTGGGGGGGACGATGACGGACTGCTCTCGGGCAGTGGTGGCATTCCGACCAACTCTGGCGTGGCCAGGTCGAAAATGGCTTCCACCTCACGTACGGCCTGTTCAGTTTCTTCTACGTCGTGCAAGAGGGTTTCTAGTTGATGACTGACCTCCTGCGGGTCGCGCACCGTCACCGACTGGTCGCGGATTAATCCCAAAACGTCCTCAGTCGCTCCGCACTGGGCTTCAATCACCTGGCGGTTCTCGCGAATCTTCTCGAACTTTTCGAGACGCTTACTTAGGATTTCAATGCGCTTGCGATTGATTTCCTGCACCTTGGGCGCATCCGAATCGAGAGCGCCCTGCAACTGCGCGATTTCGTCCTGAATCTCGGCAGGCTCGACAGTAAACAAGTACTCCTCGTGGTGGTGTTGGGAGCTGAGCAGACGCAAATAGGCGTGGAGCAGTCCCTGCAGTCTTTCTCCCATATTTTGCACGAAAATCTGCGAGGTTGAGGATAAGCGGGCGTAACTGGACTGAATATCCCGGCACAGCTCTTCCAGTTCGACGTAGCGCTTGCGCATCTCCGCAGGGAGTTCGTGGAAAATCGCAGTGAGTCTTTGCTCGTGAAGCTGCTTTTCCTCCGCGTATTTCCAAGAGCGCACCAGGCGGCGGAAACGACTGCTTTGTGGGACCAGGCTCAGATAGATTAACTCGAGGCCGGCAGCCAACGCCAGCGGCAGGCCCGTTCCCGAAATGAGGGCGAATGCCGCGGCTCCTGCTAAGCCAATCCAATTATACTGCCAGTTGAACGCTTCCTTGACGAAGTTGACTTTGTCAAGGCCGAGTTCCTCGGCGCCGCGTTCCATCACGCTGCGCAAGGATGAGCCGAGTCTCTCCTCGCTGCCCCGTGGGGCGCTCTTCTCTTCAGGCATTAGATGCTCACCCGTACCTGGCCCCGCCCAGGCGTGCGGCGTAGACAGGCTAGAACGTGCTCCTCGAGGTCTTGGAATTCCTTTCCTTGCTTCAGCGCAGGTTCCCGCGGACGACCGAAAGGAATTGGAATGTCTTCCACAATGGTTCCAGGACGGGGGCTGAGAACAAAGAGCCGATCCGCCAGGTAGATCCCTTCCTCGACATCGTGAGTAACAAAGAGGACCGTGCTGGCGGTCTCCTCCCAAATACGCAGCAGCAGTTGCTGCGTTTCGCTGCGTGTTTGAGCGTCCAGGGCGCCAAAGGGTTCGTCCATCAGGATCACTTCAGGTCGTACAGCCAACGTTCGCGCAATGGCCACTCGCTGCTGCATTCCGCCGGAAAGCGTCTCGGGATAGGCCTTTTCGAAACCAGAGAGGCCCACACCCTTGATGAGGTGTGCCACGATCTTTTGTCGCTCCACCGGAGGAGTGCCGTGAAGCTTGAGGCCGTAGGCGATGTTGTCCGCCACAGTTAGCCAGGGGAAAGAAGTATACTTTTGAAACACCATACCACGGTCCCGACCCGGCCCGGTGACCCCCATTCCATTCACCAGCACCTCGCCGCTGCTGGGGCGATCCAGTCCGGCAATGAATCTCAGAATGGTAGACTTGCCGCAGCCGGAAGGCCCTAACAGCACACGAAATTCCCCTACATCACGTCCCTGAGAGGAGTAAATGTCTTCTACCTCGAAAGTGACATCCCGAAGAGCCTCCACTCTCTCACCAGTTGGACTTACGAAAGTGCGGCTGACGTTGCGCAAGGAAATCCTGGTCTTATTTGCCATGGGCCTCGGCCTTTACTGGAGCACTGGCTCCAATCGCGGCCAGCGGCTCGCTGGCAGACCGTGGCAGCCGGCGCCAGGGAAAGAGTTGCCGCTCCAAGAACGTCAAGAACCAGCGAAACAAGAACGCCGCAATTCCGATCGCGATAATGCCTGCATAAACTCGCTCAAAGTCCAGTACCTTTCGGGCCGCCTCCACCATGTAGCCCACTCCCTTTCGTGCGTTCACCATCTCGGCCAGGATGACGTAAGTCCAACCGATGTCGTAGAGAATGCGGAATGAGCTGAATATAGATGGGAAGGAAGCGCGAAACATCAGCCAAAACGCATGGCGTCGTTTGGCACCCAAGGTGTAAGCGGTCTCTAGCAGGATGTTATCCACGCGGTTCACTTCTTCGACAACCACCGCCAATAAGTAAAAAAACATGCCGAACCAGAGAAAAGCTACCTTCATCAATTCGTCCATTCCGAAGAGTGCAATAAAAGCAGGCAGGAAGGCGGTGATGGGCATGGCCCGCATCGGCGCAGCTACTGGATTGATAAAGTCATGCAGCCAGCGAAAGCTGGCCATCAGCAGCCCGAGCGGAATGGCAACGACGGTAGACCAGAAGAACCCCTGGAAGATCCGCCACCAACTCTGGAAGACATTAGCCAGCAGGTCATACTCGGTCCAGAGACGGACCATGGCCTCGACGACTCCGGCAGGCCGAGGCAATGAGAAAGGGGGGAGAGCCTCCCAGTGGGTGAGGCCAAACCATACCAACAAAAGAAGCCCCCAACTTGAAAGCGCCAGGAGTAGCTTGGCACGTTGGGAGATTTCCTTGCGGATTACGAATGGGCCATGCATCTAAGGGTGCGATATCTCCAGCGTGTTGGTACTAGACAACGGACGAAGCTCAGGGCAGTGCGGAGCGTCCCCCGGAGCGAAAGGTTAGATGGATTCGCACGTTAGCCCCTACCCGTGACCCTACCGCGGGCCAAACATGATGATGCCCATTCCCGTGAGCGCTACCAAGCCGCCCACGATGTCGCATCGGTCAGGACGCACGCCGTCAACGCCCCACAGCCACAGAATAGCCATCAAAACATAGACACCACCGTAAGCTGCATACACACGTCCGGCTGCCGTCGGATGCAAGCTCAGCAACCAAGCAAATAGCGCAAGACTCACGGGAGCCGGCAGAAGCAACCATGGAGAACGGCTTTTCCTCAGCCAAAGGTAAGGAAGGTAGCAACCGACAATCTCCGCGATTGCGGTTACCATAAACAAGAGTGTGGCCTTAATCATGGACATGACGCTCACACTTCCCCGCAGCACGGAAACTTCCGCCTAACACTTTCGTATCATTGTGCTGGATTAGGATAGACCTTAATGTCGGTGCGGCGATTCTTTTCTCGCCCTTCAGGCGTTGCATTGGTGTCCATCGGCCGATCCGGGCCGTTGCCGGCAGTCCGCATTCGGCTCTCGGGGAACTTGGAGTGCTCCATGAGGTAGCCTTTCACCGTTTCAGCGCGCTCTTTGGAGAGCTGCATGTTGTATTCTCGCGAACCCGTGGAATCCGTGTTGCCTTCAATATCCACGACTGTATTCTCATAGGCCCGCATGAAGCCGGCAATTTCGCTCACCACCGCGCGTGAATCGAGCCCCATTTTGGCCGAGTTGGGTTCGAAGTAAATAGAGCGCCGCTGCGTAGCGATGGGGACGGCACCTTTCGGAGGTGCCTTATATTCGACTGGCGGTTCCGTGGAGGCGGCAGAGAAGCGATCTCTCAGGGACGCCAGGTATCGTTGGTCCATCGTGGCTTCCGGTTCGGATCGACGTTTGATCAAGCGCTCCTCGCGGTACATTTCTTGCGCCATCTTGAAGATATTGGCGTAGTCGGAATCGCTGCCTGGTTGCCCAAAGAAGGCCAGGTTATCGGCGTAGTCGGTCAGCCTCACCCCTTCTAGCATGGCCTTTGCGAGGTCGGTGGGAATATTGAAGTCTTTGATCGTTCCAATCAATGTATAGGCGCGGGCAGGCTGACCCTTGATAAACTCCACGCCTTCCAGCCAGCCTTCGACAAATTTCATCACGGTTTGCGGGTACCGTGAGGCAAATCGGTCGCTGACCACAAGAATATCTGCAATCAGCTTGTTCGCCACCCGGGTGTCGTAAATTTTTTTGGACCCGGCGCGCTTGGAGACGGCATCGCTCATGTCAGGGTCCCAAGCCACGGCGGCATCCACCTTCTGCTGGGCGAAGAGCGTGGCCGGCTCTATTCCATCCTTCGTATGCACCGCCTTGGAGAAGATCTCATTACGCTGTTCAGTGGCTAGACCCGAGCTTTTCAAGCCGTTCCACAAGAGGAAGTGGGATGGCGTGTACGGCGCAAAGGCCACGGTCTTACCGGCGAGATCTTCAATGCTATTGATTCCTCGGCGTCCGATGACACCATCTGCGCCACGTGACCAGTCCACCATGAAGAAGGCATGCGCGCCAACGCTCTTTTCTTGAAATTGAGCCTGATCCTTGGCCCAAACGTCCGCCGTGGTTAGCATGACATCGACGTTGTTGGTGGCCAGGGCCGCCGCTCCCTCCGTCCAGTCATCAATGATCTTGAAAGATACTTTGAGACCCTTACTAGCGTAAATAGAGCCCGGCGTGGTGTCCAGGCCACCATTGGCGACCAATCCTGCCGCGCAGCCGACCCAAATGTTGACCCGAACTCGAACCTCGCTGGTTTCGACAGAGCCGGAGGCTGGAAGCGCCAATGGTTTAGAGGTGTCCACAGTTTCCTTAGTGCCACCAGAAGAGGCTGAGCGCGACTCGGTCCACTTGGCCAGGTCCAGGACGCCATATTTGTTCAGACTGTAGATGACCAGGGCCAACCCAATTAAGAAAATTAGAATCCAGCCACCTTTTTCGATCTTTATTCCCATGGCTTACCTCCAACTCAGCCCGTCAGGAAATTTGCGCCATCCGTAAAATTCAACTCCAGCCGCTACTGTGCCGAACTTGCGTAACCCTGGGAAACATGTCTCGTACCTGTGCAGGACCCAAAGGACGCCAACACGCTCACGAAACTTTCTGTCCCTCTTTGCCTCCAATGGTCTTCTCCACAGGAGCGGATGGTTCGGGCGACACCAAGCCCATTTCGACTTTGAACTGCTTCACCAGCTCGTTGGCGCGTATCTGCTCGGCTTCTTCTTCGATCTTCACGCGCTGATGGTCCACATTGTCCAGCGCCATCTCCATGCGGGCTTCGTTCACTGCGGTCTGTTCCTCGATCTTGCGGATCATTTCATCATGGGTCTGGCTGATGCCCGTGACCTCGAACTGCTCCATGGCATCGGCCACTTTGCGCTGCCACTGTGCACGGCGGTGGTCGCGAATGGCGTTCATGGCATCGCGTGTCTTGCGTTCCTTCTCCATCAAGAAGGCCTTCTTGACGGACTGCGCCTTTTCATACGCCATCCGGGCCGTAGAAAGCTGGCCCTGGTTGCGCGCCAGCGCGCTGCGCACCTGCTCCAACTGCGTGGCAAAGCGGCCCGCCAGGTCATCCCGGTTGGCCTGAATGGCCGCTTTGACCTTGGCCGTCAGCTCGGAGAGGTCCGCTTTGTACTTGGACTCTTCCTTTTCCAGCAGGCTGACGTTAGCCTTCACCATGGCGATGCTCTCGTTCATCCGCGGCACCTGGTCGTTCATGTCGCGGATGTTCTGCTCCAGAATCAGTTCAGGGTTCTCAGCCACCGAGATGAAGAATCCGATGAACGAGCGAAACACGCGGGATAAACGTCTCCACATGGAGCTTCCTCCTCTCTCTTGAAAATCCGGATAGGGCGCGGTGTCCCCACCGCCGCCGTTAGTATCCTCGCAGCGGCGGGCTGAGGACAGCCCGCCCTACCATTCTCATGCCGCCAGCGCTGTACGAAGATTCGCTTCCTACTCCTTCACGCCGGCGTTTTGCCCTCCAGCCAGTTTAGCAGGAGCAGAGGCCGCCGAGCCGCCTACGGAAATCGGGTTTTCCGAAACAAAATGGGCGACGGCATCTGCGATCTTCTTCTCCTCCTGCTGCTTCTGCATCCGCCAGCTAAAGAACCGCTCCTTTTCCCGGGCCAGGGCGTCGTTGTTGGCCTGCAGACGAGTACGATGCTCGGCCATGATTCGTTCCAGTTCGGACTCGATTTGCCGGGTTTCTTCCTTTTTGGCCGCCTCCAGTTCTTCCACTGCCTTCTGCAGCACCCGCTCGTAAGTATCCAGAGCCCTGTCGCGGCGGACCGCATCCTCGATGACTTCCTTGAGCTTCACCCCGGCGGCTTCCAGCGCGAGCAGAATGGAACTGCGCTTGACCTCGGACGGGAGGTTGCGGATGTGCTCGCTCTGGAGCATCTCAGCGATCTTTGTAATGGTATAGCCATGGGAAGGCGCACTGATGTCTGCTGCTTGGTAGATCTCCTCGAACGAAACCGGGCCTTGAGCCGAACCGTCAAAAGTAGGCTCCGCAGCAATACTCGAGGCAATCTCAGCCACAGTCTGAGCAGCGCTCGGCGTGCCCTCAGCACTGGATACCGCTTCCGTGTTGCCTTCCCCGGAGGCAGCAGACTGGCTGGCGGGTTCTACCGAGACAAACAGCTCATACCACTTCTTGGCCATCAGAGCTTCCTCCGATAGGGCGCTCGGGCGGGACGTTAAACTAAAATGAAACTGGTGTCAGCTCTTTAGGGCATCACGTCTGGCATGGTGTGCAGATTTCACCATCCGCCATTACGATTGTCAAGTACGTACGGATCGCCAGAAATCGCGATGTTATCTCTCACTCTTGTTTGCACGCGATTGCCCCTAAACCCTTGACAGCAGCCTGCCAAGGCAGATATCGTTAAGCCGACCTCATCAAGGAGAAACGCTATGGCACCGCGCGCTTCATGGACCGGCTATTTGAGGCTGTCACTGGTCACAATTCCTGTCAGGCTCTACAACGCCGTCAGCAGCACAAGCAAGGTCTCTCTCAACCAGCTTCACAAGGGCTGCAATCTCCGGCTGCGGCAGCAAATGGTCTGCCCGGAACACGGCAAGGTGGAGAAAGAAGACATTGTCAAGGGTTATGAGTTCGAGAAGGACCGTTACGTCGTCATCGACGAGGCCGATCTGGCGAAGATTAAGCTCGAAACCACCAAAACCATTGACCTCATTCAGTTCGTTGACGCCGGCGAAGTCGACTCGATTTATTTCGACACTCCGTATTATGTAGCGCCCGACGGGCCGGTTGCCGAAGAGGGCTTCCGCATTCTGCGAGAAGCTATGCGGCTGGCGAATAAGATTGCCATTGGGCAGGTGGTGATCGCGAACAGAGAACACATGGTTGCCATCCAGCCGCAAGACAAGGGCCTGGTCCTCAATACGCTGCACTATGCCGAAGAGGTCCGCAACGCCGCTTCCTACTTCGAAGACATCAAGACAGCGGAAGTGCAAAAGGCCCAGCTCGCTCTAGCGGAGCAATTGGTGAATAGCCTAGCCAGCTCTTTCGATCAGTCGAAATTCAAGGATCGCTATCAGGAGTCCTTGTTGGAGGTAATCAAGAGCAAGGTTGCAGGCTCTGAGCCGGTCATCGCGCAGAAAGCCGAGATGGGAAAAGTGATCAATCTCATGGATGCCCTCAAGCAGAGCCTTGCCCAGTCAATGTCCCAGAAGAAGCCGCCTGCCGCCAGCGTCAAGACCGTCGTTCGAAAGCAGAAA